>CAMCKZ010000014.1 GCA_945875545.1 Polyangium aurulentum | reverse complement strand
GGCAGGCCCGGTGCGCGCTCGCGCATGGCGGAAAGAATCTCGACGCGCTTGATGGAATCGATGCCCAGGTCGGCCTCGAGTTCCATGTGTGTGCCAAGCATCTCCTGCGGATAACCAGTCTTTTCCGCGACGATGGTCATCATCAATGCTTGCAAATCGACGTGTGCAGCGGGCGCGGCAGCGGGAGTGGACACGGCGGGTGCGGCGTGATGCAGCCCGTTGGGTACAGCCACTGGCGCGGCGGCGCTGCGTGGCGGCGCGGCCATTGGGGTCGGAATCGGGGCGGAAACCGGAGACGGCGCGGCGACCTGCACGATTGGCGCGGGAGGCGGGACCGCCGGCGCGAGGCGTGGCGTGACGTGGGCCGGCACCGAGGAAAAAGACTGGGCAGGCGGATGTAGAACCGGGGCGGGCGACACGCCGCTGCGACCGTGAAGCAGCGCGGTGAGCCCCGCGTAGCTGGCCTCCGCGGTCTTCAAGAAGGCGATGTGGCTGGCCGCCATGGCCTGCTGGTACGATGCGTGCGCCTCGGCCGTGTGACGCTGGGTTTCCTGAAACGCGTGCACCCACGCGCCTCCGTCCTGGGCGCCCACGGTTGCGGCGGCGGTTGCGGCGGTTGCGACACGAGTGGCCTGCGCGGGCGGCGAAGCGAGGATTTCGGACATGGGCGACGGGAATTTACTCATTGTTTCAATGGCTTGAGCGGGCGCGACGGGTGCGACTATTGCGAGCGGCGTGATGGCTGCGGCGGGTGGAACGGGCGCAGCCTGCGTCGGTTGGGGTGCCGGGCGCGGGGGATTGGGCGGCGGAAGCGCTTTGGCACCACCGGGCGGCGGGTAGGGACTTCCGAAGTTGGCGCCGCTGATCGCCATGGTCATCGCAGGCTTTTTTACAGGCTTTTGCGAAGCGGGCGCGTACTCGGTCCACAGTGCGGCGAGGCTCATGGGCACGCCGGCGATGGCGAGCCTTCCAAGCCCCTCGTGCAGCGTTGTGACCCCGTGTTTTCCCTTGCGGTCGAGAAACACCGCGCGGTGTGGACGCTCGCCGAGGATTCGTCCGACGAGCTCGGTCAAAACGCTCCCGGCGCCAACCTCCACAAACGTGCGAACTCCGCGCGCGTACATGGCCTCGATTTGGTCGACAAAACGAACGGGTTCGGCCAACTGGGCCACCAACGCATTTCGTACTTGTACCGGGTCTCGTTCGTACGGTGCCGCCGTGGCATTGCCGTACACGTCGATGGCCGGCGATGAAACCGCCACGCCCTTCAAAAACGCGAGGAAAGGCTCGCGAGAACCCGCGACGAGCTCGCTGTGGAACGCCGTGGCCACGGGAAGTCGCTTGGCGGTGACGCCCTTTGACGCCAAAAATGCCTCGAAACTGGCGATCTCGATGGTTGCACCGGCAAGCACAACTTGTGTTGGTGCATTGTGGTTGGCCACGACGACCTTCGCCTTCGATTCCGTTAGCAACGCGGTAACTTCCGCCAGCGACTTGGCGACGGCAACCATGGAACCCGGGGTCGCGGACGCGTCGCGCATCAGTTCTCCGCGCCGACGGGCCACCCGGCGCAGGGTCTCCGCGCTCATGGCACCCGCTTCGTGGAGGGCGGAAACTTCGCCGAAACTGTGGCCCGCCACACACGAAGGCCGAATGCCGACGGAATGCAGGACTTCCGCGAGGGCGCGGCTGTGGACCCCAAGGGCGGGCTGTGCCCACTCGGTTCGTGTCAGTTTCCCGGTCTGGGCGGCGCGGTCTTCGTCCGTAAAGACGGGCCGCGGAAAGACCACGTCGTGCAGTCTTTCGCCGTCGAAAAGCTCACCCGCCGCGTCGTCCCACACGGAGCGCGCGCTGGCAAAAGCCATGGCGACAGCCGCGCCCATACCCACGTATTGACTGCCTTGACCGGGAAACAGAAAGGCCACTTCGCCCGCATCGACGGCGCCGGCGGCGTAATGCGTGCCCGTGGGGGTCGAGAAGTTCGCGCCGGGCGACTTTTCAATCGCGGCCGCCGCTTGGTTCAGCTTTGTGCACAAATCCGAGAGCGAGCTGGCAATAAGACACAAACGCACGCCGGCATAGGCTCCAAACGTAAAGGCCTCTTGGGTGCTCCGCGCCAAGTGACCCAAGTCACCGGCTTTGCCCGCGAGTTCGCGGCATCGGACGACCAGCTCGGCGGGTGTCGCGGCCTGCAAAAGAACGAGTTCTGTGGGCGACGTGCGCAACTTCCATGCGTGTTTTCCTGTGCTGACCGACGGTACGTACTCTTCGAGCGCGACGTGGAAATTGCTCCCGCCGAACCCGAAACTCGACACCGACGCGCGCCGGGGGTGGGCCGCGTCGCGAATCCACGGACGGCTTTCCGTATTAAGATAAAATGGGCTCTTCTCAATCTCAAGTTTCGGGTTTGGTCGCGAAACTTTAATGGTCGGTGGCAGCACTTTGTGGTGCAATGCCATGATGGCCTTGAAGAGGCCCGCCGCGCCCGCCGCGGCCTTTGTGTGGCCAATCTGGGACTTCACCGTGCCGAGGGCACACCATTGGGCATCGGCGCGTTTGGTCTCGCCAAATGCCAGCTGGAGCCCAGCAAATTCCGCGGCGTCACCGGCTTTGGTGCCCGTGCCGTGGGCCTCCACGAGTTCGACCGTTTCAGCGCCGTAGCCCGCGACCTCGTACGCGCGCCGAAGGGAACGTGCTTGTCCCTCGGGGAGAGGCGCGTAAACGCTGTTGGCGCGGCCGTCGGAGGCGGAACCGACGCCCTTAATCACTGCGTAAACCCGGTCGCCGTCGCGTTCGGCGTCGGCCAAGCGCTTCAGTGCCACCATGGCAATTCCCTCGCCGAGGAGGGTGCCGTCGGCGCCGTCGGAAAACGGGCGGCAGTCGCCCGTCGGCGAAAGCGCCGGTGTTTTGCTGAAACACATGTACATGAAAATGTCGTTCATCGCGTCGACGCCACCGGTGATGACGAGGTCCGACTGACCGAGCTGGAGCTCGTTGATGCCCATGGACACGGCGGCGAGGGAACTCGCACACGCAGCGTCTGTTACGGCGTTGGTACCGCGCAGGTCGAAGCGGTTCGCAATGCGGCCTGCCACGACGTTTCCGAGGAGCCCAGGGAACGACGACTCCTGCCACGGCACGTAATTACTCGCAATTCGCTCGCAAATCGCCTGCGCCTCGGTTTCGGGAATTCCGCTCTCGCGCAGGGCCTTCAGCCACACGGGCTTTTGGAGGCGGCTCACCATGTTCCCCAGCAATTCCTGGGCTGAAGTGACGCCCAGGAGAACGCTGATGCGCTCCCGGTCCATCTTCGCGAACTGGCCTTGGGCGGCGTCGTCGAGAACCTTTTGCGCCAAAATGAGTGCCAAGATTTGCGCGGAATCGGTGGCTGGCACAATGGTCGGCGGGACGCCAAACTCCAAAGGGTCGAAGTCGATGGGCGAAAGAAATCCGCCGCGCTTGCTGTACGTTTTGTCCTGCGCCTTGGGGTTCGGGTCGTAGTAGTCTTCCACGAGCCAATGGGTGGACGGCACGTCGGTGATGAGGTCGGTGCCGGCGAGAATATCGGCCCAAAATCCGCGCGCGTCGTTCGAACCTGGAAAGAGAGCGCTAACGCCCACAACGGCGATGGGAACCTGCTGACGAATGCTTGCGGACATGAAAAACCTCGGACTGAAGTGAAAAACGGACGCGGCTAACGGGCTTACTTTTGACGGAATGCTCGGACGAATGGGGCCCGCAGCATAGGATTCGATTGCTATATAATTACGAAGGGCTTAAGACGCGATGAAGACGCGATTAAGACGCGCCTACGACAAGGGGCGTGGACGGAACTGGAACGCGCTCGCGGGCACCGGCAGCCCCGCCGTGCGAAGGTGTCCCACACGCGTAATGACCGCGGCACCCTCAAGCAAATTGAGTGCTATTTGCACGACGTTTCGGTTTTGTGGCAGCGCGAGGAATGAGTCGGCCACCCAGCGATTGAAGGAACCCATCGCCGGTCCGCACCAAATCTGAAAATCGGTACGACGGGAGGGCTCGCCGTCGATGGCCCATTTGCTGGCTTTTCCCAGGTACCAGCGAAATACGAGGGCCATGCGGTGCTTCGGATTGGCCTCGGCGCGCGTCACCTCGTGGGGGTCGCGTTTGAGCCAAAAGGCTCGCGTTTCGGCCCATATATCGTCGAAAGTTGCGTGCAGCACGTCGCGTTCCAGGCGGGCGCGGGTCTCGGGCGCGATTGCCTCCAGCGAATCGTGTGAGTGGTACGCTTCGTAGAGCTTGGTGGCGCGCACGCCGAACATGGTTCCTCGCTTGAGAACCTGCACCTTGACGCCGAGCTCGAACATGTCCGCGGCGGGTGCCATGATGACGTCGGAAACGTCGCATTGCGCCAGCATTTCGCGCCCGAGGGCGGAAAGTCCCGACTCGACAGCGGCCTGGTTCACCGAGCCCGTCACGACGTAGGCCGCGCCCAACGCGAAGGCCGCTGCGACGGCGCCGGGCGTTCCAAGGCCGCCGGCGGCACCAACACGAATCGGCCGGTCAAAGCCATGCTCCGCCACGAGGCGGTCGCGCAAGGCCATGATTGAGGGAAAAAGTGCGACCATTGATTGATTATCGGTGTGCCCGCCGCTGTCGGCCTCGACGGTGACGTCTTCTGCGACGGGAATTCGCAGGGCCAGCTGGGCCTCGGTCGCCGTTAGCAGGCCCTCGGCGACGAGCTTATCGAGAATCGCGTGGGGAGCGGGCGACATAAACTTTTGAGCAACCTCGGCCCGGGATATTTTGGCGAAAATGTGCCGTGTACGTACGATTCGTCCGTAGTCGTCGGTCGTCAGTCCGGCCGCGGCGCAGCGAACCACCGCGGGCGTGAGGCCCATAAAGGCCGACGCGGAGACGATAGGGACATGGCTGCGAATCAGGAGGTCGGCGACGCGGTTTTCGAGGTCGGGTTCGTTCGGTGAGTGTATGAGGTTGACACCCCATGGCAGGCGGTCGCCGAGGGTCTGCGTCAGCTCTGCGAGGGCCTCGGCGACGCGCGGAAAGGAAAGGCCGCCGGCGCCGAAGAAGCCCAGCAGCCCGGCGTGGGCCATCGCGATGACCAGCTGGGTCGTGGCGATTCCGTTGGCCATTTCGCCAGCCACATAGGGAAAACGCACGCGGTGGGCCTCGCAAAAGGAGCGATCACCGAGCCATTCGGGGTAGATGGGCGGGAGCATCGCCGCGACCGGAAGGTAGCCCGGGGCGGAGGCGGGTTGCAGCGTTCCGCCGACCGCGAGGCCGATGCGCGCAGGCGTTTCATCGGCCGCATCATGAACCACGTAGACGGGCTCGCGCACGCGCTCCAGGAGGGCATGGAGCTCCGTGCCATCAAAAAGGGGGGGCGTGTGTTGGGCGCGCCAGTGGCACAGTGGAACGGGAAAAGTCGTGGTCATGGGCGAATTTGGGGGGGAGCCATCGGAGCCCGGGCCTTCCGACGGGGTGCCGAACCAGGCGAATCAGTGGCGAATCAGTGGCCAAAATGGGCCGAAACGGGGGCCGAAAAAGGGCCCCGGCGATGCGTGCGTATCTTCCACATAACTGGTCACGAACGCGTCACGCTTCGTCATGTCACCGTCATGAACTCCTGGAAAACGGCTGGAATTCTGGGCGCTTGGTCAGCGTTTACTGCGTAAAGATTGATGCAATGTGGTGCGTAAAGGGTGACGCATTGCGAGACAATGACGGCGACGGGCGCGCGTCCGACGGCACGCGTGGACCAGCGTCCCGGCGTGTTTTTAACCCGCGCTCGGGCGCGAGAAACAGCCTAATTCCCGAGCCAGCCCGCCAACGCCGTGCGATCCGCGTCACTTAGCGGGGCCGCGCCCACGGGCGGCATGTTGCGCTGCGTGACCGCGCGATCGCGAATGGCGTTGCGGTTGGTCACCCACGAAGCGTACGTCGAAAGCCGAATGCGCGACCCGTCGGCACCGCCGTGGCACCCAAGGCACGCGCGCTCGGCAATAGGCCGCACCACCGTGTTCCAGGTTTGCTCGCTCGCCGACAGGGCTGCGTCCACCGGGCCCGCATCGCGCGCGGCGCCATCCACACGGGATGCATCGGAGGCGTCGCGGTCAACGGCACTGCCATCTGTTTGCGGTATGCTGGCATCTGTAGGCCGTGTTGCGCCGTCTGCGCCCCCGTCGGCCCCCGCGGAAAGGCCCTCTACCACTGCAAATAGCCCCGCGGCATTGCTGACCCACGGGTACCGCGTCGCGCTCGCGTAGAGCCCCATCGCCGGCGCCAACCCCTCGGCGCAGGTGGCCACAACGCCGTCGAATACACACGGTCTGCCCGCGGCCAAAAATGCGGCACCGGCGTTGAGCGCGTTAAGCGCGACAAGGCCACCAAAGCCCGCGCCTGTGACCCGGGGTGCGAGGGCTGTGCCGTCCTCTTGCCACAGCAGCGAGTCGCTTGTGGCCAGCAAACGGCCTGCGGTATCGCACGCAGCACCGGTCATCGGCATGGCCGCCGGAAACGTGATGACGTACGCCGGCAAGCCCGTGTCGCCCAGCCGATAAAGCGCTGAGGCGGTCTGCACAAACGTGCGCGCACCACAGGGTATAACACGAATCGTGCTGGCTAGCTTCACCCGCTGCACCTTGCCGCCGCCCTCGATCGCGTAGCCGTCCGTGAGGGCAAAAGCCGTGCGAGTCGCGGCGGCAGCGAGGCCCATTCCGCCCCCATCCATCGCGCTCCCGGCATCGGCGGCAGCCAATGGCAGCAACGGGGCCAGGGTTGATACGTACCGTACGGTGCCGTCGTCGAGGCCGTAGCGCGCTGACACGTCTTGGGTGGTGCCGTCACTCGTTAGGGACAGGAGCCGGCCGTCGCCGGTAACGGCCAAAAAACGCGCGCCGGTGAGGGCTGCCGGTGCCGTGGTGGCGCTGAGGATTGACGCCGTGCCGAGGGCCGCCAAGCTGGCCGGTGCCCCGGTCGAAAACAGGGCAAATCCCTTGGCACCCGCGACGAGGAGAAGGTCGCCGGCGCCGTGAACGGCGGTTATGGCCCCAAGGGTTTCGGTTCCGGCCAGAGGTTCGAGGCGAAGGTCGGAACGGACCAAGGGGCTCGACGGACCTTCACCGGTCGAAATGGGCGCGGAGCAGGCGGCGGTTGCGACGGCGGCGAACGCGAACGGGAATGCGAACGGAAACAGGGCGGCGGCGGAAGTCGCGCGGGCAGCGTTTCGTCCGACGGGCTGGCGGCGTGCGGCGCCCGGGAGACGCGCGGGGTGGCGTAGGGGCCTGGGGGTCATGGGGCTCGTAGAATGGCGCTGACGACCTCGCCGTCGCGAAGGTAGCGGCGCGGGTCGATGCCGGCGGACGACAAGAGGGTGGCGAGGAGATCCGGAGGGGCGACGGGGCGTGGGCCATCGGCGAAGGTGCCGGAGTTTTGAGGCAAGAGATCGGACGCCCGCGAACTGCCAAAAGATGTGCCGCCGCGGAACTTGGGCGAGATGATTACTGACGTATTATTAGGGTAGTGGTCGCGGCCGCCCGATGTATTGATATTGGGTGTGCGGCAAAAATCGCTGGTGATCAAAATGTGCACGTGGTCGGTCAGCTTCGCGCCGGCCTTCGTGGGGTGCGGGGCGCCGTCGAGGGCGCGCAGAAAACTCGCCACGAGATCGAAGGTTTCTTGCTGGTTTTCGCCGTGGGAGCGGTAGTTGGTGTTGTGCGTATCGAAGCCGCCGCAGGTGAGCGAAATACTGCGAATCGCGTTGCGCTTCATGGCCTCGACGGCAAAAGAAAAGTTCACCGCCGTGGCGCCTTGAAACCGCCCCGCGTACGTGGCCGGCGTGAAGTTGGCGGCCTTGAGCGCCGACGAACTGAAGAGCGGCCCGAGGGAGTCGCCGGACATTTTTCGCAGGGTCTCGATCTGCAGTTTGTACCCTTGCAGCGAGGTCGTGAGCGCACTCGACCCGAGCAGCGTCGAGGCCTCCGCCGAGAGCATCAGGTTCACCGCATCGCGATCCGTTTCGTTCGTGGTGGTCTGCGCGCGCAAGAGACTCTTGGCGATGGTGTCGACCGTATCGACCTGCAGCGGAAGGCAGCGCGGACTCAGCGAGGAGCCGACGTAGGCTGTGGGGTATCGAAACGAAACCACGGGAAAAAGCTGGGTGCCAGCCAATGCATCCGCCACGCATACGTCGGCTGAGGGCGCCACCGGGCGGCCGCCCGACAGGTGCCGACCGGTGGACGAATAATAGGTGCCATCGGGATGACTGACGGTGTTCATGGCCACGCCGTTGATGAGCGTGAGACGATCGGCGAAGTCGACGAGACCGCCGATGCCGGGGCCAAAGCGCAGGTTGCCGCGCACGATGGGCTCGAAGGTTTTCGTCGTGCCGTCGAGGGGCGCGTCTTGCCAAAGCCTGAGGCGAGCGGTGTCGACGAACTCGGTGCTCGGGGGATCGATGACGCTCGTGGCGGTGGTGCGCGGGTCGCTCCACAAGGTGACGTCCCATCCGCCGGAACAGTGGATAAATACAAAGAAATCGTCGCTCGCGGCCGCGGACTCGGCGGCGAGGGCGCGCGAAATGGGGCCTGCCACAAGGCGGCTCAACGCGCCCGCGGAAAGGAGCTGAAGGAAGTGACGACGGTCTTGATGAAGCATGGTCGTGACCTCAGTAAAGATGGAATTCTGGGTGGCGTACAAGCCCGTAACAGACCGCGGCCCACGCCGATTGGGCCGGCGTGGACGTGAAGACGCCCGCGTCTCGCGCTTGGTGCCGCGCGAGAATATCTTTGTAGAGTGCAAAGAAATTCGTCACGCGGTCTGAGGGGGCAAGCGCGACCGGATAGGAAAGAAATGTGCGGTGCAGCACGTCGAACCGCTGGGTAAATCCCTGGGTATCGAGGGGTGCGGCGGCGGCGGGCATTTCAAAGCGAAACACGGTTCTATCGGTGAGCGCGCGTGCGTTCTTGCCCAGATCAGCCTCCGCCGCCTTGTCGCAGAGGGCAACACCGATGCGCTCGAAAGAGGCGAGCATCAGGGCGTTCGTGCGGGACGCCCGCGGAAGATCGCTCTCGTAGTTTGGAAAGCCGAGCGCGCCGAGGTAGTCGGTCCAGCTGTCGAACAGGTTTGTGGAACCCGCGCGAAGACGCGTTTGAAGATCGATCGGCGAGAGGCCACCAAAGATCGACAAGTAGTTTCGTATGAGCGTTTCCTGCGGAATCAGGCGAGCTTCGCTTTTGCGCGAGGTGTCTTCGAGGAGGCTTTCGTGGCCGGGAATGGAGGTCACGGGCACGGTCTCGAGGTTCGACGACGGCTCCGCAGGCGCTGCCTTTGAACAGCCCGCGAGGGCCCCGATCGCGAAGAATGCGAAGCCACCAATGACGCCGCGAAAGGCCATGCGTGGGCAAAGTGCGACGTTCATGGTGCCTCGGCGGCGCGCCACGCGGCGGACGAAAGATTGCTGGTGCTGCGGTAAATGTCGGACGTGAACATGGCGCGAAGGAGCGGGCGTATGCGGTAACCGTTTTCCACGAACGTCTTGGTAAACGACGCGGAAGCGAGGGAATCTCCCTCTCCGAGCCCGCCGGGCATCAGCGCGTCGGCGACCGTGCTCACGACACAGCGCGCAAAATCAGGGCTCGCAGCGACATCGGCCCCGAGGCCTGCAGGCCCTCGATCGGCGTTCGCTGGAGAACCGTACGCGCCCTTCAGAAAAGATGACGATGTGGTCGCAAAACTCGAGTCATAAAATGTTGGGCAGCTTGCGTTGACGCTTCCGTTGCCTTGCTTGCGGCACATGGGCGCATCGACGGGGAAGTTACTGATGGGAAGCCACGTCCACGTGGACTCCACGTTGCGTGCAAAGTACGCCGACATCGGCTCGAGAATGGTGTGGCACCCGGAGCACCCGGGGCGCTTCGCCAAATCGGGGTCTTCGGAAGGGGAGAGGGCCACATTCGCGGCGACAAAATCTTTGCAAAGAAACGCCTGGTAGACCGCATGCGCGCGGGCGCGACGCGTGGCGTATTTCGTGAGAAAAATGGGCATTGTGAGCAGGCCGGCCGCGTTCGGGCCTCGGTCGGTGATGGGCAGCCACGAGTCGGTGTCGTGGATGGCGAGGCTCGGGAGCGCCGAGGGCTCAATCACGGGCAGGGGACTTGTATAAGCAAAGGCCTGTTCGCGGCCCGTGCCCCAGGAGACGCCCGCTCCAAACTTGTAGAATGCAGCAAGTGGGCCGTTGACCCAAGTGCCCTTGCCCACGAGCAGCGAGCGCACATCGCGGTCTTCACCGAAACTGCGTTCAAGAAATTGGGCAGCCTCTTCGCCCCACCAATACCGCGACCAAGAGGAGCGGGAACCTGTGGCCGTGCCGAGGGGCATGTGTTCACCCAAGACTGAATTGGTTGGCAGAACGAAACCCGGTGGGTCGTTGTTGTAAGTGGTGCCAGGGATGCAGCGCTCCAATCCCTGGCCGCAGCCGCACGCGGACGAATTCGGCAAGGCGAGGCCCGACGTGCAATCGAGCACCTCGGTCGGGTGCGCGGTGGCGTAGCCGGAGTCGAGGGGCAACTGAGAATAGCGACCAAATGGTGGCGATATTCCGGAGGCGACCGGCGTGCGGCGCGTGAGCATCACCGGGCCCGTTGGTGTTGCTTGGGCTTCTTCACGGCATACGCGAACAAATGTTGTGTCTGTGGCCCCATTTTCCTTGAGCAGCAGGGGCGCGGGCAAGAAATTCGCGGTGGACTCTGGCCAGTTTGATCCGAAGCGTTGCGTGGGACTAGCCGTTGTATAATCGCGGTATAGCCACCATGGTTTGACGAGCACCGTGGCGGCATCGAGGGCCGCCTGGCTCACGGGTTTCGCCGTGCCGACAGCCGCGGCGTTGGGCGGAAAACGCAGACCCGACTCGGCTTCGGTGAGGCAAAAAACCCCATCGGTTTCGGGGCGTTGGCGACGTTGCCCCGCGCGAAAATAGACCGGGACGCTTGCCCCAGATTCGGTCGTTACGGCGTAACGTCGCAGGGTGTTCGCGGCCGGCACGTATTGGAACGCGGAGCTCAGGTCGAGGCGAAGTCGATCCATGTAAACGCGGCGAAGCGTGGACGCGTAGGTGCCTGCCTGGAGCCGATCGTCGACGAACCCATTGAGACTAAAGCCTGACGATTCCCGGGCGTCGAGCTCGCTGAGGGTCGGGAGGCGCCCCTGGAGATCGACGCTGAGGGATCGAAATGCGCGGTAGTCTTGAAGCGACAGAATCGGCGGCGCTGCTGCCGCGTTTTGTGCCTCAAAAAAACCCACGCTGAGCACGGCGAGCGCCGGCCATCGGTGGTTGCGAGGCGCGAGAGGGGGACGGAGCGCGCGTGGCCGCCGCGATGCGGTCGAACTAGGAAAGGGCATCGTCGGCTTCCAGGTACAAGGTCACAGGGGCGGGGCAGCGATTTTTGTGCCATGTCACCATGCAGGATTTACCCGAGCCGCGAACCTCTTTTTTGCCCGCTTGGGCATTTCATGCATCAGGTCGATGGACCAGGCACTGGATCCCATAGAAAGTTGGCCCATGCCGGTGCCTCGCGATGAAAGAGAGAGGATGGACGATGCGCTTCTCGAAAACCTCCAAGCCCTCGATGCGGAGGACGAGGCCCACGCGTCGCGGTCAACGCTGGTCGTGGTGGTCGCAACATCCGTGGCCCTGGCCCTTGGCATTTGGCTCGGTCGCTCACCGGAGAGTTCCTCGCTTGCAGAGGCTCGACCCGATGCTCTCGCGCAGCTCGCGGCGAAGACGCACGTCGAACCTACGACCAAAAAAATGGCTCCCGAGCGCACCGGTGCGGTGGCCTTTCCTCGCAAGTTGAGCGACGCCACGCGGCCCACCACGGCCCTCGCGGCGGTGGAAGACGCGGAGAAAAAAAGCGCCGCAGTTGCCGTCGATGGCAACACGCCGGAGCCCCCGCCGGCCACCGACAGACTTTCGGTGGTGCCGTTGCCGGCCCGCGACATGATCGACCCGAGTCCTGCAATAACCCGCCCCAGCGACGCCTTGGAGCGTCACGCGGGAACGGCCACGCACGCGTCGCCGCCGGTCGCAGCAGGCTCCGCGGAGGGCTACCAGTTGCAAGTCAGTTCGTACACGAACGCCGCCGAGGCTCACGCGTTTGCGGAGCGTTTGCGCGAGCGTGGCCATCGCTCTTTCGTCGTGACATTCACGCACGCCGAGCGAGGAACATTTTACCGCGTGCGCGTGGGCCCGTTCCCGACGGCGAAACTTGCGACCGAATACCGCGCAAAGTTCGAGGCCCAAGAACACATGGCCCCGTACCTCGTGCTGCCGGAGCCAAAGCCCAGTCACTAGCGCCATTTTCGGCGGCGCACACCCCGACGCGAAAAGATGTTGCGACCCATTGTTCGCTGAATAATGACGGCGAGATGGCCTTACGCGTGGGCCGATCCATTGGACGGGTGGGCCGTGGGGTGTCTGGCGCCGACCGTGGCCGTGCCCATCACGCGATCAAAAAAGGGATGGGTGACACACCAATTGGCGTCTTGGTTGCGCCCCATGTGGTGCTCCACGTGCCACGGCAGATGCTCTTCTGCCCAGGCGAGATCCAGGTGCGCTCGCTTGTGCGTTCGCCAGTAATTGACCGCGCTCCAGGCCACCGTGGCTGTAAAAAATGGGGCAATCGGAAAGAGCGGCGCGTGAACCGCTACGAGCCCGGCCAAGAGAAGTGCCTCTTTCTGTTGGGCCGGGCCTCCGAAGATGCCGTCGACGTAGCCCTCATCGCGCATCTTGTTTTGACGGGCGGCGCGGTGATGGTCGAAAAAGTGGAAGGCGAAGAAGCTCTCTTTTTTCTTGCCGAGACCGTGGAGCAGATGTTTGTGCGCCCACCACTCAAAGGCATTCACGTAGACTAGGGCAACAGGTATTCCGATCATGAAGTCCTCCAAAATTGTAACCAAACAGTCGCAACATGTTGTAGCGCCGGAGAAGCCGACGCGCAAGGCGCAAGTGCGCCCGGGACCCGAAGGGGGTGCGCGCCAGCAGAATCGGAAGCGTCGCATTCACGACCTGCATCGTGCGGCGCTCGACCTCTTTTTGTCGCGGGGTTTGGCCGTGGTCACCGTGGAAGACCTGGCCGCAGGCGGGGGTTTGTCGAAGGCCGGCTTCTACCGGTACTACGCGTCGATCGAAGACCTCGTGGCCGAGCTCATGGCGCCGGTTCGTCTGGCCATCGAGGAGGCGTCCGCGTCGGCAGAAGAGGGGCTTCGCGCCGCGAAAAAGAGCGACCAATTGGTCGTTGTTTACATGAGGTTCGGCCTCGCGCTCACAGCGGTGATAGCAAGCCATCAAGAAATTGTGCGGCTCTACTTGCAAGAGGTTCGCGGGCCCGCGCACGGCGTTCGCCGGTCCATCGTCGCGCTCGCCGACGAGGTCGATGCCATTGTTCTTCGCCTCACGGAGTCAGCGCAATCGCACGGTCTTTTGCGCGCCGTCGACCCGCTCGTGAGTTCGCAGGCTGTCTTGGGCTTGATGGAACACCGCATTTACCGGGCCCTTCGCGACGGGCGTCTCGTGCAAGAGGCCGAGCGGTTGCCGGCCCTCATCGCGCTCGTTCTCGAAGGCGTGGCGCGCCAGTCCTCGTAACATCCCATAACCATCCGTCGTATGCGGTGAGTATCCGTGCGGACGTTGATGGTGGCGGTGTACTGAAAAGGGGTTGCGTGTGCCGATAGGCCTGCTACGCGCATGCTTTCGCCTGAGCCCGCGTTGTGGGCGTCGCGTACGAAAGCCATAACCCATCATGACTAAGACCTCGTCACTATCAGCAATTCTCCTCGCTTTCGCCGCGAGCCCTTTTTTGGTGGCGTGCTCCGGGCCTGCCGGAGAGGGGCCTGAGTTGCGGGGCGTCGACGGGGCGGAGGTCGATTCGTCGACGGACGGCGAGCTGGCCGCGCTCAGCACCTTCATCGTCACCCGGCGTGACACCCGCCGATGCGCCGCGCCGATGTGCGGCGGTGTCTACGTCAAGAAGGTGAACGCGCGGACGACGAAGTGCCTCGACGGCGTGGCGCGCAGCGAGTGTTACGTGGCCCGCATCGACCTCTCCGCCCTCGCCGGTGCCGAGGCGTCGCGGCCCGCCGTAGAGGGCTCGCTCGCCCTCGTTGAAGGGGCTCTTGTGCCCGACGTGCGCGTGGCGACCATCGCGGCGTTTAAGACGAGCGCCCTGTGGGTTGGGGCTTCTGGAGCGAAGGCTCTCGGCACCTTTTACCAGGTAAAAGACTCGGGTATTCGCTGCATTACCACCCCGTGCCCAAGCTTTACAGCGACCCCGGTCAACGCCGCATCGGGTCGAAATATCGAAGCCATTGTGCTCAATCGCACAAGCCCCGTAGCCTCCGCCGACGATCAGGCTGCGGGCCGAGCGAGCGCATCCACGGCCGCGGGGGTTGTCCTCGCGAGCACGGCGTCGACGGCCAGCAAGACCTTCGTCGCGAGCGAATTTTACCGAAAGTTTGTTCCCTCAACCCTCGGTGTAACGTGCGGAACGCGCGGCACCGCCCAGTGCGGCGCCGAAGAATATTGCAACCGGCCCATCAGCGCGATGTGCGGCATGGCCGATGCGCCGGGCGTTTGCGCACGAAAGCCCACGATTTGCACGCGGGAGTATCGTCCTGTTTGTGGCTGCGATGGGCGTACTTACGGTAATACGTGCACTGCGGCCTCCGCGGGGCAGTCCGTGAAGGCCGACGGGGCTTGCCGCTGAACGACTAAGACAGCGACTAAGACAAGTGTAGAATACAACAAAACGCGGGCAGCCCTGGCCACCGATCGCCTGGGCTGCCCGCGTTTTTTATGAGTGAACGCCGTCGCTCGAAGCGCGGCGTTAGTCGTTCGAAGGCGGTGGCCTATGGAGCTTCCATAGAGCCTCCAGGAGATCGTGGACGCCTTCGCCGGTGGCGGCGGAAACCAGGTGCAGCGCGATTTTACGCCGCTTAAAGCGGGCTTTTAGCTTGGCGTAAGGCTCGCGCACATGGGTGAGGTCGGCCTTGGAAAGAGCGACGACCATCGGGCGCGCGGCGAGTTCGGGAGAGAACTTTTCAAGCTCGCCCATGAGGCACTTGAAGTCATCTACGGGATCGCGGCCCTCTTCTTCGTCGGTCACGGTGATGAGATGCAACAGCGCTTTCGTGCGCTCTACATGCTTCAAAAACTGGATGCCGAGGCCCGCGCCTTCGGAGGCGCCGGGGATCAATCCGGGGATGTCGGCCATGACGAACGAGCGTTCGTCGTCGATGGCGACGACGCCCAAATGGGGCACGAGGGTCGTGAAGGGATAATCGGCGACCTTGGGACGCGCGCGGGAGACGGCGCGAATAAATGTGCTTTTTCCCACGTTTGGAAAGCCCAAGAGGCCGATGTCGGCCATGACTTTCAGGTCGAGGCGAAGCTGGCGCTCTTCGCCCGGTTCGCCCGGTTCGGCGTGGCGTGGCGCGCGATCGACGCTCGTGGCGAAGTGAATATTTCCGCGCCCTCCGCGGCCGCCGTGGGCGATGACGACTTTCGTTTCGAGGGAGTCGATGTCCGCGAGAAAGTCGCCGGTTTCCGCGTCGAAGACCTGGGTGCCCAAGGGCACAGCGACCTCGAAGTCTGCGCCGCCGCGGCCGTAGCAATCGGAGCCGCGCCCGTGCTGCCCGGAGGTGGCGGTGATTTGGTGCTGCCACGCGAGATCCAAGAGGCTCGTTTTCCCGGAATCGGCGCTAAAAATGACGTCTCCGCCGCGCCCACCATCGCCTCCGGACGGACCACCAAATGGAATAAATTTCTCGCGGCGGAAGGCGACGGAGCCGTTTCCGCCCCGGCCTCCGGTTACCTTGAGCTCACAGCTGTCGACGAATTTCACGAAAAGAACCTCAGTGCGGAGGCCGCTAGCGCGTCACGCGTCGGGCGTCCACCGGCGGCTGTACTGAGGCGAAAAACGCGCGCGGCGGAAGCGCCGGAGACTCGGTAAGGTCTTAACAACAGCTATACACAGAAAGCCATAAACGATACCTCGTTATACGGAAACGGGGCGGGCAACCAAGCAGGGCAAATCGCCGAGAGGTTTGTCGTCGAGGGCCCACGTGTCGGTGCTCCACCCCGTGGATATTTCGAGCACGTCTTCTTCGGTGGGCCACCACTCTTCGCCCTCGGGCACTGGCCGCTGCCCGCGCACCTGTTCTTCGATTTCGTCTTGCGGGCCTTCGTCGGCCAGCGTGTGCGTGTCGATGACGGAAAACGCCCGCTCGACGAGGCCGGGGCGCGCACGAAGCCAGGCAAATCCCTCGGCCCGCGGATCGTTCTGGAAGAAAAAGACCTCGCGGCCGATGGAGTCGGCGACGCGCGAAAAAACGTTCGTGTCGTCGAGGATGTGCTCCCCCTCGATGCGAAAAGTTCCGGGTTCTGCGACGGCAAAAGAGAACTCGTCGACGGGGCCCAAAAAAGCCACGCACTTGCCTTCGACGGCGGCCCTAAGGGCCTCACGCCAAGGCAGGGTCTCGGAGGGCTCGAGACCGAGGGCCCTCGCTAGTTCGGCGGTCGATGTTTTTGCGACCACCCATTCGCACTTTTTTCCGAAGCCAATGCCGTTGGCATTCAGCGCCGGATCGGAAAACACGTTGCGGAGTGATTCGCGAAACGACGGAGGCGTCGCTGAAGGCCGAAGAGATGGGCGCGGAGGCAGCGTGGTGCGAACGCTTGGCGCGGAAAGCACGGACGCGGGCACGCCCCCGGTGACCTTCGCCTCGCCGCCGGATCTCCAGCGCATCAGAACGAAAAGAAACGCCGCGCCCGCCGCAAGGGCGGCACCGACGATGGCCGTTAGTGGAAGCTGGTCCATGGCTTTTACCTTCGCGCATGCGCCGAGGTGATGGAAGCAGAAACGTGCATATTCCCTTTATTGATGCGATACTTTTGCCCGATGGCGTTGCACACGGAGTGGCTCTCGGCTGAAGAACTTAGGGAGACGGGGCCCGATCCAACGATACGTCCCGAGCTTCTTCGGAGTGGCACGCGCCTCGGTCGTTACGAGCTCGTGATGCCCGTGGCGTTTGGCGGAATGGCGCGGGTGTGGGCGGCTCGGCTCGTGGGTGCAAACGGTTTTCGGCGCCTTGTTGCGGTGAAAACGATTTTGCCGCACCTCGCTCGCGACGAGGAAATAACCAAGCTTTTTCGCGATGAAGCGGTCTTGGCGGCGCGCGTTCACCATCCCAATGTCTGCGCGGCCCTCGAGTTAGGGGTTGCGGGCGAGGTCACTTTTTTGGCCCTCGAATGGATCGACGGCGAACCGCTGATGAAGCTTTTGAGACCCGGCGACAGCTACGAGCCCTTCGAACTGCCCGTGGCGCTTCGCATCGTTCGCGACGCGTGCCTCGGCATTCATGCGGCCCATGAAGCGGTCGACGATGAGGGCCACCCGATCGGCACAATCCACCGCGACCTCACGCCTCACAACGTGATGGTGAATCTTGATGGGCAGGCGAAGGTGGTTGATTTCGGCGTGGCGCGTTCGAGCCTGCAATCCCACGAGGCTACGGCGGCAGGTCAACTTCGGGGGAAGCTTGCGTACATGCCTCCTGAGCAAATTGCCGGAGAACCCATCGATCGTCGCGTTGACGTATTTGCCCTTGGCTGCATGCTCTACGAGTGCGTCGTCGGCGCGCGCGCTTTTCAAGGCCCGTCGGACCCGGCGGTCATGCAGGCGATTATGCGTGGTGAATACACGAAACCGTCTCACGCCAAAGCGGGCCTTCCGGTGGCCCTCGACGCCGTCCTCGCGAAGGCTCTTGCCAGCGATCCGGGGCAGCGATTTCGGTCGGCTGGCGCTTTCGCCGATGCCCTTGACTCCCTCGCGCGCGCCCACGGAGATGCCAGCGCGCGCGACGTCGGCGACGCCATCTCGGTGCGTGGCGGCGGGGCCATCATTCTTCGGCGCGCGCGTATCGCCGAGGCCGCGGCGCGGCTTGATGGTCGACCCGAGGTCGGTGACTCGCATATTCCCTTGCCGCCCTTGTCCGCCGCGGGCGTTCCGTCGAGCAGCGGTGTTGTTGAATCGGGCGGCGCGCCCTCGCAAGAAGACCTGACCCAAGCCGGCTTTCCCTGCCACGATGACCCGATGCTGAGCGACGCCGCCCCAACCAGCAAAGACTTCGCGAGGGGCGAAATTCCGTCGTTTGTGTCATCTGGCGACCTCGGCCGTTTTCCTCAAAGCGGCGCGCACGTGCTGCCAAAAACGAGTGGCCTCGTGTTTGTGCAGGTCATTCTCCTCACGATCCTTGTGGCGGCGGCGGTGGTGGCGTTTCGTTTCGTGAATTCGTAGGGAGGGTCAGCGCGTAGACCGGGTAGGGTGATTCGCCCGCGATCGCTGCAAATCCTGCATCTTCGAGGTGTGCCGCGATGCCCATCCACAGCTCCTCGTCGGCCACCGGCCCATGCCCCACGCGCGGATACGCCTCAAGAGCGATGGCCCCGAGCGCCTGCCCGGCTGCTGGCAGACCGAGGGTGAGCGCCCGGGCAATTCCGCGATGGCGACTCTGCGGGTCAACCAATACGCAGCCTATACACCAGACATCACTCGTATATGTGTGGCAATACGACTTATAGGGCCCTTGGCGCAATAGCTTGTGCGCCGCATCTTTCGGAAACAATTTGGCCCACCCGCGGACCACCTCTCCCTCGAGGGCGAGGAGAGCTGTGCCCTCGGAGCGGTTTTTGGTGCGGAGAGCCGCTGCAAGTTCGTCAGCGTTTTTACTGGATGAAAACGCGCAACGTTCGAGCCAGTCGTTCTTTGTGCCTTCGAAATGCCAGTAGCGGCAGTGGCACGAAACGCCGGCCCGATCAAAGAGTGCGAGGACGGCGTTTGTGTCGCTGGGACTCGCCAGACGGACCTCGATGGTCATGGAAAAGCAGCGGGTGCGCCCACGTGCAAGGCGTCGTGGCGTTCGCACGCGGCGGCCACGGCGAACGCGCGGGCCTCGTGCAGATGGGGCGCCATCACTTGAAGGCCAATGGGCAGACCGTTTGCCGAGAGCCCGACGGGAACGCTGAGCGCGGGGATGCCGGCGAGAGAGGCTGGCAAGGTGTCGATGTCGCTCAAGTACATCGCAAGGGGATCGTGCGTTTTTTCGCCCAAGCGAAACGCGGTGGTCGGGGCCGTTGGCGCGCAGAGGACGTCGACCTCTTGAAAAGCAGCCTCGAAATCGCGCGTGATGAGCGTGCGCACCTTCTGAGCCTTGAGGTAATAGGCGTCGTAGAAACCCGAAGACAGCACAAATGTGCCGAGAAGAATGCGCCGCTTGACTTCAGGACCAAAACCTGCATCACGCGTGGCACCGTACATGGACCGAAGGTCGTGATCCGGCTCTTTTCGCAGGCCAAAACGCACGCCATCGAAGCGCGCAAGGTTGCTCGATGCCTCAGCCGTTGCCAATACGTAGTACGTGGCTACCGCATACTTGGTATGCGGCATGCTAACGGGCTTCACGGTGCACCCGTATTGTTCGAGGCAACTGATGGCGCGCCGCACCGCCATGTCGACCTCCGGATCGAGGCCGGGTCCGAAGTATTCGCGGGGAATCCCTACCCGAAGGCCCGCGACAGGCCGGTCGCAGGCGGCCTCGTAGTCGTCTACCGGGGCATCGAGGCTCGTGGCATCGTGGGGGTCGTGGCCGGCCAAGACGCGAAGCATGCGCGCAGCTCCGCGCACGTCGGTTGCGAAGGGACCCACTTGGTCGAGGGACGATGCGAACGCAATGAGCCCGTAGCGCGACACGCGCCCGTAGGTGGGCTTGACCCCAACGATGCCGCAGAAGCTCGCTGGCTGGCGAATAGAGCCCCCTGTGTCGCTCCCGAGGGACCCAAGGCACATGCGCGATGAAACGGCCGCCGCGGACCCCCCAGACGACCCACCGGGGGCCCGGCTCAAGTCCCACGGGTTGTGAACGGGCGCGAAAGCGCTGTTCTCGTTCGACGAGCCCATGGCGAATTCGTCGAGGTTCGTTTTCCCGACGAGGGTCGCATCGGCGGCGCGGAGCCGCGCCACGACGGTTGCATCATACACGGGTTTGTAGCCCTCGAGAATGCGCGACGCCGCGGTGGTCGGAACGCCTTTCATGCAGAGTGCATCTTTTATCGCGATGGGAACACCGGCGAGAAGGCCCAGCTCTTCGCCGCGCGCACGCTTGGCGTCGACGGCGCGGGCCGCGGCGACAAAGCCTTCGTGGTCGACGTGAAGAAACGCCCGGACGCTCGGCTCACGGGCCTCAACGCGGGAAAGGGTTTCGCGCGCGATCGCCTCGGCAGAGCAACCGCCGGAGCGAACGCTCTCGGCGATACGGACGATGGAATCAAGGGATTCGCTCACAGTCATCGGTCAGCCCTCCACAAAAACCGGAACGGCAAAGCCGCCGAAGGCTTGGCGCGGAGCCCCGGAAAGGGCCTCCTCGTTCGTGAGACTTGGAAGCACGACGTCGTCTCGCATGCTGGATGCCGGAATACATACCTGGTATGTTGGAGGTACGTCTGTTGTATCGATTGATGTCAGTTCGTCGACGTGAGCGACGATGGCGGCGAGCTCCGTGGTGAAGCGTTCGGCTTCTTCGTTCGAGAGCGAGAGGGCCGAGAGCTTCGCGACGTGCTCCACGGTGCTGCGATCGAAAATACGGGCGTTCGACATGGGCCTCACTTAGCGCGGCTTTTGCCAGGATTGAAGACCTGGCAGCGGACGAACGGTTACGGGCCCGCGGAGGCTCGTGTTTTGGGCTCTCCCGCATCGGCTCGAAGCGCCGCCGGGCCCTGCGGATTTGCTGGAACCGTACGCGGATCGGGCGGCGGAAAAGGCTCGATTTCGTAGTGAACCGCGGGGAAGGCCCCGGGCGGCGCAGCGGCGCACGCAGGCAGCCACACGGGGAACGATGCGAGCGAGGCAACTGCCAGAAACGGGCGGAGGCAGTTGAGTGTCGGCACGCGCGAAGGGTAGTCGAGAAGGCTCGGCCGGCGCGCCGTTTTCGGCGCTGTCTCGCAGGTGCGGGCGCGTGGCGCGCAGGGTGCTGACGCGAAGGAAAACCGCCGCGTATGCAGCCACAAAGCAGCTTTTTGAGGCGTGAAACGCTAGGCTCCGCGCCGCATGAAAAATTCGCCCACGCAGAGGCGCTGGCTTGGGTCCTTGAGCATGTGCCTCGCGGTCTCTTTTTTCGGTCTCACGAATGCGAGCGCGGGAAAAGAACAGGTGCAGACTGCACCTTTTCGCTTTCATCCACCCCAGGGGTTTATCGACGCGAAGTCGTCGCACGGGCAGCAACTCGAGCCCATGTGGCGCGTGTTTTGCGGGGGCGAGGGAAGTGCGGCGTGCGCATTTTCAAGCGAATTCGAAGACGACGGCGGCCGCGCATTTGCCTACGTAAAACTTGTGCCAGGCGCGCAGCCAATGGCCGAAAGTTTGCTGGCCAAGCTCGATCGCACCCTTGAAAGTGCGTTCGACGTGCGCGACGCCGTCGTGACCGTCGACGAGAGGTCCCTCGATGCCATTGATGGTCACGCCGCGGGGCGCTTGCTGGCCACGGTGAGGGCGAGCGGGCACACCACGAAGCGGTGGGTTTGGATCGTCGCCACAGCCGACTCGATGGCGATGATAACCTACGTGGCGTCATCGAGCGGTTTTGAGAACTGGCGCGCAGCCTTCGAGAAAAGCGCTCGGGCCACGGAGGGCACGGTCGATGCGCCGCCTCTGCTTCAGCAGGCTTTTTCCAAGCGAAAGGGCGGCGGCTTTATCGTCGGAAGCCTCTGGATCATTGTGGCCATGCTCGTCTTCAAAGTGGTGGCGGTGGCCCTGGCGAGGCGAAAGCAATAAACATGCAGAGTGCATCTGCATGGTCACGCAGAGAGGCTGCCGATTTTTTCAAGCGCCCGGCGCTGCACCCGATCGAAACGGCCTACGGCAGGAAAACCGGCACCGGAAACGCGGGACCGGGCCGCGCAAAATAGTAGCCCTGCAGAAGGTCGCAGCCCTGGTCGATGAGGACGTCGCGCTCTTCGGGTACCTCGATGCCCTCGGCCACAACGACCATGCCGAGGTCTGCGGTGAGGGCGACAATGGCACGCACGAGCTTTTGTTTCGCCGGCTCCAGGTGCACGTTGCGCACGAGGGCCATATCGATTTTCACGAGGTCGGGCTCCAGCAGGGCAAAGCTTGTGAGCCCGGCATAGCCCGCGCCGAGGTCGTCGATGGCGATGCGAAAACCGCGATCTTTGAGCCGTTGCACCCGGGCGCGCACGTCTTTTACGCCGTCGAGGGCGTCTCGTTCCGTGATCTCGATCACGATGCGTTTTGCGTGGCAAGCCAGCGGACTCGTGTCGTCGAAAAGGGTATCGTCGAGCAGTTCATTCGCATGAATGTTGACAAACAGCGCCTGTTCTGCATTGAGCTCGTTGATGGGCTCGATGACCCGCGAGCGAATGGCGCGACCGAGGGCCTGGTGGGCGTTCAAACGGTCGGCGGCGTCGAACAGTGAATAGGGATCAGGCAGAGACGCTTCGCGCGAACGCACGAGAGCCTCGAAGCCGTAAATGCTGCGCGTGGACCAGCGCACGATGGGCTGGTAGACGATGTGAAGCCCCTGAACCGCCCGCGCAAAGCTTGCTTCGAGGCCCGCGCGGTCGCCGATGAGCTGGCTGGATTCGCCAAGCATTTCAAGGACTTCGCGCCGGGCCTTCGAGATTCGCCGCAGGCGCACGGCTTCGTCGACGGCCTCAACGAGGGTGGTCATGTGAAAAGGCTTGACGAGGTAACGAAGCGCTCCGACCTCAACGGCCTTGACCGCCGTGGCGATCGCCGGCGCACCGGTCATCAAGATGACGGGGATGTCGAGGTCGTGTTCGCGCGCCTTTCGGAGGAGCTGCAGGCCGTCGAGTTCGGGCATCGAAATGTCGCTGACGACTACGTCGAAGCAGCCCTCAACGATGGCCTTTGCGGCCTCGCGCGGATCGTTGGCAGCCGTGACCAAAAAGCCCGCCGCACCCAGGGCGCGAACGTAAAGACGAAGGACCGCCTCTTCGTCGTCCACGACGAGAACTACCCCGCGGGCACCGTTTGTTTTGGATTCTTGCGCTGCTTCGTTTGCCATCGTATTGCGACGTTCAAGGGTCGATATCGCACCAGTCTACATGGCTTCGGCCGCGCGCAAACACCTGATTTCTGTGTGGTCTCGCGCCAGGCCAACATCGCGTTGGACGATTTGCCGAGCTAACCTTGCACATCGAGGAGGGTTGCCAGCGTGGCGGTCGCGGTCGGCGAGGTGGTTCCGACCGCTGCAACGGCCTCTTTCGCGTCTGTTTCGGTGCGCTGACCCTCGTCGGCGCTGATGCGGCGTGCGGCCGAACTCAACTCCAACTTGTCGGCCGAATTGACTGTGCGCGGGCCTTCGACGGGCTGTGTGAAGCCTCGTCGTTGCGTTTCAGCGTCTTCGGTTTGGCCCCCGAGCCGCTTGCGGCGGATGCCAACTTGAGGCACTTGTGGCGGCGGATTTCGCGAGGTAAAACGGGAGGTTGACGTGGCCAGGACCGGCTCGCCGTTCGTCGTTTCTCGCTCCATGGTGATGGGCGTGGTTGTCGCGGACCGCTCGGTGGATTTGACCGCGGAGGCATCCACGCGGAGGGGCTGCCGTAAGGCTTGGTCGACGCTTGCTTGGACTCGCATGATGGATTTCGCCTCAACAGCTGAGAACGGATGGTCCCGTAATAACTTGAGGAAAAATAGTCGAGGCAGCGTAAAAACGCGAGGGAGCGAGAACTCTTGGCGCGGAAGACGACCCAAAGTGGGGCGCGAAGCCCCTCATCGGGGAATGCCGCGGCGGGCACCCATGATAGAGCGCGGCCCCTATGGCTTCTGAAACGCCTCTCGCCTTTGATCCCCACGAGCCCCCTCAGCACCCGAGGCCCGTGGTGGGTTCCGCCGAGGCCAAAACCCGGGCCGTAGTTTTGCTGACTTTTCTGACGTCCGTCGGTGAAATTACCTACGGCACGCTGACCCACTCGATGGCGCTCGTCGCCGACGGGTGGCACATGGCCACGCATGTCGGAGCACTTACGCTAACTGTTGTAGCGTATTGGTATGCGCGTAGTTATGGTACGCGTGAACGCTTTAGTTTTGGCCCCGGCAAGATCTACGCGCTGGCCGGTTTTACGAACGCGGTGCTGTTGCTCCTGGCCGCGGTGTGGCTTCTTGTCGAGTCCGTCGTGCGCCTGCTGCACCCGGTTGCGATCGACTTTGCTCAGGCAATTCCCGTGGCGAGCCTCGGTCTCGCCGTGAACGTCGTGAGCGCTTTGCTCCTGCAGGGGTCCGATCACGGTCACGCGCACGGTCACGGGCATGGCCACGCGCACGGTCACGCGCCGCATGGCGAGCACGACGAGGGCGCCCCTCCGCCGGCCGTTAAATCAGCCCTCTCGCACGATCACAACATGCAGGCTGCGTACCTCCATGTTGTCGCAGACGCCCTGACGAGTGTGCTTGCGATTGTGGCGTTGGCTGTCGGGCAAAAGACTGGTTTTCTTCTACTCGATCCGCTCATGGGCGTGGTCGGTGCCGTGGTTATCGCCCGCTGGGCGGTGGTTCTCCTATCGCAAGCTTCGCGCCCGCTTTTGGACATGGTCCCGGAACGCATCGACCTCGACCGACTTCGGCAGGTGCTGGAAGAAGCGAGCGCCGGTGAGGTCGTCGATCTTCACGTGTGGGAAATGGGATCGAGCGAGGTGTGCTGCGTCGTTGCGTTGGCGGCGCACAAACCGGTGGACATCGAAATGTGTCGACGGGTGGTGTTGCATGAAACCGCTGTAAATCACCTAACCATCGAGCTTCGCCCGTGCCACGTCGAGCACGCAAAGGTCGTGACTCAAGGGCCGACTCCCGGGCCTGCGGGGCATGGGTCTGCGGCGGATCATGACCACCACGGGCACGGGCACCGGCACTAGGTGGACGCCTGGAAAACGGCGACCTACAGGGCGAAAGAACGAAGGCTTTTTTCGATCGCGGCCCGAGGCAAATCTTTGCCGATGAGCACGAGTTCGCTGCGGCGTGCGGAGGTTCCCCACGGGCCCAAGCTTCGGGTGTCGGTGACCATGTGCACGGCTTGAAGGACGACGCGCTCCTCCACATTTTGAAACGCGAAAATGCCTTTGAGTCGATAAAGATTGGCACCGTGGTCGCGCAAGAAATCGCTCATCCAAGCGTCGAACGCCGTTTGGTCGAGGTTGCCGTCGTGGGCGAAAGCCATGGAAAAAACCGCTTCGGCGTGGGTGTGTTCGTGGCGAAAATGCCTCACCTGACCCCAAGCCAACGCTTCGCTGTTTGCGCTCAGAACCAGGCCGAGCTCGTCGCCGCAAGGTTCCGTGTAGATTGCATAGATGCCGCGCGCGGGCAGGGCCATCGTCACGGTCTCGTGCGGGTGCACCGTGATGGGGCAACCCACCGTGGGTGCCGCGCCCGGCGCATCGTTGAAACGAATCATGGCCTCGCGTGCGGTCGTCACCAAAGGATCGGCGCTCCCCTGAGCAAGAGGCAGAACAATCAATCGAGCGTGGTCATGGGGCGCGTGAACGTGATGCTCGTGAGCGTGATCGGCGTGCTCATGATGGCCGTGATCGGCGTGCTCGTGATGGCCGTGATCGGCGTGCTCATGATGGCCGTGATCGCCGTGCGCGGCATGACTGTGATCGTGGTGGGCCTTGGCACCATTGAACGAAATCAGCAGGGAATCTGCTGACACTTCGAAGCTCGCACCCCATTCAAATGGGTACTCCTCTTCGAGAAACGATGGCTTGACGGCCATGGCCCGATCGAGATCAAAGCCTCCCAAATCGAGAACCGCCTTGATCGGTATTTGCCCGCGTTCGCAGCGCACGATGTGCGCCATGGCGTTGATGCGGCGAAGTCTGTTTTCCACCGCGTCGAGCTCGACGCCCCCAAGGAGATCGCATTTGTTGAGCACGAGAAGGTCGGCGTACGCGACCTGTTCGCGGGCCTCTCTCGTGTCGTCGAGGCGAGCGCTGACGTGTTTTGCGTCGATGAGGGTGACGATGCCGTCGAGGAAAAAAGCCTCGCGCACGTCTTCGTCGACGAAGAATGTTTGCGCAACGGGCCCCGGGTCGGCCATCCCCGTGGTCTCGAGAACGATGCGATCGATCTTGCCTTTGCGTTTGCTCAAGTTCGAAAGAACACGAATGAGATCGCCACGCACGGTGCAGCAGACGCACCCATTGCTCATCTCGAAGATCTCTTCGTCGACGCCAATCACGAGCTGCTGATCCACGTTGATCTCGCCGAATTCATTCTCGATGACGGCAATGCGCAGGCCGTGATTCTCTGTGAGAATACGGTTCAAAAGCGTGGTTTTGCCTGCCCCAAGAAAGCCGGTGAGGACGGTAACGGGAATCTTGCCTCGGGTCGTCATGCGCGCGTGCGCTAACACGTCACGGGGTGACGGAAAGAGGCGCGATGCCGTCGGCGATGGCCTCGGCGGCGTCAAGCATCGTGAGCCCGGGATCGGAAAGAATGTCGCCGTCGATTTCGATGACGTGACCGTGGCGGCACGCCGGCGTTGAGGCAACGCCCTCACGGGCGCAAAGAAGCGCACCCATGTTCGTTTCCGTCACGATGTAGTCCGGATGGCGCGTCGCTACATCGATGGCCGTCCAGCTCGGCCAGCCCACGCGATCGCTCGCCGCATCGGTCAAGCCCGCGGCCTCGATGACGTCGTGCCAGCTCGTGTCGCGCGCGCCGCCGGCCAAGAGCGACCCGTAGAGCCCCAAGAAGAGCGCCGTGGGCCTGGGGCTCCTTGTGTCGTCGGCCACGGTGGCCATACGCCTCGAGAATCGCCTCCAGAAGGCCTCTGCGCGGCTTTGCCGGCCCAGCACGGCGCCGAGGGCGGTCGTTGCGGAGCGGAGGCTCTCGAGCCCCGTGGCGGGCCCCAGGTCGAAAACGGGCAAATCGGCCTCGCGAAGGCGCATCAGCCGGGCCGGTGATCCCGGATTCGTCGTGAGTATGAGGTCCGCATGCAGGTCTGCGAGGGCGCTCAGGTTATCGAGGCTCTTGATGCGCTTTTTTCCTTGGAATTCGCGGCACCACGGACGCACGCAAGCTTCCGGCGACGCCACGGCGCAAAGAAACTGAGGCCCCGCGATGGCCGACACCAAGCGATCCGCGACGGTGCTGGCGGAAGCGATGCAGCGCCTTGGCCCGCTTGTGAACACGGTGCCCGACGCGTCGGTCACGGTGGCCGCGGGTTTGTCTGCGGAAACCGTGGGATTAACCGCCGACGGCATGAACGCGCGCGTGCCCAGTAGCGAAAAGAAAAGCGTGCAGAGTGCAAGCAGTTGTTCGGGGCCTGCTTTCATGGCGGGCCCGCGAGTTCAAAGGGGCCGCATGGGGTGCCGCTGCGAGTATGGACCCCCCATACTTTGGTGAGAATGGCGGCGGACAACGCCTCATCGGGAGGGCCCGAGGCGACGAGGGTGCCGCCCGCCAGCACATGAATGCAGTCTGCAATTCGGGCTGCGTGTCCGAGGTCGTGGAGGACCACGAGTACAATGGATCCCGTGCGCGCCAGGTCTTGGAGAAGGCCGTCCAGTAGAAGCCCAGCGCGGAGATCAAGCGCCGAAAACGGTTCGTCGAGAAGGACCACGGGCGCCTCTGTGGCGAGGGCCCGCGCAATCGCCGCGCGTTGCCGTTGGCCCGCGGACAGCGTGGAAAATGTGCGGGCAGCCAAGTCTTCGATGCCGCAGCGCACCAGCGCCCGGTGTGCCATCTCGTGCACCGTAGCGCGGGATTCGCCTCGAAAAGCCCGTGCCAACGAAACACTGTGCGCGACGCTGATGCCCTCGGGAATGGACGAAACCTGCGGCACCCAAGCGAGGGCCCGTGCCCGAATCTCCGGACCCGCATCGTGCAAGGTCTGCTCGCCCAGCAGAATGGAACCGGTCGATGGATCGAGACCCGCAAGCGCCCGGAGCAGTGTCGATTTTCCAGCGCCGTTGGGACCAACAACTGCGTGCAGAGTACCCGCTTTGCAACACGCACGCACTTGCCGAAGCACCGAGACGGAGCCGCGGCGAACCTCATGAAAGTCGAAACGAAGGTCGTCAGTTCGGACCATCGGACAACCGCCTTCGCAGCAAGAAGAAGAAAAATGGGGCGCCCGCGAGGGTTGTCACAGCGCCCGTGGGCACCGAGGCGAGCTCCGCCAAAACGACGGCCACGCGATCGCTTGCGAGAACGATGATCCCGCCAAAAAAGGCGGCCGCGGGCACCAAGAGCCGATGGGTTCCGCCCACAAATCGCCGGGCCAGGTGCGGACCGAGGAGCCCCACGAAGGCGAGTTGCCCGGCAAGCACGACGGCCGCCGTGGTGCCGCAGGCAACCCACCCAAGAATGGCGTAACGTGCAGACTGCACAGAAAGCCCAAGCGACTGCGCCTCGTCGCTCCCGAGTGACAAGAGGTCGAGGTCACGGCGGCGGAGCATCGCGCCCGAGATGCAGCCCACAGCCAAGGGGGCGGCCACGCGCAGTTCAGGCCACCCGGCCCCGGCGAGATCGCCCATGGCAAACATCACGAGAGCGCGCCCAAGTGCTGGGAATTCTTGCGCCATCGCGGTGACAACCGTGGAGACCCCCGAGAAGGCCATGGAGAGGATGAAGCCCGTGAGCAGAAATTCGAGCGGGGTCGATCGCCGTGTGGCGCCGAGCAAAATAGCGAGAGATAGCGCCGCTCCGATGAGTGCTCCGACGACCGACGCGCCGGCGCGAAGGGGAAGCGAGAGGGGCAGCGCGAGGGTGAGAACAATGCCCAGTTTGGCACCCAAAAAAGAGCCGCCGCTGGTGCCGAGAATACCCGGGTCGGCGAGGGGATTTCCCGTCACGGCCTGGGCAAGAACGCCCGCGACGGCGAGGGCCGAACCCGCCACAAAAGCGGCCACCATGCGCTGCACGTGGAGCGCCAAAATCGCAGAAGGCGCGACGGACAAGGCCGGGGAGGCCGCCGCAGAAGTCGCCAGCAGCGTGACGAGCAACGCGACGAAAAAAAATGTGAGCGCAAGACTGCGGCGAACCCCGCGACGGTCAAGGGGACCTGCTGCGAGCGACCATCGTGAAGGGGCTTGTTCTGTGTAGATTGCAGCCATTTCTGCGAGGCCTGCATGCGGGTTCATCGCGGGGGTTTCGTCATGAACCCGAAAAACACAAACGACGTAGCCCCGAAAGAGCTACGTCGTTTGGAGATTCTCTGTGGACGGCAGTGAATCGAGAAGGCCATGAGCTTGGCGTCCCCAAGGGGATTCGAACCCCTGTTCGCGGCGTGAAAAGCCGCTGTCCTGGGCCAACTAGACGATGGGGACTGAAGGCTTACAGAAAGAGCGGTGAACATTCCTGAGCGCGGGGCCCAGGAATTCTTCACTTCTTGGCGGGCGCCGCTGCCGGTGCCGACTTCGAGGCGTGGGCACGCTTTGAAAGGCGGGACGCCGTGCGAGCGCTCTTGTTGGGGTGAATGATGCCGCACTTGGCAGCTTTGTCGAGGGCGCTAAAAGCAGCCGTGAGAGCGGTCTCGGTGGCCGCGATTGTAGCCGTAGCGCCGCCCGTTACCGCCGCCGCAACGCGTGCGCGCTTGACGATGGAACGTACGGTGCTCTTGACGGAGCGGTTGCGAATGGTGCGCTTGATGCGCTGCCGATTGCGCTTTTGGGCAGAAGCGTGATTTGCCACTAGATCCTCAAAGTTTGGGGTCGCGTGCTCATAGACCAAGTACGCAGGATGTCAAGGGGTAGCTCGCCGGGCCATCACTGCGCCGGCGGCTGTAAAAAGAGCTGCGGCGAGCGCAAAGACAATGGTGAGGAAAAAATCAGAGCGGCCCGTCGGTAAAGCGACGACGACCAGCGGAATCAGCACGAGCGGCCCACCAATGGATTCGGACGTATCGCGCGCCAACGCCACGCGCCCAAGAATCCACCCCGCCAAAGAAAATGCTGCCAAAATAAAGGCCCCGACGAAGGCAAGATCGGCGCTCGCGGCGCCGCCGTCGTGGTCGAAGGTGGCGAAATCAAGGCCCAGTCCGCGCCCGGCAGCAACGGCCAATGAGCAAGAAAAAACGACCAGTCCGAGGGTTGTCAAGAAGCCAAAAGTTAACCAGCGGATGGAAAAACTTGGGCCTTGCGCGCGCCGCAGATGCCACGGCGTCAGCGACTGAATGGTCCGCGAAGCGAGCGATATTGTGGCCCCAAATTCGTCGCGAAAATGGCGGCGCTCGCGCTGAAACAGCGCATGCGCACCGGTGCCCAACGCCGCTGCAACCGCCAGCAAAAGCACCGCTGCGCGCACCCGGGCAGTGGGCCACAAAAGCAGGCTCGCGGCCCCAACCAAGTGCGCCAACCACACGAGAAAAATTGGCCCACTCGATTTCGGAGTCGCGTGAAGACTCGCCGCGCAAACGCCGACCGAGAGCCCAAAAAGGACGACGATGATCGCGAGAAACCACTCGTGCCCGACGGGGTGCATGCGCTGCTGCACCGCGAAGGCGCACATTGCTGCGGTCGTTCCGAATAGCGCGCCGTCGCGGGCGCGCGGCGTTTCCAAGAAACGGAGCGCGAGGGTCGTCGCCACAAGGGGCCCAAGGGCCCGCAGCGGCCCTTCAATCGCGAAGGCATGCCACATGGCGGTGGGCCCCGAAAGCGCGTCAGAGAGCCCCCGCGCGCCTTCGTAGGAGCGGCAAATCTCCGCCAAGGCGAGGCACAGGCGCGCGCTCGCGAGTGCCAGGACCGCCGCCGAAAGCACCAGCCCGAGGTAGCGCCAAGCGGTCAAAAAGGAGCCGTCTCGGTGGGTGGTGCATCGGCTTCGACGGACTGCATGCAGATTGCACCGATATTCATCGCGAGTAAGCCTACTCCGCGGCCTTCGCCGGGAGGCTAACGGCGCAGGATTGATCGAGTAGTTCGGCGATATCGAGTTGCTTGATCTCGTCTTGCTTGTCTTGGCTTTTGAGGCCGTCGGTGAGCATGGTCATGCAAAATGGGCAGGCGGTGGCGATGGTGGTTGCCCCGGTATTGAGCAATTGAAGGGTGCGCTTGACGTTCACCCGGTTCGTGTTTTGCTCCTCCATCCACATCTGCCCGCCGCCGGCCCCGCAGCAAAGCCCCTTGTTTTTTGAGGCCTCGGCTTCCACCAATTCAAGGCCCGGAATGGCGCCAAGAATCTTGCGCGGCGATTCGTAAATGTCGTTGTAGCGGCCGAGGTAACAGCTGTCGTGGTACGCGACTTTGCCCTTCACGGCGTTGACCGGCGTGAGCTTTTTCTGCGCCACGAGCCCGAGCAAATAGTCGGCGTGATGAACCACCTCAAACTTCGCGCCGAAGTCCGGGTATTCGTTCTTGAGCGTGTTGAAACAATGGGGGCACGCGGTGATGATGGTGCGAATGCCGCCCTGCTCCTTGTAGCCGTTGAGGGTCGCCGCATTGGATTCGGCCAGCGTAGCGAAGAGAAACTCGTTGCCCGCACGCCGCGCGGGGTCGCCCGTGCACGACTCCTCTTGCCCAAGAATGGCAAAATCGATGCCTGCAGTCTGCAACAGTTTCGCCGTGGACCGCGCGATCTTTTTTGCGCGATCGTCGTACGAAGCCGCGCAGCCAACCCAGAACAAAACTTCGGCCTTGGGGTTCTCGGCCATCATCTTGATGTTGAGGCCGTCGGACCACGCGCCTCGATCGCTGCGCGAGAGATTCCATGGATTTCCATTCACTTCCATCGCCTCGAAGGGCTTGGCGAGGGTGTGTGGAAACTCGCCGCGAACCATGACGAGGTTGCGGCGTAGATCGACGATCTTGTCGACGTACGAGATCATGACGGGGCACTGTTCTTCGCAGGCTCGGCACGTGGTGCAGCCCCAGAGAACGTCTGGGTGCAGCATGTCGGGGGCGATCAAGATGGAGCCCAGACCGACCGCTATGGGATTCGCATCCGCGGGAATACCCTCAGCAGGCACCGCGGTGGGCGCGCCGATGAGGTCGTCTTGCCGCGTGTAAAGGTGGTCGCGAAGGGCGAGCATCAAGTGCTTGGGCGAGAGAACCTTGCCCGTCGTGTGCGCGGGGCAGTTGTCGCTGCAGCGCCCGCACTCGGTGCAGGTGTAGAAATCAAGAATCGACTTCCAGCTGAAGTGCTCGATGCGCGCGACCCCCACGGGGGCCTTCGTCGGGTCTTCGAGCTCCGAGACGGCGCCCACAAGTTCCATCAATTTTTCGGCGTTCTCGGCGAGAGGCCTCAAGCGACCCATGGGCTCAAGATCGCGGAAAAAGACGTTCGGAACCGCCGTGAGGATGTGAAAGTGTTTTGAAAAAGGAAGAATGTTCAAGAACACGAGCACCAACGTGGCGTGCGTCCAAAAACCCGCCTGCGCGAGGCACGCGAGGGTGTCGTCGGTGGTGCCCCGAACGAGCATGCGGAAAAGGGAGCCCGCGGGCGCACCGAAGGTGAACCCCTCGTGCGCCGTGCCAAAAGGCGCGATGAGCTTGCCGATAATTCCCTCGGGGCCGGCGCTCCGAAAGCGCCATGAAAGCTCCATGCCTGCGCCGTCGTAGAGCATGTCCGAAAGCATCATCGTCGCGATGATGCCCAGAATGACGAGGCCCTCCGTCGACAGCGTCATGCGCTTCTGAGGCTTCACGGTGCGGTAGTAAACGAAGACGGAAACCCCGAGAACCACCAGGGTGGCGACCACATCTTTGATGAGTTCATAGCCCTGACCCAGCAGCGTGTCTGGGCCGAAAATGAAGGCGTTGAATGTGGGTGAAAAAGCGCGGCCCCAGAGAATAATGCTTCGCAAAAGCAGGACGACGAAGCCGATGAAGATGAACTTGTGCGCGGTACCAACGGGCTCGTAATACCCCATCTTCTTTTGGTAAAACGCATACGTAATAACGCTCTTAATGCGGTCAGGTATGCGATCAAAGCGATCGACCGCACGCCCCGTTGCGAGGAGAGCAAAACGCTTTTTCGCGACGACCGCAAAAGTACCGAGCGTGACTGCGAAAATGAGGGACATCAAAATCGGATTCATTTTTTATCGGTCCGGTAGGGCGTGGGCTCAGAAGCGGAGCAAAGCCTTGAGTGTATTGGGAAAATCGTGGCAGCCTATCACTGGTTGGCGGGCAACGCCTCAACGCCGAGGCGCGGATTCATCACGCGAAAATACGTGGCGCGCGCTTGGCTGCCAAGGGGTTCGGGCTCGTTCCGGAGCGCGAGAAGAACACCGCGCTCTTTGGTGAATTGAAGGATGGAGAGGGCGTTTGCGCGCTTCGTGGCGTCGGCGCTTTTGGCGTCTCGCATGAGGCGCACGCGAAGCTGCACGCGGGTGAGCGAATGCGGGCCGTTGTCGAACTCCAGGCCCGCGAGCGAATGACTCAGGAGCGACCGCGGCCACTCGGCGTACATGCCGAAGAGGCGCACTTGCGTTGCGGCTTCCGCGTTGCGCGTCCAGCGAGCGACGTCGCCGTGGTCGTAGTTGCGGCTCGTCCAAAAACTGAAGCTTGCCTCGTACGCCGTTTTTAGGTCTTCGAGTTCTTCCGGTCGGCCGTCGTTTAGGATGGCGATCGCGCGCTGGGCGTCGTCTTCGGTGCCGCCAAGAAGCAGCGCGAGTACTGCACTTCCTCGCAGATCGGGGACCTTGGCCTTTTCGAGCAGCAGGGGAACGAGGCTTGGGTCGAGGCCGCCGGCACCGAGAACGCGGGCGACGTTGTGCCGAACCGCGAGGTCGACGCTGGGGTCCAAGAGCTCCAGCAATTTACTTGCAGAATGCACGGACCCGTGGCGAAGCAGGGCCTCCAAAAGAGACGTGCGCACGACGATTTTTCGTGCGTCGGGTTTCTTGAGGGCGAGCACGTCGTCGACAATCTTATCGGCCTCCGCGTCGCTCATGATCCATCCCAGCGCGGCCCCGCCTTCGAGGCGCGATTGCTCATTTTCGGCCGTGTCCGTGATGAAACTTTTCAACGGTCCAACGGCGCGCGCATCTTGGAGCTCGGCAAATCCTTGACAAGCGCCCACTTCGAGCGCGCGCAGGGTCATGCCAAGAATCGCGATGCCGCCCTGCTGAAGGGCCTCCATCGTGATGTCGAGGGTTGGGGTTTTTCGCCCGAGTTGCTTCGTGAGAAGGGCAAAGCTGTTGTCGCTTTCTCTGCCCCAGCCCGCGTAACGCAGCGCCGATTGCGCGGTACTGAAGTTGTCAGGCATTTGCCCTGTAAATCCAGGCTTTGGGAGGGCTCCAGGCGGGTCTGCCCAGGCCTTGATCTTTTCAAATCCTTCTTTGGAACCCATAGCCGCCAGCGCGCGAAGTGCATTCGCGTGAGGCTGTGGCAAATCGGTTGCCCACTGCACCACTGCCCGTTCGGTCTTCGCGCGAATGTCTTGAACCTGGTCCGGGTAAAGGACGGCGAGGTCCGCAATCATACGTGCAGAATACACGCGCTCGTTGTCGTCCCGGAGGTACTCGGGATCCTGCTTGGCGTCGTAAAGTTCTTTGGGCTCTTTCGTGAGTCGCCACGCCAAAGTGGGCAGCGCGCGCAGGTCGCCGACGGCCGCCATGCGAAGGGCCGCCTCGACGCGCCAATGGGGGCGATCGGCCGCATTCGCGATGGACTCGAGGCTTGATCCGGCGCGCGGATCCTCGAGCTCTTTCATCATGTCGAAAAGCTGCTTTGTCTGGAATTTCTCTCGGTCCGCGGTGTCTTTTGACACCGTCGAGAGGGCGAGCACGAGGCCCGGCGTTCCGATGCCGTCGCGCAGCGCTTCGAGGAACTTGGCACGCGACGCTTTGTCGGCCTTGGCGAGGGCCGCCACGAGGGGTTTGGTCGCCGCATCGGTGCCAATCTTGCCGAGGCCAACGGCGGCCTCACGCGCCACGTCAACGCTCTTGTCGGCGACGAGCTGGATAAGGACTTCCGTCCACTTGGCGTCGCCCGTGCGCGACAGCACGGTGGCAACCAGTTGGCGTACCGATTCGTTGGCGTCGCCCGCTTGCGTGGCGAGTTTATCGATGCCCACCATCGACGACAGCACGTCGGTGTCGAAGGCCGGGCTCTCGTTCAATCGCTGGAGCCTCCCGAGGTGACCGGCGCGGTATTCCGTCAGCGTCGTGTCGAAAGCTTCTTCTGCACCGATGGTCGCCAAAGCCCAGGTAATTTGCGGCTTATCCGAATCGTCCGCGTCGGCGAGCGCCTTGAGCAGAGGCGCCTTCACCTTGCCCTCGGCGTCGCGGCCATACTCGAGCAGGGCCTGGGCGGCGCGGCTCCGAATGCGGTGGTCGACATTCGCGAGCCCGCGAACGATGAGGTCGAGGCCTTCCGAATCTTTCACCCAAGCGAGCTGCGCGAATGCTTCTTGTTGAAGCAGCGGAGCGTCGTCTTGTGCGGCGTACTTGCGCCACTCGGGAAGCTGAGTAGCCTTCGGCTGTGCCTGGAGTGTTTTACGGATTACAGCGGATTGTTCCGGTGTAATCTTATCGTGGTCCGACTTTGCCGCCTTGTAGAGCCCGAAACCCGCACCCATCACCAGGGCAATTCCTGCAAAAATGGCCAGCGGACTTCTCTTGGGGCGAAACTCGTCGTCGCCGCCGACTCCCCCGGAACCGCCGCCGCCGGAAGTCGAATCGAGCGCCGCGCCCGCCTGCAAAGGGGTAGCAAAAGAGTGTACTGGCCGGTCAGCGATCGTCGTGCTCATGGAGGCTCCTCGGTCGAGCGAAGTAGCCAAGATGACGTCGCAAGTCCGCAAAAAACGGGGAGATGATGGCTCAGCGGTGTTAGGGATTGGGGACGTGGAGAAGTTTATGCAGACAGTGCTTGTGGCCGCGGGCGTGGTCATCGAAGAAAAGAGGGTGCTGCTCGACCGGCGGCGCGGCAATGCGCACTTGGGCGGAATGTGGGAATTTCCAGGGGGAAAAGTCGAGCCCGGCGAAGACCCACGCCAGACGGTGGTTCGCGAACTGATGGAAGAAGTTGGCCTTCGCGTGCGCGTCGGCGAAATCGTCGACGTGACGTTTCACCAATACGAAGATGCGAAGAAGGCCGTAATTCTTCTTTTTTTCGAAGCGTTTCGCATCGACGAAAACGAAGAGCCGCAGGCCATCGACGTCGCGGAAGTCAAGTGGTTTCGCGCGACCGAACTCACGTCGTTGACGTTTCCGCCAGCGGACAATGCCGTTCTACGCAAGGTCGAAGAACGGCTGCGCGCGTGACCAAGCGACGCTATTTCGTCACGCTTGAATGACTCGCCACGCTGGAATGCTTCGGCACTCGAGGGTGAGGTGTCACTCTTGAATGAGCACCGCGATCGCCGTGATGTTGTCGTCGCCGCCGTTGTGATTGGCGCGGTCGATGAGGTTTCGGCACGCGAGTTCGGGCGTGGCGGAGGCCTCAACAATGCGCCCAATGTCGGCGTCGAGGAGCATGCCGGACAGGCCATCGGAGCAAAGAATGTACCAGTCGCCGACCTGTGAGGCGTCGTGGCCGAGGTCGATGACGACGCTTTCTTGCATGCCGAGGGCGCGCGTAATGACGTTTTTTGGAAGCTCGGCCTTCTGCTCGTCGGAGAGGTCTGGCATCGCGAGGAGGTAGTCGTTTACCAGCGAATGATCACGCGTGAGCAGCGTGCTCTCGCCGCCACGAACGCGGTAACAACGTGAGTCGCCGACGTGCGCGAGAAACATGCGACCACGATCCGGGCTGAAGAGCGCGGCAACGAGCGTGGTGCCCATGCCGTGGCAGTCTCGGGACCTCAAGCTGCGCTCGTAGATCTGGCGATTGGCCAAACGCACACCTGTCAAGAGGCGATTCTCTTCGCCCGTGATGTTGGTGTCGAAGTGGAACGGCCACGTCAGTTCTTCGTTCGCGGCGTGTTGGAAAAACGAGGAGACGGCCTCGGTTCCAATCTTCGACGCGACGTCGCCGGCGCGGTGCCCACCCATGCCGTCGCATACGACATAGAGCCCATCGGTTTCGCGGCACACGAAGGCGTCTTCGTTGTGCTCGCGCTGACGACCGACATCGGTCAAGCCGTGTGCTATAGCTCGCATGGCTCGCATCGTGGAGTTTTCCTTGAAAAGGCGCTTTCGTGGGGGTGGCGAAAGCGGCCGAGAAGAGAGTTCACTTGCACCGTTTCATCGTGGGCGGGGCGAGTCAAGAAGTGTGCTAAAAGGCCGCGCGATCGATGGCTCAAGGGGCTGGGCTGGGCTGGGCTGGGCGCTCGTGAACGCGGGCTGCCTAGATGTCGAGGATATCTTTTTCCTTAGCAGTTACAAGGGTATCCACGTGTTTCACACCCTCGCTAACCAAATCTTCGACCTTCTTTTTCCCACGGTCGACTTCGTCTTCACTTGCGCCGCCGCCGTCCTTGATCTCTGCGAGCATGTCGATGGCATCGTGGCGGGCCTTGCGGATCACGACCTTGCATTCTTCGCCGTGTTTTCGCGCGATCTTCACGAATTCTTTGCGACGATCTTCGGTGAGCGCCGGAATCGGAATGCGCACGAGGTCGCCGTCGATCGAGGGATTCAGCCCCAATCCAGCCTCGCGGATGGCTTTTTCGACGGCTTTCAGCACGCCCTTGTCCCAGGGTTTTGCCGTGAGCATGCGCGGCTCGGGAACGGAGATGTTCGCCATCTGGGTGAGGGGCGTGGGGGTTCCGTAATAGTCGACGCGCACACCCGCAATCATGTCCGCGCTTGCGCGACCCGCGCGCAATTTCGTCAAGTCTCGTTTGCACGCTTCGTGGGCTTTTGCAGTGCTTGACTGCAGGTCTTTGAGAACGTCGTCGATCATGAGAGCGGCTCCTGGTGCGGCCTTCCCGAGGCGCGAATTTCCCCTCAGCCCGATAGCAGGCTTTGACTCGCAGGAATTGGCCATCCGTGCTTAAGTTGAGATAATCTGCCGCGTGGGAATGAGACGGATTGCCTCTCTCATGCATTGGCCTTGCCACTGGATTTTCATGATGGGTCGACGTTTTTTTTCTTTGACTTCGCTGGGGTTAGTTTCCCTTGCGCTCTCGTTCTCCGCATCGTCCGCGCCGGCCGCCGAGGCCGAAGCGGAGGCAGAAATCCATCGCGTCTCGCCCCCCGTTTTAGATGACGTCACCTCGCTGTGCGCGCTCCTTTCCGGGTGCACCAATCAGCCCGTTTCGCCCTCGGTTCTCGCCGACGATTTCGCGAGTTGTGTGAAGCGTTACGCGCCCGCTCTCGGGTCTCCAGCGTTTTTGGGGGTGCCTCTTTCCGTGCGCGAATGCGGGCTTCACGCCACTTCATGCACCGTGCTTCGCGATTGCCTTTTGCGCGGCGTCAAGGCCGAAGCGTGCGTCGGGCGGGGCAAGTCCGGGTCCAGCGGCATGTGCGACACCGACGGCCGCGCGGTCATCTGCGCGAAAGAAAAAGTTCTCGCGGTTCGCGATTGCCCACGCGGCGGCGAACACTGCCGCGTGCGAGATGGCGAGGCCGTTTGCGTCTTGGATCGCTGCACCGAGGCCGATGGCGCGAAGCCCAAGTGCCTCGGGTCCAAAAAAGTTGGGTGCGATAAAGGCTTTCTTGTGTCCGTCGATTGCGCGGTCCTCGACCTCGTTTGCGAAGAGGGCGCGGAGGGTGCGGCGTGCGTTCCGAAAGGTGCAGTCTGCAAGCAAGATCGCTGCCTCGGCGACACCGCGGTCGGATGTTTCGCGGGCAAAGAAGTCGGCATTGATTGCGCGAAAGCAGGGCAAACGTGCGTGGAACGCGCCGGCGCCTTCGGGCGGTGCAAGCCTCCGAAAAGCGACGCTGGGCCCCTGTGCGGCGTCGATGGCTTTCGGTGCGAGGGCGCCATCATCAAGGGCTGCTACGGCGCGACGCCGATCTCTTTTCCCTGCGGTGCGGTGGGCCTGAAGCGCTGCGAAACTTTTGCGAAAGGGGTACGTTGCGCCCCATGACCCGAGCTGCCAAGCCCCCGTCCGACGCGATTTTGATCACAGGTTTTCCGTCTCAAGAAGCGCGAGCCGTTCTTGATCAAGCCCTCCGCGACGACGATGCTGCGCGCGTTTTTGCTCTGGTTCCGCGCGGCCGGGCCGAGGGCACGAACGCCATGATGGAGTCCCTCGACAGGGCCCAAGCTGCGCGCGTCGAGGTCATCGAGGGCGACTCGCGATCCATCGACCTCGGGCTTTCGGGGCAGCGCTGGCGTGCGCTCGCCGCCGAGACTTCGCGTATTCACCTTTGCCACGCGCTCGCGTCGTCCAATGCGGGCCGCAAGCTCGCGGTTGAAGAGGTGTTGCGCGCCACCGACGAAGTCTTGGAACTCGCGCGCGCCACTGCCAAACGTTCGCGCGTGATCGCGCACTCCACGGCGCTCGTTTACGGCGATCGCGACGGTCGATTTTTCGAAGACGACTTGGATGTCGGGCAGCACCTGCGCGACGGCTTGGTGGAGGCCAACGCCCGGGCCGAAAAAATGCTCCGCGCGCAGATGGGCTCCCTTCCCATCACCGTCGTACGGCCGTCCATCGTCGTGGGCGATTCCGTCACCGGCGAGATCGATCGCCGCCTCGGGAGCTTTGGACTTTTCCTCCTCTTTGTGACCGCACCCCCGGAGCTTCGCCTGCCGAGTTTTGGCCGCTCCGATGCACGCCTCAACTTGGTCCCCATCGACTTCGTCGCCCAGGTCGCATACGCAGCCGGTAAGCATACGGGGTCCATAAGCAAGACGCTGCACATCGTCGATCGCGATCCGCTGCCCTCGCGCGCGGTGTTTGAACTCATCGCGCAAGCGGCCGGTCGTCGCGTGAATCAAGGCACCCTCGCTTCTCATCTGGCGACGGCCCTCGTGCGAGCCCCGGGTTTTGAACGCCTCGGCGGCAGTCCGCGTTCCCTCCTCGATGCCCTCGTGGGCGACGCGGTTTTCGACGACCAAAACGCGCGGGTGTGCGCTCCGCATCTTTCGTGTCCACCGCTGGCGTCTTACGTTGGCAAGATAGTGGAATACGTTCGCGCGTCCCTCGGGGCGGCAGGTCCGTCCGCCGGCCCCACCAACGCTTCCCGTACAGACGCCCGTACAGATGCCCGTACAGATACCCGCACAGATGCCCATACAGATGCCCGTACAGATGCGGACCCGGCACGGCGCACCGAGTCGTCGGGCGTATGAGTCGCATTCCCGTTCCTCCGTGCGTGGGCGAGGGCATGTGCGTGCGCCGCGCGCTGGTAAAGCCCCGCGACGTGGTGTTTTTGAAGGGCCTCCTCGAAGCCGCCGACGGCCTCGCGCAGCTTTTTGCCGAAGAAGGTGGCGCCATTACGATCGCGACCACCCTCAGCCAAGCCGCCGACCTCGATCCGCTTCTTGACGAACTGTTTGCGGAGCTTGGTGCCGTTGTCATCGACGCCCGGCTCGAGGCCGTGGAAGCTGGCCGCCCGCCCGCAGCCGACGCGTGATGGTCGCGCCTCAACGAACGGGCTGACGTCGCCGATTGCCGCCGGCGTTTTCGCCGTTTACAACGTGCCGAAGAGCCGGTCGCCCGCGTCGCCGAGGCCCGGGACGATGTACTTCTTGTCGTTTAGTTTTTCGTCAATGGCTGCGGTGTAGATAGGTACATCTGGGTGAAATTCGTGAAGGTATTCAATGCCTTCCGGAGCCGCAAGCAGGCATACGAACTTAATACTTTTTGGTTTCGTCTGCTTCAAGCGGTCCAGGGCGGCGACGGCCGAGTGGCCCGTGGCCAACATCGGATCGAGGACAACCGTGTCACGGGTGTCGATGTCTTGAGGCACCTTAAAATAATACTCCACCGCAACATGGGTTCGCGGATCGCGGTACAGGCCGATGTGACCAACACGTGCCGTGGGTACGAGCTTCAGAAAGCCGTCGAGCAAACCGTTGCCGGCGCGAAGGATAGACACGAGGACCATGTCTTTACCCTGCAAAAACGGCGCGTTCATCGGCATGAGCGGCGTCTCGATGGGGCGCAGCTCGATGGGTAAGTCGCGGGTGACCTCGTAGGCCAGCAGCATGCCTATTTCCGCCATGAGCTGGCGAAAATCAGCGGACGACGTGTCTTTTTTGCGCATAAGGGACAACTTGCATTGCACCAGCGGATGGTCGACGTGAACTAATTTTGGTGTCATGAAGCTCTCCCTAATTGAATGTATAGCCAGTTAAAAAACAGTTCCGTCGCTATCAATCTTCAGCGGCGGCGGTGCCAATACGCCGCGTTTTTCCGCTGCCAATCGACGCCCGGCCGTCCACGTGCCGCCCTGCAGAATCTTTGCCAGCTCGAGGCCAGGCCGTTGCAATTGAATGCGAACCTCGTCCGCGATTTCGTCGAGCAGTGCGACTGTGAGCGCGCGCCACTCGACGATCAATGCGGAGTCGGGTGCGTGTGCGGCGGTTGTGGCGGCGGGGTCGGTGAGTTCGAGAATTCCCGAGTCGATCAGCAGGCCGCCGTTGCGGTATTCGGGCAGGCCGGTCAATTCGCTAAGGCCGATGATCGCGATGCCGGTGGCAACCAAGGGCTCCGCGAGCGAGTACGTAAGCCATTGGGTAAGCTTGTGAAATGGCACGAAGCCCGGGGCGGGACTGCCCGTGCCGGCACCGGGAAACGCCCACACATCGCCCATCGCCGCACCATCGACGGCGGCGCGCCCGGGCCACATGGAACTGAAGCGGTTCAAAAGCTCGCCGACCAGCGCCGGAATCGACACGCCGCCGTCGGTTGCGGCCCCCAGCGCGACGCTCACGAGGTCGCCGGGGCGAGCGAGGGCGCCCATGCCGCCGTCGGGAAAAAGCAGCTTTTCGCCGAAGGAACGCAGCAATTGCGCGCGACCCTCGAGGCCCGCCATGGGATTTTGAGCCGTGATTTGGAACCCGGCTCCGAGCTCGGCGGGGTCAAGCTGCGACAAGCGAAGGGCGTCGGCGCGCAGCGGATCGGTGGCCGGATCGCTCGAAAACATTCCGCGCTGAAACATGCGCAGGCTCGCCATTCCGAGGCCCTCAGACCTACGGAATGTGCGCCCCGTTGCCTCGTCGTTGTACGTCCACACATCGCCGGCGCCGGCGTCCAGGAGCACGCTGACCATCGCGAGATCCCACGCGCGGGTTAGCCACGCCCGGCGCGCGTCGGCATCGGCCTCGGGCGCATGGGGAGGATCGCCGAGGATCTCGTAGGCCAGATTTCTTGGCGCCGGGAGAACCCCGGGCATTGCCGCGGACCCGGTCTCTGAAACGACCCCTGGAATCTCAAAATGGCGCCAGCGGCTGTGAAATGGAATGTCCAGAGTCGGGTATTGCTCCAATGTCACTTGCGCCACAAACTGTGCGGCCGCGTGGATTTTGTCGTCGTGGACCCGGAAGTTCCGCGACGCGCCCCGGCGGGCATCTGCCAGCATCTGACGGGCCGTAACGCGGATCGACCCGAGAGAGCGCAGGTAGCTGATGCGAGGAGAAACACTGGCCATCGGAGGCGTGTCAGGTAGGGAAGGCGCGGACGTCATTCGTTCAAATCCCGGCCTTTGACCAGTTTCAATTCGTCGGATGTTGGCTTTGCGTCGGGGCTGAAATACCCGGCGGCCACCTTTGCCTCCATTTCGACTTGCGCGTCGGCGGGAATCAAGTCGTCGGGAATGCTCACGCGCTCGATGATCTTGATACCGGTTTTCACGATGGCATCGTGTTTCATGTTGGACATCGATACAAATTTATCGATTTGCGTGATGCCCAGCCACTGGAGGACGTCGGGCATCAGCTCCTGGAAACGCATATCTTGCACGCCAGCAACACACTCTGTGCGCGCAAAGTACTGGTCGGCGCGGTCGCCGCCCTCTTGGCGTTTTCGGGCGTTGTAGACCAAAAACTTGGTGACCTCGCCGAGCGCTCGCCCCTCTTTTCGATAGTAAACAATGAGGCCCGCGCCGCCTTTCTGCGCGGTTTCAATGCAGACCTCGATGCCGTGTGTGAGGTACGGACGGCACGTGCAGATGTCGGAACCGAAGACGTCGGAGCCGTTGCATTCGTCGTGGACGCGAACCGCGAGGGGTATGCTCGGATCACTAATTGTTTTCAAATCGCCGAAAAAGTAGATGGTCATGCCGCCGATGGGCGGTAGAAAGACCTCGAGGTCGGGCCGTGTCACGAGCTCGGGAAACATACCTGCCGTGTTTTCGAACAGAACGCGGCGGAGTTCGGCCTCTTCGATTCCGAAACGCTTCGCAACCCCTGGCAAATGCCACACCGGTTCGAGGGCGGCTTTCGTGACGACCACGTCGCCGTTGGCCTGAAGCAAGTGGCCGTCGGGCTTGAGGCGCCCGGCCGCGATGGCCTCTTTGATCTCGGGAAGGTTGATGTGCGCCTTCGTGACCGCGATGGTCGGGCGAATGTCGAAACCGTCTTTTAGATAATTACTGAAGACGTCTGCGATGACCGCACCAAATGGATCGATAGATACAATCTTATCGGGATCGCCCCAGGACGGAAACGGACCAATGGGTTCGGCGGGCGATGTGTTGGTTAGGTCCGGGCGGTGGTCGGGTTTCAGAGCTCCGCTGGCGACGGCGAGGGCACGGTACACGGAGTACGACCCAGAGTGTGTGCCAATGACGTTGCGCTGACCCGATTCGGTCACGGTTCCAATGACCGGCCCGCGCTCCAGCGCGTTCGCGGCACCCCAGTGGATCGGCACGGAGCCCGCGCCCGGCTGGCCCGGGTGGGAAGTCAGCGTGATGTGCTTGACACGGACTTTTTTCTCATCGGTCATCTGGTTTGCTCCCTCGGGCGCCGCTTTTCGCTGCCCATCACGACATCCACGAAGCGTCGCTCTGCAGCGACCACTTTGTGGTAATTTTTTTCAAATTGCTCCAAAAATCGAGCGAGCTGTCGCCGGTGAGGTCGCTGTGGCCGTATTTGCTGACTTTTGTGCCACCAAAAGAAAACGGTTCCCGGGGCACCGGCACACCGATATTGACGCCAATCATGCCGCTGGTCGCGCAGTCGGCGACGTGGCGCGCGACGGCCCCGCTCGTGGTGAAGACCGATGTCGCGTTGCCGAAAGGATTCGCGCCCTCGAGAGCCAGCGCCTCCGCGAGGGTTTTGACGCGAACAATCGTGAGGACCGGGCCGAATATTTCTTCGCGGGCGCACGCCATGTGAGGTGCGGCGCCTTCGATGATCGTGGGCCCGAACCAATTGCCTTCGGCGAAATCTTGGTTCAACGTGGTGGACGCGGGCGGAGCCTGGGCCAAACGGCCATCGACGGTGATGGTGGCGCCGGACTTTTCGGCGTCGTCCACGTGGCGGCGAATGCGATCCATCGCGGGTTTGTCGATGATGGTGCCCATCGCCGAGCCCAATGCGGCGCCGTGAAGGGCCGCGGCCTCGCGGATTTTCGCGATGAGCGGCTCGAGGTCGCCGACGGCCACCATGAGACTCGCGGCCATGCACCGCTGACCCGCACAGCCCGTGAAGGAATCAAGTACGCCGCGTACCGTGATGGCCTCGTCTGCATCGGGAACCACGATGATGTGGTTTTTCGCGCCGCCGAGACACAACGCCCGCTTGCCGAGGGCCGTGGCGCGCCGGTAAACATCGAGGGCGACGGGGCTCGAACCGACGAAACCCACGGCTTTCACGAGTTCGTGGTCGATAAGCGCCTCGACCGCCTCGCGCGTGCCGTTCAGCAGGGAAAAGACGCCCGGCGGAAAGCCCGCCTCATGTGTTAGTCGCGCCATCAGGTGCGAAGTCATTGGTACTTTTTCGGATGGCTTTAGAATAAAACAATTGCCAAGCGCCAACGCAATCGGGTACATCCACATGGGGACCATGGCCGGGAAGTTGAACGGCACGATGCCCGCCACCACCCCCAAAGGCTCGCGCCGCACCTCGCAAGACACCCCGCGCGATACATCGGTGATGCCGCCGCTGTCGGAGTTTTGCAGAGAAAGCGCAAATTCGCAGACTTCGATGCCCTTCATGACCTCGGCGCGGGCCTCGCCGAAAGTCTTGCCCGATTCGGCTGCCGCGGTTTGCGCCAGGTCTTCAAGGTTCGCGAGGACGAGTTCGCGGAAGCGAAACAGCGGTTGGGCCCTCTCTTTCAACGGCGTTGCGCGCCAAGCCGGAAACGCCATTTGGGCAGCAGCGACGGCGGCTTCCGCGTCGGCCTTGTCCCCGAGAGCTACCTTGCCAATAGCACAATTCGTGTATGGACTAATGACGTCGCGGTATTCGCCGGACGATGGCGGCATGGGCGCGCCCGCGACCCAGTGATCGCACGTGGTGAATGTGGAACTGATTTTAATCAAACTCATTTGAACAAACCCCGGCGGCGCAGGCGAAACTGCGAATTGCTTTTGGACCCGGAAACCGCAAGACTTGCCGCGAGCGTACCATCGACGAAGCGACTGTCAATGCAGAAACGTGGGCGGTTCTCACGGTTTAATGGCGGCTTAGCGCGCCCCCAGCGATGCGAGCGCCGACTGCAAATCGCGCAAGATGTCTGCGGTAGCCTCGACGCCCATCGACAGCCGTATGCCTCCGGGCTCAATGCCCGCGGCTCGCTGGGCCTCGACCGGTACAACCGCGTGGGTCATCGACGCCGGGTGTTCCACGAGGGTTCGCACCTGCCCGAGGGACACGGCGAGGGTGACCGCGAGGGCGTTCGTGGCCAAGTGGTTCATCACCAGGCGGCCGCGTTCTTTTGCCTCGGCTGGCCCGCCTTTCAAGATGAAATACAGGAGAATGCCTGGGGAAAAGTCGCCGCGGGGATCGCGCATTTGCTTCAGTGCAAGTTCGTGTTGCGGGTGACTTGAAAGCCCCGGGTAATACACACGTTCGACCAGCGAGTGCCCTTCAAGGTACCTGGCCACCGCCATCGCTGACGCAATCTGTTGAATAGAGCGCACAGCAAGTGTTGGCAAACCGTACACGAGCGTGGGCCACGCGGCCTTGGGGGCGAGGGGCGCGCCAAAATCTTTTCGATAGAGGAGCAGATCTTGTTCGAGCAGGCGCGGACCGCACACGACGCCGCCCATATCGGTGCCGAAGCCTCCGATGTTTTTCGTGAGCGAATGGCAGACTACGTCGGCGCCGAGGGAAAGTGGCCGCTGCGACCACGGCGTGGCGAACGTGTTGTCGACGACAATGAAGATGCGCCGGCCCTTCGTTCGCTTCGCGTTCGCGCGGTCGACGGCGGCGCGCACCATTGCAATGTCGATGAGTTCAAGCGTGGGATTCGTGGGCGATTCGAAGAGCACGACCATCACGCGCGGGTCTTGAAGGGCATCTTCGAAAGCTTGCGGGTTTACAAAGTTGAAAAAGCCGGTTTCAACGCCGAAACGCGGCATCCAGTTCGAGAGAAGCGACCACGTGCAGCCGTAGATGGTTCGGTGCGCGACGATGCGATCTCCGGCCTTGACGAGGACGCCGAGAGCGGCGGAAATCGCGGCCATTCCCGTGGTAAATGCCAGGGCAATCTCCGCACCCTCGGCGCGGGCGAGGGCCTGTTCGAGCATGCCGCGCGTGGGTTCGTCGAGGCGGTCGTAGATGTAGATCGGGGCCTGTTGTTGGCGGTTGAACTCGGGGTTCGCGAACGCGCCAAAGCCCTCCGCGCCGCGGTCTGCGCTGCGCAGCCGGTAGGCCGAAGACGAGCCGATGGGCGGCACAATGTGATCGGCGTAGTCCCAACTGTTCGAGTGAAACTCGCCGTGAATGAGGTGCGTCTCGGTGGCGTAAGGTGACGGCTCGTCGGGCGTGGACATGGGCCCACGACTAGCGGCGTGGTCGCGCAAATGATAGGAAAAAACCTCGTAACGCGGGGATATGCGCAAAAGGTTGGGGGAGGACACACAGAGCCGCGGGCAGAGAGCTGCGCCACGAGGGCGGAAGCGATTGCGCGGTAACGGCGAGAAAGAGCGAGAAAGGAGGTGAATGTTGACGAAGGAGAAAGACTAGCGAAGGTTTTTCGTGTAGTGGAAGTAGAACGTAGTGGAAGTAGAAGAGCGAATGAGAGCGAAAAAGCAGATGAAACGCATCGTAACATTGGTGGGGCTCAGCGCGATAGCGGCAACTTTGGCGGGGTGCTCAAGCGATCCGGGCGCTGGCGGCACGGATGCAAGCGTGCAGGATGCAGCCACTTTTGACGGCGGGGTGGATGGGGGCGCGGATGCAGCCACTTTTGACGGCGGGGTGGACGCCTGCGTGGGAGTTGCGTGCACGACGCCGCCAAGCGCGGACTGCTTCAACGGGACGACGCGGCGGAGTTACGCATCGTCCGGCACGTGCATCGCGGGAAGTTGCAGCTACACCGCGACGGACACGGCGTGTGCGGCCGCGAGCTGCACAGGTGGGGTCGCGTTGGCTGCGGGCGCGTGTGCGAACGGCGCATGCCAAGCGGGTGTGAGCACGACGTGCAGCTTCGGGTGTGCGGGTACAGTGTGTGCGGGCGATCCGTGCGTAGGAGTTGCGTGCAATGTGCAAACGGCTGCCACGTGAGCCAACGCGAGCACGCGGCGGACGAACGCGGCGTCGGGCACGTGTTCCGGCGGCGCGTGTAGCTACGCGGTTACGGACATCTCGTGTGCGTCGGCGAGCTGCACGGGCGGCGTGGCCACGGCGGCGGGCACGTGTGCGAACGGCGCATGCCAAGCGGGTGTGAGCACGACGTGCAGCTTCGGGTGTGCGGGTACAGTGTGTGCGGGCGATCCGTGCGCGGGAGTTGCGTGCACGACGCCGCCAATCGCGGACTGCTTCAACGGGACGACGCGGCGGAGTTACGCATCGTCCGGCACGTGCATCGCGG
>CAMCKZ010000013.1 GCA_945875545.1 Polyangium aurulentum | reverse complement strand
GGCCCCCTCGACGACGGTCACGAGTTCCGCGCCGATCTGCGTCCACGCTCCGGGCCACGGGGATGCAGCGCGTATGCGCCTAAGAATACGCTCAGCATCCCACGACCATACAATGGCTAGGTCTTCGTCCGCAAGCGCCGGCGCTTCTGTCGCGAGGGTCTCATCTTGCGGAAGCGCGCCCAGCCCTTCGCCCGCCCGCACGCGGCCCAAGAGTTCTCGCAACAGGGCCAAACTCGGTCGATCCAGTCGCTTCGCCAGCGCCCACCCGTTGACGGCGTCGTCGATGGGTACCGAGCGCTGCCCGAGCACGCCTCCGACATCGTAGATTTCTTCGAGGCGATGCGCACTCACGCCCGTGACCGAATCGCCCGCATCAATTGCCCAAAAAATCGGATCGGGGCCGCGATGCCGTGGAAGCAACGACGGGTGCACGCCCATCGTCTGACCCGAAAATGCCTTGAGCCACAGCGGCGGCACGCGCTTCGTCCAGAACCAACTCACGAGGTAGTTAGCGCCCATCTCTCGTACGCGCTTGAGGCACGCTGCGTCTAGTTTAGGCATTACCTCAACGCGCTCGCCAAGAACGCGCTGAACCCGGCGAGTTCCCAGGGAATCGCGCCGGGGCAGCCCCGCCCACACGAGGTCGTGGCCATCGCGATGGAGCAGAATTGCGCCGAGCGGTAGGCCGACATACGCGAGGCGCAGCGGCGTTTGCATGCACGTCACGTGACCGAAACTTAGGGCTTAACGACGGGAGACGGTTCGTCGCCCACTTGGCGGAGCAGAACGTTGCGCGTGGAGTGTTCGACGAGCTGCCACAGTTGCGCGCGGTCTGTGGTGCGGCCCAAAAAGCCGATCGGAATTCGGAAACCGCCCTTGTCGCGCCGACCGCCGCCGTAGGCGCGACCCTGCTCGTCGTGGCCAAATGCGTTCTCAAGCCACACGGAAGGATCGACGCTCGGAGAGTGCGTGCGAAGCGACCCCTCGATGTATTTTTCGCCCACGACTCCGTAGACAACGACGGTGTCGATGTCTTCGCGGCGCGCGAGAAAGTCGGCTGCTTGCGCGATGGTATCGCGATCGGTTTCGCTGACGAAACCCACGCCGGCGATCGCAAAATTGCGCCGCACAATCAGGGCACCGAGGGAGCGCGCGATGACGTCCATCGCGTTCGGCGCGATGAGCCTGCGCGAGAGGTCCGCGAGAAGATCGCGATCGGCGACTTCGGCGAGGGTCGCGGCGGCGCGAAAATCGTTGGCGCGCGCCAGCACGAAGTCGTCGGTGTCTGTGGCGAGGCCGTGCATCAGGGCCGTGGCAATGCGCCTATCTTCTTCGATGTCGGCGTCGAGCGGGCACAGCGCTTCCAAGTACTCCACGAAGATCGTGCTCGTGGCACCCACGTCTTGGCGCAAGTCGACGAAGCGGGCTTTCGGAGGCGCCGGCGCGCGATGGTGATCGACGATGGAGAGCACCTCGACACCCGCCGTATCGGCAAGATCAGGCTCCACATCATGGGCGTCGACGAGGGAAATAAAATCGACGGGGCCGAGCTCGCGCAGGCTCTTGATCTTGCGAAGTTCGAGGCCCAGCAACTTCACGAGGGCCCGGTTTTCTCGGTGGCTTAGCTCGTGCACATACGCGATTGTATTCTGCACGCCAAAGCGCGCCGCGATGTGCGCTTGCGCGATGGCGCAGGCAATTCCGTCGGGGTCTGGATGCCCACGGAGAACGGTGACGACGTGCGACCCCTTCACCGCCGCGAAGGTCTCCTCGAAGGCTTTCGCGCGTTGCTCGGGGGTGCTGGCCATGAGTGTGAGGCGCCTAGCGACGTCGTTCATTGTGGAGCATGGAGTACCACCCTTTTTGGCGGGCGGCGCCACGGCGCAAAAACTACGTATCTGTCACGATACAAGGCATAGAAACGTGCCATAGGTCGGGAAATTGCTGCGCATCCGAACAGGTAAGCCATGAGCGACGCTATTCCTCCTTCCGCCACGATCCGCGACCGTCCCTCGGGCGACGCCCATTCCCTGACCTCCTCGCGCCTTTATTTGAACCGCGAACTTTCTTGGCTGGAGTTCAACGCGAGGGTTCTCTCCGAGGCAGACAGCGACGCGGTTCCTTTGGCCGAACGGCTCAAGTTTCACGCCATCGTCGCATCGAATCTCGACGAATTTTTTATGGTTCGCGTGGCGGGTCTGAAGCAGCAACTTTCTGGCGGCGTAGGCGAAGAGAGTCCCGATGGGCTCTCGGTCAGCGACCAACTGGCGGCCATCAGCGAGCGCGCTCACGAGCTGGCCCACATGCAGGCGACCGCGCTGCAAGACAGGCTTTTTCCTCTGTTTCCGGAACACGGAATTCTAATCCTCAAGCCCGGCCAACTGCCAGAAGAACTGCTCAAAGAACTCGACGAACTCTTCGTGCAAGAAATTTTTCCGATCCTCACGCCCATCGCGATCGACCCGGGGCACCCGTTTCCGCACGTGCGAAATAAGAGCTTGAACCTCGGCATCATGTTCACGCGAGAAGGGGCCACCGAGTCGGGTTTCGGCGTCGTGCAGGTGCCCACCATGTTGCCGCGCCTCATGAAGGTAAGCGGCGTCCGCTTGCCCAATGGTCAGCGCGCCAAGAACGCCTTTGTTCTCCTCGAAGACGTCATCGCGCGGCACGTCGGAACGTGTTTTCCCGGGGCGCGATTCAAGGGCGTTTACATCTTTCGCGTCACGCGCAATTTCGACCTTTCGATCGACGACGAAGAGGCCCAAGACCTCTTGCAAACCATCCAGCAAGAGCTGAGAAAACGAGAACGCGGCAATGCTGTTCGCCTGGAAGTTTCAGGAGATGCACCGGCGGCCTCTCTCGCCAAACTCGTCAAGGCTCTCAAGCTCGATCCGGAGCGCGATGTTTACGTATCGCGCGGCATCCTGAACCTCACCGATCTCCTGAAATTGAGCGCGTTTGAAGAACGCCGCGACCTTCGCGACGAACCCTTTACGCCCCACGTGGCCAAGCCGTTTCGCGACGCAGAAGACCTCTTTTCCGTCATTCGCGATCGCGACATTTTGCTTCATCATCCGTACGATTCTTACGAGAGCGTCGTCGACTTCGTGACCGCCGCGGCCGACGATCCGGACGTCCTCGCCATCAAGCAAACCCTCTACCGAACCGGCGGCGATTCGCCTTTCGTGAAGGCCCTGACCCGCGCCGCAGAAGCAGGCAAACAGGTCACCGCGATCGTCGAACTCAAGGCCCGCTTCGACGAAGCCTCCAACATCGCCTGGGCACGCACCCTCGAGCAAAGCGGCGTGCACGTTGTCTACGGTTTGATGGGCCTCAAAACACATGCAAAGTGCATGCTTGTTGTGCGGCGGGAAAAAGGGCACTTGCGCCGCTACGTGCACTTGGCCACGGGAAACTACAACCCGCAAACCGCGAGACTTTACACAGATGTGAGCTTTTTTTCAGCGCGTCCGGCGCTGTGCGAAGACGTGTCGTCGCTCTTCAACTTGCTCACGGGTTACAGTACGCCGCCCAAATGGAACGAACTCGTCATCGCGCCGCTGACGATGCACGACCACATTCTTTTCCTCATCAACCGCGAACGAGAGCACGCGCTTGCGGGCCGTCCGTCGGGCATCGTCGCGAAGATGAACGCCCTCGTCGACGCCGATGTCATCGAGGCCCTTTATGGCGCCTCGCAGGCCGGCGTTCCCATTCGTCTCCTCGTGCGCGGCATCTGCTGCCTGCGCCCGGGAGTTCCCGGCGTCAGCGAAACCATCGAGGTTCGCGCCATCCTCGACCGCTTCCTCGAGCACTCGCGCCTCATGCGTTTCACGAACGGCGGCGTCGAGGAGTTTTTCTTGGCTTCTGCCGACTGGATGCCGCGCAACTTTCATCGCCGGGTCGAGGTGCTGTGCCCCATTTTGGACCCTCAAATCCGCGAACGCGTGAGCGAAATGCTTGCGTGGCAACTGGCCGACAACACAAAGGCGTGGGCATTGCGTGCTGACGGGTCGTACGATCGCATCAAAGACGGCGGACGCCCTGTGCGTAGTCAGCAAAAGTTCATCGACGCCGCACGTGTAACCTCGCGATCCGGCGAGCTTGGCGCTATCTCTTCGCGTACTTTTCACTTGGCGCACTCGCGCCCAACCTCGGCCCGTTCGAGCCTCCTTCCGCCCGCAAAAAAAGCGCGCAAAAAACATGGCCAATAGCCTCGAGCCTTCGGTTCTTTCCTATGTCGACCTGACGACCGGCGAGCTCGCCTTTGCGCTTTTTCTTGTGGGCCTCGTCTACCTGGCCGTCTCCCTGCCCGCGATTGCGCGCACCACGTCGCGCGTGCTGGGGCGATTTGGGCTCGGGCACGCCGCACAGAAACCCGCGACCCAAAGCGACCGCATCGGGCAACCGTAGCCATGAGCAGCACAAATTCTGGGCCGCCCAGGCCCACCATTTACGTCTGCGATCCGTCGGCGGAGGGAACAAGAATTGAGTCCGCGCTGTCCCAGGCCGGATACGATGCCGTGGACGTTCCGCGCCACCGGCTGCTTGACCGCGTGCGCCTTGAACGTCCCGCGGCGGTGATTCTCGATGTCGTCGATGCTTCGAGCTTGACCGTGGTCGCGCAGATTCGAACGATCGTCGGTGGCGAGTCGGTTCATGTGCTTTTTGTGGCCGCAGTCGGCGGGCTTTTGCGCAGTTCCGAAGACGCGCTCATGCAGGACGGAAGCGGGCTGTTTCTTCGCCCCATCGATGCCGCCGCGCTCGTGCGAAAGATCGAGTCGCTCGTCGGCCCAGGCGATGCCCAGCGCGAAAGGCCCGGGCCACGGGTGCGATCTCCCTCGCAAACGCCGCCGGAAGACCTACCCTCCGGACGGGTCGTGGGTCAGGCAGCGAACGAAGGCCGTTTCGTGCCGGAGGTGGGCTTGCCCGAACTCGGCGACGATATCCGCCAGCTCTTGGCCGCCGCCGAGGCCCGCGTCGCGTCCCTTGATTTGTCGGGGTTGAGCCCCAACATCGATGGCGAGGCCGAAATTGGCGTGCTCCTCGGGCCAGAAGACCTGGAAGGCGTACTGCCGGACGAAGCGGAGTCCGAGGCGATGGAACCGAACCTCGGCAGCGAGCGATCATACACGACGAGCGCCGGTCACCGGCGCGGCAAGAGCGACGAAGAACGCCTTCAGACGCCAGGCCCGTTGCAGGGCGCAAAGCAACGCCGCGCACCCCAAGCAACCGGCACCGCCGCGCCCGGGCGTGGCAGTACCATGCCGGGCTACCGCAGCGCCTTGAAGCCCGCGTCGATCAACCCATCGGCCGCAGAACGGCGCACGCCGATCCCCCGAAATCCGGCGCTTGCGGCGGCCTACGTGCCCCACCTAGCGAACGACGAGCCCCTCGAGCCTCCACCGCCCACCCCAATCGTCCTCGCGCGCACAGGGGACAACCTGGGCCGCGGGTGGGCCGCCGCTGCGAGAGCCTTCGCCCCGCGCGATTTGGGGCGCGATTTGCCTCCCGCGACCCTCTCGCGCGGAACCGCGCCGTCGTACATGGCGTCGCTCGTGAGCCAGCGCGCGACGGGTACCCTGTCTTTTACCGGCGACGATTCGACGCGCACGGTTTCCCTCCGCGACGGTGATTTTTGCTCCGCGCAAAGCAACGCCCCCGACGACGCCCTGCCGCTGCTCCTCGAGCGGCGAGGGTTTCTCACGCGCGCACTACTCACCGGCTTCACGTTGTCGCCGGTGCCTCGCCTCGCGTGCGCCGCCTTGGTCGCCCGAGGTCATCTCGCGCAAGACGATTTGTGGCCGCTGCTTCGTCTCCACGGCGAGCAAATAGTGTCTGCCATGTTGGCGAGCGAGCGCGGAACGGTTTCTTTCGCGGAAAATACCGGGGAAAAAGAGGGGCCGTCCGTGTTTGGCGCCCTCGCGGGAAGTGCCGTATTTGTGCGCGCCTTCAGCATGACGCGCGGCGTGTCTGGCCTCGAAGAGCGGGCCTCCACTCAGGCCTTTCAGCTCGTGCCCGGCGAGGCCTACGAGGAGAGCGTAGACGCGTTGAGCGGCCTCGATGGCGTCATCGATCTCGCAGACGTCACCCACTCCATCATCGATGAGCGCGCCGCCAAGGCCCTCTCTGGCCACATGCTCACCCTCGATGCGCTCGTGCATCTGCGTATTCTTCAGGCCATCGATCACATCGGCGACGAGGGAAAACACTCGCCACCGGCCGAAGGGGGACGCATGTCGTCCGTCGACGCGGACGCACTTCGCCATCGCATTGCGGCACGCCGTCGCCTCGTCGACGAAGGCGACTACTTCGCACTTCTTGGGGTCTCACCGAAGGCCAACAGCTTCGAAATACGTCAAGCATACCTCGACATACGCCGGTCATTCGACCCGGGCCGAATCCTTCAATACGCGCAGTTGCACGCCCTCGAAGCCGACCTGCGCGCCATCTTGGAGGTCGTCGAAGAAGCCTACCACGTGCTGCGCGACGACGCCCGACGCGACCGCTACCGGCGAGCCATCGGTCACGATTGACGATTGGCGCCGGGCGTTTCGGGTTTAACCGCCCAACGCCCTTGGCCCGCCTACGCGCGGCCGCAGGCCTACTTTTTGAGGGACTTTTTCAGCAAATCGCCTAGGGTGCCGAAGCCCGGTTTCGGCGGCTTGGGGGCCGACGAACCGCCACTTTGCCCGCCACTTTGGCCGCCACTTTGGCCGCCGCCTTCGCGCCTGCCCTTAGGCCGCGCGTCGGAGGCCGTGCGATCGTTTTCGCCACGCGCTTCGCGTTCTTCGCCGGTGGCGCGGAGGGCGAGCGTGACCTTGCGGATCATGTCGCCGCGCTTGTTTGGCTCGGCCTCGCCGATGGCGCGCACGACCACGTCGACCTTGTCGCCCTCGCGGAGCATGTTCTCGATTTTGACTTTGCGATCGCGCGAAATCTCTCCCGCCGGGAGCAGGGCCTCGAGGCCGCCGATGTCGACGAACGCGCCGAAGTCTTTCACGCGCATGACGGTGCCCGTGATCTCAGAGCCGACGCCGAGGGTGGCGAGGGTTTGATCGCGCATCTCGTTGGCCTCGCGATCGAGAAGCGTGCGCCGCGACAACACGACGTTTTTTCCGCGGGCCTCGGTCACCATAAAGCGCATCGATTGACCTAGAAGCGAGCTTGGATCGGACACCGGAAAGCGATCGATTTGCGACAGCGGGCAGAACGCCCGAACGCCGTAAGCCTCGACCTCGATGCCGCCCTTGTTCACGGCGCGCACAATGCCCTCAATCGGCAGATTCGCGGCTTTCGCCTGGGCAAAAGCCTCAGAACCCGCGTTGCGGCCGAGGGTGCGCGCGAGCTTCACGTTGCCGTCTTGGTCGACGCCGACCACTTGCGATCGAACGCGCGAACCAAGTTCAACGGTGAGGACGCCCGCCTCGTTTTGAAGCTCCGCGGGGTCCATCGCGCCCTGGCGCTTGCCGTCGATCTCGATGAGCACAACGTCGGCGGATATGTAGACGACGGGCCCCTCGAAGCTATCGCCCACCCGCAGGTGCCGATGAGCCACAGTCTGCTCTTGTCCTTCGTAGAGAGCCGCGAAGCTCTCCGTGCCCTCTTCTTCGGTCTCGACAGCGCTCGTCATGGGCGCTCGCTCTTAGCACAGTGGGAGCCGCTTGCCGTCATGCCATCGGCACATCCCGTGAAATGGACGACGGCGCCGGAAAGTGCCCTTCGATTTCGGCGCAGCGGCCTTTCCATCGCGCGATTCTCCGGCTTTTACCAGCCCGCGCGAAAAGTGTGCTTTTCCCTTGCAATTGGCGAAACAGCCAACCGGCATCGCCGTCGGCCCGCCGTCTCCAAGTGCGGACCTACGGTTCGCGACTTGCCTCACTGGCATCGGCCATCGCGCGGTACCGGCGGTAAAACGTGGCCACGCGCTCGACGTAGGCCTGGGTCTCGGCGTACGGCGGAATGCCCTTGTAACGGTGCACCGCCGCCTCTCCCGCGTTGTACCCGGCAATCGTCAAGCGGAGGTCGCCGGAGAACGCGTTCGCAAGAATTCGCAGGAAGCGCGCACCGCCAAAAATATTTTCTCGCGGATCGTTGATGGCGCGAACCTGCATGGCCGCCGCGGTGTCGGGCATGAGCTGCATAAGGCCGCGCGCGCCCGCTGGACTCAAGGCCGTGGGCTCGTAATTCGACTCGACTTTGATGACCGCGCGCAGCAACGCCTCGGGCAACTGGTAGGCCGATGCGGCCTGGCGAATCCACAGATCGAAGCGACGGAAACGGTCGGGATCGCCGACGGCGGCAGCCCCCGTGGACGCGTATTCACGCCCGTGGTTCGAGCGATTTCCCCTCAGAAAAAGGCGAGCCGCGGGGTCTTCTTTTTTGCTTGTAAAGTGCACGACGCCGTCCGCATCGACCCACCGGTAAATGTCTGCGGAACTGTGCGAACAAACGGTGAGGGTGGCGGCCACAAGCGCGACAACCGAGGCAACACGAATGCGCGAGGAAAACAGGGAAAGGACCGTTGCCACGGCGACGATCTTCACCGAATCCCGCGCAGTTGCAAGTCCATCGGGCCAGGCGTGAGCTCTTCGCAGTCTGGGCGCGTCACGCCTTTGTAACGCGTAAGTTTTGGGGAAGAGCCCGAGACGCGGTAGAACACAGATTGCCATGGGTTCTTCGACGACCGACAACGTGCTTCTTGGGTTTGCTGCCATTGTCTTCGCGCTTTACCTATTTTGGAAGCTCCGGCCCGCGATGGGCGGCGACGATGCTCTCGAATTCAGGAGACGAACCGATAGCAATCTGGGGGCGGCGCTCGCGGCACTTCCCGGTGACGCGCAACGTGTGGCGATGCTGTGCGATGAGGCCGATCGGCTCGCCTCCACCCTCGGTCGCCGACGACGCGCCGCAATTCTTTTTGCGCGCGCGATGCGCCTCGCCCCGAGCGAACCGGTGATTGTGGAACGCGCCATCAAGGCCCTCGCGAAGAAGCCGCGACTGCTGGAGGCGCTGCTGTGGAAGCGACTCGCTCTCGCGCCGATGACAGCCGCCGACAAGAAAAGTTTTCAAACGGCGCTCACCGGCCTCGCGCAGGCTTACGGCCTCATGCCGCGGCGCGGAATGCGCCAACGCGCCATTCACCATCTCATTGCAGTCTGCAAGCAAGCGTGACGCCCACCACGGTGTGACGGTGTGACGGTGTGACGGTGTGACGGTGTGACGGTGTGACGGTGTGACGGTGTGACGGTGTGACGGTGTGACGGTGTGACGGTGTCGTCGCGATGCGGGTCGCGCGTTTCTTCTATGTCAAGAACAATCGCCCTAGGGCGGCAACATCGGGTCTTGACTCGTGAAAAATGGCTCGGGCTTTCCGTCGTTCAACGGCCGCATTCCGCCCAAATCGCCCAACAAATTGTTCTCTTCGTCGAAGAAATACGCCTCGCGACCATACAGCGTATAGACCCGAATATTCCGCCCGAATTCCGGGTGGTAACGGTCTGCTTCGCGCTTCAAGGTCACGTCGCGCACTTTTTCCAAGGGCTCGCGAAAATCCAAACCCGGAAGCCGCGTTTTTTGCCCCGCCTCGAGCCGAGCCTTTCGCACCCACGGAATCACGCTGGCCCGCGACGGCGCGACCAATATCTGGGGGAACTTTCCGCGAAGATGCTCGAACCCAAGAATGCCCTCGATGGTCATCTTGCGGATGCGCGGCTCCGGCGTTCGAAGCTCGTAGCGCCGCGTGTCGAGGCGCTCGGTGCCCCGCGGCCCCGGCGCGCTCATGCGCCGCCACGCGCGCAAAGGCACCCAATTGGCGTCGTAAATCATTTCGACCTCCGTGTGCCCGCCGCCCCAACGCTGGGCCCCGCGGTACCGCCAGCCGCAGCTCATGGGCCGCAGCTCGTAGTGCTCAATCAAGCCCTTCTCAATCATTCCCTCGGCAGCCTGGAGGCCCGCCACAACCAGCCCGGAGACCCGCGCCGTCGCGCCAGCCGCCAGCGCGCCGCACTCGGGGTAAGCCACCTCCGGCTCCTCGCCGACCTCAATGTGCTTGGGCTGGCAGCCCGATAGGCTCGCCGCCACCGCCACCCCCGCGAAACTGGCCGCCAATTTCGACGCGGAACGCGCCGCCGACTTGTGTAGGTTGACAAGCACGTTTAGTGGTGCCCGCCCTCGGCCGCTTTGTGCTCGGCGGCATGCGGTGCCACAATCATTTTGTGCGGAAACGCCGCGGGAGCAATTTCGCCGGTGCGAACGTAAATCATGGCACCATTGGCGTCATCGAGCTGGTTTCGCGTGGACGTGTCTTCGTAGGTAAGGCCCACGAAGACCCCCAAGAACACAAAAGCCATACACAGAATAATACTGTTAAACAGGCTGTCGTGGGCCAAGTGCATGAAGAAAGTGGCCACAAGCACGGCCTTGACCGTGGCGACCAAGACCGCGATGACCGTGTTGGCGGCCCCGAAATCGACGTAGGACACCGCCACAGTGGTGACCGTGAGGAAGATCAGCGCCCCGAAAATGCCCCAATAGAAAAGGGCCGGCGCAATGTGTGGGCGAACTTTACCGTCGTCCGGGTGTTCCGCGTGGGCGTTCATGGTTCAGCCAATCAGGTAAAGGAGCGGAAAGAGATAGATCCACACCAAGTCGACGAGATGCCAATAAAGCGCCCCAATCTCGACTGCCGTGAAATACTCAGGGGAGAAATCGCCGCGCATGTTGCGCATGAGAACCCATCCGAGGATCGCCATCCCGATCACGACGTGGAGCCCGTGCAGGCCCGTCATGAGGAAATACAGGCCGAAAAACATGTTCGCGCGGCTAGGCAACGCTTCGTGAAACCCCGGCGCCGCGGACATGTCGAAAAACGGGTGCCCAAAGTAACGGCCGGGCAAAAGCCCTTCTTCGATCTTGTGGGAATACTCAAAGTATTTGACCACCAAGAAGATGCACGCGCAGAAAATGGTGATCACCAGCCACGCCGAGGTCTCGTTGCGCTTGCCCAACTGGGAAGACCGCACGGCCAAGGCCGCCGTTAGACTGCTGAACAGCAGCACAATCGTATTCGCCGCGCCCATTACTTTATTAAGGTAATGGTGCCCCGCAATGAATACTTCGGGCTCCTTGGCTTTCATCAGCCCGTAGGCGACGAAGAGCCCGCCGAACATCAGTATTTCTGTTGCAATAAAAACCCACATCCCGAGCTTCGCGGCGTCGAACTGCTGCTGGGCGGTGTCGAAATGGTGGGCAACGTAACTCGGATGCTCGTGCGCATGCGAGTCGTGCGAATCGTGCGCCGCGGCGCCGGAGGGACTAGACATGAATTCCTTCTCGCTCTGTTTCGAGGGCGCGGCTCATTTCGCCGGATCCACCGCATAAAGGTCTTCGCGGAGCTCTTCGTCGGTCGCCAAATGGTAATCGTACGGACCCCGGGTGACGATGGGCGTTTCCTCGAAATTCTGGAAAACCGGTGGCGTCTGCGTCTGCCACTCGAGGGCAACCGAGCCCCAAGGGTTTCTGCCGGCCGCACGCCCGCGCGCCAGCGACTGAATAAGCGTTCCGGCGGTGGTGAAAAGGCCCACGGCGAGAATATACGACCCGAGGGTGGATACGCGGTGAAGCTGCTCAAACTCGGGCAGGTAATCGTAATAGCGACGCGGCATTCCGCGGCTGCCCATGACAAACTGTGAGAGGAACGTCACGTTAAAGCCAATAAACGTGAGCCACGCCCCGACCGACGCGGAGGTGAAGTTGTACATCTTGCCGGTGATCTTGGGCCACCAATAAAGGATTCCCCCGATAAAGCCGATGACCGTGCCGCCCATCATCACATAATGAAAGTGTGCAACCACAAAGTACGTATCGTGCAAGTGTATGTCCACGTTCAGTGTGCCAAGAAACAGACCGGTGAGGCCGCCGATGGTGAACAAGAACAGAAACGCGAGCGCGTACAACATGGGCGGGGCGAACGAGATGGACCCCTTGTAAAGGGTGGCCGTCCAGTTAAAGACCTTAACACCTGAGGGAATTGCCACGAGAAACGTCAGGGCCGAAAAGAGCATGTTGGCGTATTCGCTCATTCCGGACGTAAACATATGGTGCGCCCACACGAGAAAGCCCACGAGCGCGAGGGCCAGGGAACTCATGGCGACCGCGAAGTAGCCGAAAATCACGCGGCGACTAAACGTGGCGATGAGCTCGGAAACGATCGCCATACCTGGGACGATCATGATGTACACGGCGGGGTGCGAATAGAACCAGAAAAAATGCTGGAAAAGTATGGGGTCGCCCCCGAGCTTTGGGTCGAAAATGCCGAGACCAAATACGCGCTCGAAGATGAGCATGAGCAGCGTGATCGCCAAAACCGGGGTCGCGAGAACTTGCATGATGCTGGTGGCGTACATGCCCCAGATGAAGAGAGGCAGGCGCGTCCACGTAAGGCCCGGCGCGCGCAACGTGTGAATCGTGACGAGAAAGTTCAGGCCCGTGAGAATCGACGAGAAGCCGAGGACAAAAACCGCCGCCGTCATGTACAAGACCTTCGTCGCCGCCTCCGGGTCGTGGAGGCTATACGGCGTATAGAACGTCCACCCGGTGTCGACGGAGCCGTATCCGATGCTCACGAGGGCGAAGGTTGCCCCCACGAGGTAGATGTAAAAGCTCAACAAATTGATCTTCGGAAACGCCACGTCTCGTGCGCCGAGCTGCATCGGCAGGATAAAGTTTCCGAGGGATGCAGGAACGGACGGAATAATGAACAAAAACACCATGATCGCGCCGTGCAACGTAAACAGCTTGTTGTACGTTGGCCCGGAAACGATGGTGTGCCCCTGACTTGCGAGCTCGGTGCGCACCAACAGTGCGAAAATACCGCCCGTCAGAAATGCTGCGAGCACGAACACCAAGTACATGATGCCGATTCGCTTGTGGTCGAGCGTGAATGCCCAGCTCTTCCAGCCGCTGCCGGCCTTCAAGTAATTGGTATTCAGCATGGCGTCGTCGTGATGCCCGGCTTGGGGTTGCGCTTGTGTGTTCATGGCTAAATCTTCACTTCAGCGTCTTCATAAAGCTGATGATGGCGTCAATTTCTTTGTCTTGAAGGATGCCCTTGAAGCTGGGCATCACGGGACCGAAACCCTTGACGATGTGGGCCTGCGGCTCGAGAATCGACTCGCGGATGTAGTTTTCGTCGGCCACGATATCTGGCCCCGCCGTCATGACCCCGGTGCGGCCAAAAATGCCCTTCCACGAGGGGCCCGCCCCCACGGCGCCGTCGAGGGAATGACAGCCCGCGCAGTTCTTTTCGACGTAAAGACGTTTTCCCCAATCGGGCACGCTCTCGCCGGGCTTCGCGCCCCCGCCCTCGAGGATGAACTTGTCGTAGTCGGCGACGGACAGAATGTGCACCTTGGAGATCATCGCCCAGTGGCCTATCGCCGCCGTTCCCTCGCCTTTGCCTCCGCAATACTCGGCGCAGAAAATGTCGGCGTCGCCCTCTTTGTCCGCCTCGAACCACAGCGAGACGTACATGCCCGGCACGGTGTCTCGTTTGATGCGCAATTGCGGTATGAAAAAGGCGTGGAGCACGTCGTTTGACGAAAGAATGAGCTTTACGGGCTTGCCGACCGGCGCTTTTAGGTCGGGTGTGTGGGCACCGTTCGGGTACTCGAAGTCCCAGCCCCACTGAAACGCGCGCCCGCGCACCTCGATGGCGTTCGGCGGCACAATCGACATGTCGACGTAGCCCTTCCAGCCAATCCAGAAGAGATACGCGAGAATGAACACCGGCGCGACCGTCCAGCTGAGCTCAAGAATATTGTTGTGGCCCGTCGGCTCCGCGCGAACGCCCGCCTTTCGCTTGTAAGCCAAGCAGAAATACGTGGCCGCGCCAATAATGCCAATGAACAGCACCACACTGAGCCAATAGATAATATAGTAACTCTTGTCGACGTCCGTAGCGTACGCCGACAGGGCCACTGGCATTTGCATTGATGGATTATCGTTCATAGGTTTGCTTCGAGCCTTCGTCTGCGAGGCCTGTGGGGCGTTGCCGCTTAGAGTGACCCGGGGGTGGAGCCTGAACCCCCTGCTAGTGCCATTTTTCGCTTATCGGCCCGCCACAAAAACCCAATGAGGGAACCGAGGGCCAAGACCGTGAGGAGACCGCCGAGGCGCATGACGCGCATGGCCACGAGGGCGTAGCGCTTTCCCTGGGGGTCGTAGTGGTAACAGTAAAGCAGCAACTTTTCGATCGTTGTGCGGGCTTTTTCGGCTTTCGACTCAATGATCGCAAGCTTCAGATCGTCTGGGTCGTAGACGATTCCGTACAGGTAACGTGTCAAGTGCCCCGTGGGCGAAACGAGGAAAACGGCCGCCGGATGTGCGTATTGGTCTTGGCGCTCGTCGTACGAGTATTCGAAACCGACCGCCGCCGTTAGCGCTTTAATCGTTGCTTCGTCCGACGTCAAAAAAGTAAAGGCGTCGTTGGCCTTTGCCGCCCGCCCATAACGCGCAATCACTTGTTCGCGCTTCTTGGAAGCGGACTCCGGGTTGTCTCGCGGGTCTATCGACACGGACACAACGCGGTACTCATCGCCGGCGGTTGCCTTGACGTCTCGAAGACCCTTCATGAGCCCATCGATGACAAAGCTGCACAGCATGGGGCAGCGATGATACGCGAAGACCAAAAGGGTGGGTTTCGAGCCTTTCAGCACCGAGCCGAGGGAGACCACTGGGCCGTCGTGGCGCTGAAACGTGAGACCCGCGGGCAACTCGGCCCCGAGGTGCTCCATGACCCGCACCGCCGCCAATTCCGGCGGGGTGACGTTCACCTGCGCAATGCCGAGCGGCATCACGGGTGCACCCGACAGGAATAGGAGGAAAATGGCACGGGCTACTCGGTTCACTTTCAGTTATGGGGGGGTACTGCCGCGGGTGCGGCCGGGTTGCCCGCTGAGCCGTCTGCCGCCGCGTCGCTGGCGTCGCTGGCGTCGCTGGCGGCTCCTGCGTCGACAACCGGGCATGCCTTCGCGACGTAACCTGTGGGGGTGTGTGTCCAGCCTTTTTGTGGCGCGGAGTCGACGGACTCACACGCGTAGTCCGCCGGAAAGATGGCGTTTGCCCCGGCACCGCGGCCGAGCTTGGCGTACTCGGCGCCCGCCCGATCGAGGTGCACGAGTTTGGTCTCGGCCGTCGCCCGTTGCGCGCGGATTTCCTCGAGGCCGGCGTTGTCGAACTTGCGGTGGTACTCGTCGTCGACGGTCTGGTGGTAGAGAGACACGACGCCGAAGCGCACCGCCACCACCGCGACGATGGAGGCAATCGCGATTTGTATGATAATGCCGCTTTTGGGCTCGGGTTTTTCGACTGCCATGTCGTCCTCGACTCAGACTTGCTCGAAACTCAACGCGCGCTCAATCCGAGGATCTTTGGCGGCGATGAGCGAGTGGACGGTGAGGCTCTTCAAGCCAACACCGAAGAAAATGCCAACGCAGGCCAGAAGCGCCGAAACGTCAACGAGGGCTGGGCTCAGGTCTCCGAAGTTAGGGAGGACAATCCAGTACACTTCGATGACATGCGTAGCTAGCAATAGCACCGCTCCGACGGGGAGCAAGCTTGTATTCCGCTTGATATTCCGCGACATCATGAAGATGAACGGCACAATGAAGTGGAGCGCAATCAACACAACGGTGACCTTCGCCCACGCGTGATCGGCACCCGGGTCGAGCGTCCAGCGTTTGTGGAAGAAGGTGACCTCTTCGGGAATGCTCGCGTAATAAATCAAGAAAAACTGGCTAAATGCGATGTAAGCCCAGAACGACAGGAACCCGAACTGAAACTTGCCCACATCGTGCAAATGCTCGACGGATATCTCTTTGACGAGAATCCCCGATGCGCGAAGCCCCGTGATCAAAAGAATGAGCGTCGCAAAGAACGACACCATTCCCATGGCGAACAAATAGACCCCGAAAATCGTTGAATACCAAAGGGGGTCGAGGCTCATCAGCCAATCGATTCCGGCGAAGGTCAGGGTCAGACCGAAGAGAATCAATGCAATGGGGGCCAAACTGCGCGCGGCGTTGGTGTGCGCCAAATCGCCGTCTTCGTCCTGTTTGATCGACCAGCGCATGTACAAAAGTGCGAGAACGGACCACACCGCCACATAACCGGCGGCACGGCCGTAGAACCCGCCCTTGTTCAAGTACGCCTTTTTGCCGTCGACGATTCCGGCCTCCAAGGCCTCCTCGGCCTCGTGCTCGGCGTGCGCCAGCGCCACCGGGCTCGAAACGTCCGCGTGGTCGTGTGCTGCACCGCCGTGGTCGTGTGCTGTACCGCCGTGGTCGTGTGCTGTACCGCCGTGTTCCGTGTGTGTGGCCGCCGCGGCGTGCTCTCCGTGTTCCCCATGTTCGCCCATCCACGAGTAGACGCGTGGGGCCACCACCAGCAGCGGAATCACCAGAACGACGATCGACGGCAGGCCGCTCATCACCATTTCGGCGATGCGCCTCACGGTCACGGACCAATACGCGCCGACCACGTGCTGAACGACGACGAAAAACAGGGACCCGAGGCCGATCATGAGAACGGTCGTGAGCGCGAAAACCCACGCGAAACCAAAGCGTTTTGGGTCCGAGTGGTACCCGAACGCGGACCCAGCAAGGCCTACCGCACCAACCGCCAGAAAGTATTGCCAGGCCTTGTGCCAAGCGCTGCCCTCGGGAAGGCGGATTTCGCTAACAGTGTGTTCGTGTGTGGAAGCCAACGGATCCTCTACTTCGCCGAGACTGCTTGGGAGAGTTCGAGCACGCGCACATAGGCCACGATGGCCCAGCGATCGTTCATGGGAATTTGCGCCGCGTAGCCGGGCATGGTTCGCACACCATTTGTGATGGTCGCGTACAGCTGACCGTCCGGGCTCCGGCGGATGCGGTCTTGGTGCAGGCTCGCAATCCCCGTAAAGCCGCGCTTGGCCACTGTTCCGTTGCCGTCGCCGATGAGGCCGTGGCAGGGCGCGCAGTAGATGCCGAAACGCTCTTTGCCACGCGCCACGAGGGCATCGACGCCACCGAACGCCGCCGCTGCTTTCTTAGGGATGTCAAGCACATAACCCTGAGCATCGCTGGCGACACCGGTGGAGCGCTCGTCGTCTTCTTCGAACGCCTCCACGGAAAGCGTACCCTCGACGGGCTGCCTCATGGCGCGGCCATCGGCAAAAAACTTGCCCGCAGCCTGGGCTTTGTACTTCGGCTGGTTGTGCATGTTGCGAATGAGCGTGACCGGCGGGTCTTCTGAGACCTCGCCCCGGCACGCCGCGAGGGCGAACGCGGAAACGGCCAGGATGCTGGTCGGCGATGGGGACCTCACGAGACGGCCTCCTCGAGCAGCTCGATGTGCGTCGGGTGGAGGTTTTCTAGAAAACCCCTGGTTTCATTCACATCAAATTTGCTGTCGCCCGCCTCGATGGAGATAAAATACTTATCGTCCGTCACCGCCGCGAACCGGTCGGATTCAAAAATCGGGTGGTGATGCCTTGGCAGCCCGTTCAAGTGAAACATTCCGAACACCGTGCCGAAGGCACTCAAAAGAACCGTTACCTCGAAGTAAACCGGCACGGCCGCGGGCGGGCTAAACCCTGGCTTGCCGCCGACGATGATCGCGTAGTCGACCCCATTCATGAAATAGTACATCGAGAGCGCCGAGCAGAACCCGATAATCGCCATGGTTGCGACAATCCATCCGAGTTTTGAGTCGGGCAGGCCCATGGCCTTGTCCATTCCGTGAACCGGAAATGGCGTGTGGACGTCCCACTTTTGGTAGCCCGCCTCCCGCACCTTCTCCGCCGCGTGAAGGACGTCGGCCGTTGATTCGAACTGGGCCAGAAGCAGCGCAGGCCGCTTTTTCGCTGCCCGCGTGGGCGTTGGGGCGCTCATTCCGCCACCCCGTGCGCCGCCGCGTGAACTCCCGCCGCAGCCCCGTGGGCCTCGCCGTGCGACCCGTGCGACCCGTGCGACGCATGCGACCCGGTTCCGGCGGCGGAGAAGTGCGGGTCTGCCTCCGGTAGGGTGGCCTTGACTTCAGCGATGGCAATCATGGGAACCCAGCGAATGAACAGGAGAAACAGCGTAAAGAATACGCCGAACGTGCCCAAGTACGTGCAGAAGTCGAAAATAGTCGCGTGGAAGTAGCCCCACGAACCCGGGAGAAAGTCGCGGTGCAGCGACGTAACGATGATGACAAAGCGCTCGAACCACATACCGATATTAATGACGATCGAGATGACGAACATCAGCGGAATGTTCTGGCGAAGGCTCTTAAACCAGTAAAACTGCGGGGAAATCACGTTGCAGCTGACCATTGCCCAATACGCCCACGCATAAGGACCAAATGCGCGGTTCATGAACACGTAGCGCTCGTAGGTGTTGCCGGAGTACCACGCCGTGAAGAACTCCATAGCGTACGCGTAACCCACGAGGCTGCCGGTCACGAGCATGATCTTGTTCATCAGGTCGAGGTGCTTCATCGTGACGATGTGTTCGAGCTTGAACACCTGGCGCGTGACGAGAAGCAGCGTCATGACCATCGCGAAGCCGCTGAACACCGCGCCCGCGACGAAATACGGCGGGAAAATGGTGGTGTGCCAGCCGGGCTCAAGGGAGGTTGCGAAGTCGAAGGAAACGACCGAGTGCACGGACAAAACGAGTGGCGTGCTGAGGGCGGCGAGGATCAGGTAGGCCCGCTCGTAGTTCTGCCAGTGGCGGTTTGAACCGCGCCATCCGAAGGCGAGAAGACCGTAAACCACCCGGCGAACCTGGGTCTTGGAGCGGTCGCGGAGGGTGGCGAAGTCGGGAATGAGCCCAACGTACCAGAACAACAGCGAAACGGTGAAGTAGGTGCCGACCGCGAAGAGGTCCCATAGGAGCGGGCTCTTGAAGTTCGGCCAGATCCCCATTTGATTGGGGAGCGGGAACATGTAGTACGCGAGCCAGGGACGACCGACGTGAATTCCAGGGAAAATCAGGGCGCAGATAACAGCGAAAATGGTCATCGCCTCGGCGAACCGATTAATCGCCGTTCGCCATTTCTGCCTAAATAGGAACAAAACCGCCGAAATCAGGGTGCCGGCGTGGCCGATGCCAACCCACCACACGAAGTTGGTGATGTCCCAGCCCCAGTAAACCGGGTTGTTGTTGCCCCAAATGCCGACACCGCGCCAAAAGAGGTAGCCGATGGTGCCGCCGAAGATGCCCAGAAAGCTGAGGGCGACCGCGAAGAGCATCCACCAGCCCTTTGGGGCCGGATTCTCGGTAACGCCGGCGACGGTCTCGGTGACGACGCGCATGGTCGTTCCGGGCTGGACGAGGGGAAACTCCCCGATTTCTGTAAGTGGCTCGTGATAACCCATGATACGCCTCAGCCCTCCGTATGCGGGTTGCGGACCTTGCCCAGGTACTTGGTGCGCGGCTGTGTTCCGAGTTCCCCGAGCAAGGCGTACTTGCGGTCGAGGTTGTGAAGCGCGGAGACGCGGCTTCCGGGATCGTTGAGATTTCCGAAAGAAATGGCGTCGGCGGGGCACGTCTGTTGGCACGCCGTGAGCGGTGTCTCGGCTTCGGTCAAAAGGAGCTCTTCAGTCTTCACGGTTGCGCTACCGGTAAGATGCGCGGCCACCGAGAGCCGCCCCTTCTTTTCGATCTTCGCGCGCTGGATTCGCTGCACACAATATGTGCACTTTTCCATCACGCCGCGCATACGAACCGTAACATCCGGGTTGAACTGCATCTGGATCGTCGCGGGGAACTCGACCTGGCGGGCCAGAGGATCGTGGCGCGGAATACCCAGCGCGGGGTCGCCCCAGAACTCGGACTTGTAGTCCATGTAGTTGAAACGGCGAACCTTGTACGGGCAGTTGTTCGCGCAATAGCGCGTGCCGATACATCGGTTATACGACATATCGTTGAGGCCCTCGGGACCGTGCGCGGTTGCGTTCACCGGACACACGTTCTCGCACGGTGCCTCTTCGCACTGCTGGCACGCGATCGGGTGGAAGGCCACGCGGGGATTCGCAGGCATTGGGTCGGGCTTCGTCGGGTCGCCCGCGGTTTTGGCTTCGTTTTCCGGGGTGTCGAGGAAGTAGCGGTCGATTCGGAGCCAGTGAAGCTCGCGGTTCACCTTGACGAGGCGCTTGCCCACGACGCCGATGTTGTTCTCGGCCTGGCACGCGACCACACACGCATTGCAGCCGGTGCAAGCCGCGAGGTCGATGGACATGCCCCACTTGTGGACCGGACCGGAATAATCGTGCTCCTTCCAGAGTGGCAATTTGTTCGTGGCCGTGGGCTGAGGCCCCATTTGTGCCGCGAAATTCGGGCGCTTCTTGTAGTCCGCGAAGTTCGTCTCGCGGGCAATCGGCCGACCGTCCATGCCGTGGTGCTCTTGCGTCTGCGCGAAAACGTAGGTTCGGCCCGTGCGCTCCACCTTTGCGGAGGCAAACGCGAGGGTCTGTGTCGTACGAATCGGGTAGACGTTGAAGCCGCCGTCGACCTCGACCTCGGTCATGCGAAGGGGGTCGTAGGATTCGCGAAGAGGCGTAATCATGCGCCCGCCGCGGGTACGACCCCAACCCAGCGCCAAACTTACAACGCCATCGGCCACACCGGGCAGGACCATCGCGCCAATTTCAATGGAGGCGTCGCCGACGGTGACCTTGAGAATATCGCCCTCTTTAACGGCGAGATCCCGTGCGGTCTTTGGGCCAATCACGGCCGCGTTGTCCCAAGAGAGCTTGGTCAGCGGATCCGGGAGCTCTTTTAGCCAAGGGTTATTTCCGTGGCGGCCGTCTTCCATGCGGGCGTCCAGGACGAAATGTACCTCCAGATCGCCGCTTTCGGCCGCGCCGGCTCGGGCCAGCGCCGCCAGCACGCCGTCGGCAACCACACGCGACCCCCACGAGGTGGTGAGCGTAGATGGCGCGAAGCCGTCACGCAGCGTTCTCTTCCAAACTCTGTCGGAGTCGGAAGCTGCCACATTCTTGAACGTATCGCGCACGATCTGCATGGGCGCGGACGTGGCGTCGGTCAGTTTGGCCAGGAGCTCCAGCTCGCTGCGCGTGTCGCGAAGGGGAGCTATCAGCGGCTGTTGCACCGAGTACGTGCCGTCGAAGGCGCGGGCGTCGCCCCAGCTTTCAAACGTGTGGGACGCGGGCAGATGCCACTGGCACTTATCGGACGTTTCGTCCGCGTGTTGGCCGAGGCGCGCGGTAAACGGGACCTTCGCGAGCCCCGCGGCGATGTTCAGGTCGGCGGGCGCGTCGTAGACGGGGTTTCCGCCCATGATTACCACCGCTTTGACAGCACCCGCGGCGAGATCTTTGGCGAACTGCTGGAAATCGGCCGTGTCGGCGTCTTGCGGGACCGCCGGCTGGAAGTAGCGGACCGTCTTGCCGACGTTCTCGAGACTTTCGTTGATCATGGCCACGAGGGCGTGGATTTCTTCCGAGTGGAAAGACCCAAGCACGACGACGCACTGACCCTTGTGCGCCAAAAGATCTTGGGCCGCGCCCTTGACCCAGGCGGACGCCGCGTCGGAAAGTTTGATCTTCTCAAGAACTCCGGGAAGACGAAGGTTCGCCGTCTTCAGCTGGTCGGCCAACGCCAAAGCAATCGCCCGGATTTCCGACGGCTTAACCGGGAGTCGCTCGTCGGCGTTCGAGCCCGTCAAGGAGAAAGATGGCTCGGCTACCCAAAGGCGCGACATGACGTCGGTTGGCGAACGCAAACGGCGGCTCTTGGAAAAACCCTTGGTCGCGGCGATGCTGCCGGCTTCGGTCTGCAAGAAATCGGCGTCGAGAGAGACAATTGCGCGGGCCGATTCATAGGAATAAACGGCTTGCAGCGCCTGCCCGTACGCGAGCTTGTGCCCCGACTGCGGCTGCGAAACCGCGTCGGCACCCCAAACGTGGACGCGGCGGCCGAAATTGGCGCGCAGCCGGTGCAACGACGGCGACGCCGTTGGCGCAACCAAAAAGTGCAGGTCTGCCTTTACCTTGGAAACCGCCAGGAAAAAGGCTTCCCACGACGAAGACTCGCCCGCGAGGGTTACCGTGCCCGTGCGATCGGGGTCGTAAAGGCCCAGAATCTCCGCCTGGGTTTGCAGGTCTGCGGCACCCTGACTGGCCGGGTGGCCCGGATTACCCTCGAGCTTGGTTGGGCGACCCTCATGGCTTTCCGCAAGGATTCCAAGGGCTTCGCCCCGGCGCACATGCACAGTGGCAAAGTGCGAAGGCACGCCAATGGTCTGCGAGGCTGGCTGGCGACCATAAGGCAATATCTTTTCGAGGGGACGACGGCAGCCCTCGGCGCCCGCGAGGGCAAACGCTGCACCAAGCCAGCCCATAAAACCACGGCGCCCGAGACCAGACGACGCGTCGGGCGTGGAGTCGGGGGAGTTGGGCAATGCACCGACGCCCATGGGGAATTCGGCGGCGCGGGACAGGAGAAAATCGGGGTCGGCGAGGCGTGCGCGCTCGGGCAGACTGCGCCAATATTCAGGCGAGTCGGCGGCGGCAGGGGAGTGCTCAAAGGGGGCGCGGCGTGTCATCGGTGGCAACCAGAACAGTGTTGGGGTGGATTCACTTCGCGGGCCTTCTTGAAGGTTCCCGAGGCACCTGGCTGGTAACCCATGGTCGTCACCTTATCGAGAGGGCGAAGATTGGGTTCGGGGTTGCGGTGGCACTCGAGGCACCAGCCCATGCTGAGGGGCTTGACCTGCCGTACGACCTCCATTTGGTCGACGCGCCCGTGGCACGACTCACAGCCAACGCCCGCTGTCAAGTGCGCGGAATGGTCGAAATACGCGTGGTCGGCGAGCTTGTGGACTTTTACCCACGGGACGGCTTTGTCAACGCCGACGTCGGCGAACTTTTCTTTCGCGACGCCCGGGCACGTGGCCTCGGTGCGATGGTCTCCGGGCACCGTGGAGCACCAGCTCTCGCGGACGGGGGCGAGCTTCGCGGATTTGGTTTGAACCACCGCGTGGCAATTCATGCACGTTTGCGTGGGCGGAATCTGGGCAATTCCGGAACGCTCGATGTTGGAATGGCAGTAGCGGCAGTCGATGCCCAGCTCGCCGGCATGAAGCCGATGGCTGTAGGGCACGGGCTGTTTCGGCGCGTAGCCGACCTGCGTGTTCCACGGAGAGAAATAGTAGGTCACGACGAACAGAATTCCGCCGAGGCCAAGCGCCGCCGCAGCAGCGGCTATCGCAGGCAGTTTATTCAGGGACCTTGGGAAAATCTGCATGGTTCCGCGCGTTCACCTTAGGGGCGTCAAGGGCTCGATAGACCAACTGCTTCGTCCGTACAACAGACCTCGCGATGCCTTACGATGGCTCGCTACGGTGCGTCTCATTTTTGGGCTGTTTTGCGATCGTTACCGCAATATGCTAACTTTGCGCTTGCTTTTACGGGGTACGCGTTTGCGGCGTGTTGAGTTCTTTGAGCGCCACAATTCCAACCGACGCGTTGTCGTCGCCGCCGGCCAAAAGCGCCCGATGTACGAGCCGCTTCGCAAGCGTTGCCGGGTCTTCCGTGTAGCCGTCGCGGATCCAGCCCTCGAAGGCTCGCTCGCTCGGGGCCAAACCCCAAACGCCGTCGGTGGCCAGAATCAGCCAGCCGTCCGTCAACTTCAGTTCGCGCGTTTCCGGGTGGAACGGCGCGGGGGTTCCGTCTTCGTCACGACCGCCTAGAAAACGCGTGATCGCATGGGCGTGCGGATGCCGCGCAGCTTCGTCGTGGGTCATTTGGCCCTGCGCCACAACCTCGGTGGCCCAGTTGTGATCCCGCGTCAGACGAATCATGTTGTGCGTACCGCAGACGTACGCGCGGCTGTCGCCGGCCCACGTGACCACAATGCGCCCCGGCCGCACAATCGCGACGACGACGGTGGTTGCGGGGCCTTGATCGCGCGGGCGACGACGGGGCAGCGTGAGCACCTGATCGTTCGCGGAAACTAGGGCCATGGCCAGCAAATCGGCGTCGGGCATGGCGCCTTCGAGGGTGTGCACCGTCTCGAGAATGCAGTGGACGGCGACCTTGGAAGCCTCTGCGGCGCGGGGCGACGAAGACACGCCGTCGCATACGACGACCGCGACCCAGGAGTTCGCGCCTTGACCACCGGTGAGCGCGCCCACGGCGTCTTCGTTGACGCGACGAACAAGGCCCACGTCGGTGAAACAGGCCACGGCCTCGGACGAGGCAAAGCTTGGAAAACGCTTGAGGGATCGCACGGGAAGCGGCGTAGACGACCGCGGGCCCGGCATCGATCCGCTCAGGCCCTCGAGCAGTTGGTTGGCGTCGGTGGCGGAGACGATGAGGTCCGTCGCGTGGGCGAGTTCGGCGGGCCGGCGGTACGTGAGGAGGAAACGCAACGCCCCGGTGGACGCGTGAATCAGAGGCTCCGGCAGCACGGCATCGGCGAAGGTCGCGAGGAGCGGGCCTACGTCGAAAGGCTGGCCTCGGTGCAGTCTTTCGACGCGCCGCAAACGGAGGAATCGAAGCCGCCCATTGGAGACCCAGAGGTCGTCTAGGTCCGGATCGAAGGCGAATCCGACGCGCTCCACCTGCATGGCAATCAGCACCAACTCGCGCAGCAGACGCTCGCCCGAAAAACCATCGAGGGAGCGCGCCGCCTCGCGTAGGCGCCGTGCATGCCGCGGAGGAAGATCGCACAGGACGCCCTGACCAAACTCCTGCGTCAAGGGCGAAACGCGCGGCATAGCGGCCACAGACGTAAGCAGGTTTAGTGCGGCGGTTTCCAGGGCGACAGCGTCTTCGGGGCCGCGTAGCCAGAGGTAAAACTCCTGCGTCTGCCGGTCTCGGACAATGGGCGGCTCTTCGCTCGCAACCTCAAATCGCGTGATCGGCGGAAGGCGAGGTGAGGTCGTCATGGGGCGCGCCCTCCGGAAACAAGGTGCACTTCGCCGGAGCTCCAGCGCTCGGTTGTCGAGTCGAGACGAACCATCAAACGGCCCTCATCATCGATGTGGTCAGCGATGGCCAGCACACCATCAGAACGTTGTATTCTGCAACCATATAGTTCATGGCGAAGAGCCAGTCGCGCCCGCACCTCGCTCAGTCCGTGCATGGCGACGCGGCTCACGAGAGCCCCGAACCGCCGGAGGAAGTCTTCAAGAATGCTTAGGCCCGACGCCGAGACGCCTTCGTTTTCGAGCGACGTCGCGCGCCCCGCCAACTCCGGTGTAAACTGCATCTTTCCTACGTTCACGCCTACGCCCACGATGATGGTGCTCACACTCGCGCTCGGAGCGATGGATTCGGCCAAAATTCCGCCTATTTTGCGGCCATTGACGCGAACGTCGTTCGGCCACTTTACGCGGAAATCGAGCTCAGAACTCAATGCGCCTAGGGCTTCGGCCAACGCTAGACCAGCAACAACGGGCACCGCGCCCAAAAAACCAGGAACCGTTGGAATCCGCAGGACGACCGAAAAGAGGAGGCTCGCACCGGCCTCGTCTTCCCACCGGCGACCTTGACGACCGCGACCCGCGTGCTGCCGGCCCGCGACAAAGACCGCGCCGTGGGGGACTCCTGCAGCGGCTGCAATCTTGGCGTCTTCGTTCGTGGAACCCGTTTCCGCGACGAAGGATGCGGGCAGCCCAAGCTCCATCGTGCACCCGCGCATCCGGGCGATCCATGCGTCAGCGTTCGCGTTGGCGTGGGTGGACTCAGACACGGGCGTCCGTGAAATCGAGGCCAATGTCGCAAGCTCGCACCGAGTGGGTGAGAGCGCCAACGCTCACGGCGTCGACGGAAAGAAGAGAAAGTGCGTGGACGCGCTCCAGCGTGATGCCTCCGGAAACCTCAATGAATACGCGGTGATCGGCGAGCCGGATCGCCTCGACGATCTGCTCGTCGGTCATGTTGTCGAGAAGCAAAACCTCGGCGCCGGCTTCAATCGCTTCGTGAATTTGGTGCAGACCATCAATCTCGCACTCGACGCGAACCGTGTGCGGTGCATGTATTCTGCATGCTCGCACCGCTGGGCCCACGCCGCCACATGCCGCCACGTGATTGTCTTTGATGAGGACCCCGCTGCCGAGGTTGTCGCGGTGATTAAAACCGCCGCCGCAGCGCACGGCCCACCTGTCGAGGGCGCGAAGACCGGGCATCGTTTTGCGCGTGTCTGTGATGCGAAGGAGACTCCCGGGGGCGCGCGCATCGACGTACCGGCGCGTGGTGGTGGCAATTCCGGTCATGCGCTGCACGAGATTGAGAGCCGTGCGCTCGGCCGCCAAAATCGACCGCGTGCGCCCCTCCAAAGACCACAAAACTGTGCCTTTTTCCACGAAAACGCCGTCGGCGACGAGCACCTGGACGCGCACGGTTTCGTCGACCTGGCGCAAAACTTCGCGAACGATTCCCTCGCCTGAACCCACGAGGTTCTCTCGCGCCACGGCGACAGCGCGACAGGCGTTCTCGGGCCCGATGCAGGCCGCGCTCGTGAGGTCGCCGGAGCCCAGATCTTCTTCGAGAGCCCGGCGAACAATCGCCGCGATTTGAACCGCGTTCATCGCCACTCCTCCGTGCGCCATGAGCGACGACGGGCCTCGCGGCGAAGGCGCATGTCGCCGTTGACCACGACGGGCTCACCGACCGCCTCGAGAAGCGGAAGGTCGGTGTAACTATCTGTGTAAAATACACAGTCTTGAAGCGTGAAGTTTTGGGCCTTCGCGAGGGCTTCCACGCGCGTGTTTTTTCCCCGGCCGTAACAAACGGGATCGATGGCTTCGCCGGTCAAAAAGCCGCCCGCATCGACCACCAACTCGGTCGCCAAAACGTGCGGAATTCCTAGCAAACGCGCTATCGGCCACGCGGTGTACGAGGTGGCGCCGGTCACGATCGCAAGCGTGTGGCCCGCAGCCCGGTGCGCGCCAACCGCACGACGAGCACCATCGGAAAGGTGCGGCGCGACGTAGTTGCGAACCCAGTCGTCGCAACGGGCCGCAAGACTCACGGCGGTCTTGCCGCGAACGGTCTTAAAAACTTTTTTTGCCACGGCCGGAGCGTCGATGACGCCGAGCGTGTACTGAAGGACCCACCACGCCATGCGCATTTCGTCGACGATGGACGCCTCGCCGATAGACCGCTGGTACGCCACGTACAGAGATGCACTCTCGCGGCGAATGAGTGTTCGGTCCAAATCAAACAGCGCCACGCGCGAAGCCATGCTGGGGCCTCTAGCGCGGGTTATCCCTGGCTTGTTTGCCTATCTCAGGGTGTTCCGTCATTCGCAGCCTCCGGCGGTGCCGTTGCACCACAATGACGCATGCCGTCATAAGTCAGAGCGCGAATCCGTGGGCAAGGCCATGCGACAAAAGGTTGCATAGTGCATGAAAGAGCACACTGACGACGATGCCGCCCGTGCGCTCGCGCAGCGCTCCGAAGAGGAGCGACGGAAAAAAGACCGACGCGCGCGCCAGGGAAAACCCTGTTCCGAAATGGCCTAGCGCGAACAGCGCCGACGCCAGAACGTTGGCGCGCGTGAGCAGGCGCCACCGGCTCGGCGAGGCCTCGTGGAGCCTCGATTGGAGCAGGCCGCGAAAAAATGCCTCTTCGGGGAGCGCCACGAGGAGCACCTCGGCGAAGGGCTGGAGGCCTGTGAAGGCGCGGGCGAACGCAAACGGTTGAACGGGGCGAACGACCCCGACCCACGCCCACACATACAAGGGAAATGTTAGCAAAATCACACACATAAAGGCCACGATGGCACGGCGAAAAGACGCCTGCGCGTGCGGCAGGCGCGCCGCTAGACCCCCGAGCCCGAGGCCATCTTCGAGGACCCGCGCGTCGTCGTGTCGCCAGCTTCGCCAGTGGCAGGCGCCGAGAAAAAGACCCGCGACCACCAGGCCGCCGCTCTCGTGCCCCGTGCCCGAAATCACCGCGGCAAGGGCCACGACGACCGAGGCTTCCGCGAGAATTCTTTTTTCCGCCGCGGGGCCTTCAAGCGCCTGCCCCGCTGTCATGGGCAGGACGTGGTGACCATGAGGCCGTGGCGCTGCGGCCCATCGTTTTCGGACAGAAACAGCCCGAGTCCCGACGGGCCCGCCGCCGCCCCTGCAAACGTGCCGAGGCTGCGCACAAGGACGCCACCGGGATGCGCACCGAGGGCATCGACGATCGTGCTGCGAAACGCCGCGCCGTGGTGCGAGACAACCTGCACGGAGTCCGAAGCCGTGGCCCCGGGAACAAGCCACACGCGCCCGATGCCCTTTCCGAGCGAGGTCGCCACGTGGAGTGAGCCACTTATGCTATCTAGCCGCGCTACATACGTTCCACGGATATCGTCTTCCCAGCCAAGAAAGCACCTCTGGGCGGTGCACGCGAGGTCTATTTCTGCCCCCGGAGCCACACGCTCCGCGACCCTCGACCCGGGCTTGAGACGCCGCAGAAGCCGTGCATCGGGGGCTCCGGGCAAGACCTCGGTTCCCCACTGGAGAGCCTCCGCCGTCAGGAGTTGTGTCTCGGCGAAACGGCCTTCGGGGTGAGTGACCACGTACGCGAAAAGCGTGTCTTTTCCCAGGCGTCCGACGTGCGGCGCGCCAAAGAGCGACGCTCCGCGCCCGGTGCCTTGGGCCAACATGGTGGGCTTGCCGCGAGGCTGAAATGCGCGGTCAAGGCGCAGTGCCTGCATCGACTCGGCGCCCGTGCCGGAGAGCGTGGAATACGCGAGCACGTAGCCGTCGTCGGACAGCTGGACCTCGGACAGATGGCGATACGCTTTTACCGTTTGCACGACGATGGAAGTGCCCAGAGGCTCGCCGTTTTCGCCAAGGGTGCGCACGCGCAGGCGCACCGTCTTTTCGTCTTCGCCCCTCTCCAAAAGGAACAGCGCGAAGCGGTCTCCGACGGGCACAATTCGCATCGTCACGACGGCTGTTCCCTCCGGCGTCGCGTCTACGGCGGGCGCGTCGGTGAGCCACCCCGCGGCATCCACGCTGAGCGAGAAAACGTGCGGCGAACCCTTGCTTCCGCCAAAGAAAAAGACGCGCCGATTTGTGCCGCTGGTGATGGCGATGGGGTCCCCCGCGATCGCCGCCCACGCGGTCGGTGCACACGCTTGCGCGTCGCCTGGGAGCACCCGTCGCCAGGCCTCCGCGAGCCACCGCGACGGGGCGCTGGACGGGCTTTTTGCAAGCTCCTGCGTCGCCTCTAGGAACCGCTTGTGGGCCACGAACTCGCGGACCGACGGAGGCAAAACGGGTGCGGAAAGCCGCGCCTCAAAGGACGTAACCGGGGCCGTGAGCACGCCCGCATCGACGCGGCCGCGCGACTCGTCATCGCGCGACGGAGCGTCCACCGCCGACGACGTGGAAATCGCGATGCCCACCGCCACGCCCGCGAGCCCGGAGGTCAAAACGCCCAGCGACACTTTGGCCCACCGCGCCCGCCTGGGCTGCGCCAGCGGCATCATGCGGGGTGCCGTCGGCAATAGCTCCCGCACACCGACCGGGAGCCCGCCGTCGCCGTTAATGGGCCCCTGCGTCGCCGCAACGGGCACTATCAACGGAGGTGGCGGCGGAACGCCCATGGCAGGTGGGCGCAGCGAAGCCATGCGACGAGTCGCCGCTTCCGCTACATCGTCGACCCGCGCGCGATCGATTCCGACCTGGGAAAACGCCTCTCGAAGCGCATCCATAAAATCAAGCGATGACTGAAAACGTTCGTCGGATTTGCGCGCGAGAGCCTTGCGAAACCAACGATCGAAACTGAGGGGTAGGTCGTGATTCTCGGAGCTCGGATGGGGCACGTCGCCACCGGCAATGGCCGAAAAAATCATCGCGACGCCCTGATCGGTCTTCCACACGGGGTGCCCGACGAGGATCTCGTAGACAACGCACCCGAGGGCCCAAAGGTCGGTGCGGTGGTCGACGCCGGCCTGGCCCCGCACTTGCTCCGGCGACATATACGGCGGCGTACCAAAAACAGCCCCGTCGCGGGTCAGGCGCTGCACCGATTCATCGTCGTCGGTCGGCGAATAAAATTTTGCGAGACCGAAATCGAGGAGCTTCGTGACCTCTTTGCCGTCTTCTTGTTCGACAACAAAAATGTTTTCCGGCTTGAGGTCGCGGTGGACGATGCCCGCCGCGTGGGCCTTCGCGAGACCCTTGCAACAATCGCCCACTATGGAAAGCATATACTCCGGGCGAAGGGTGCGCTCGCGGGACAATCGCTCGTAGAGGGTTTCCCCCTCCAAGAGTTCCATCACGATGAACGGCCGCTGATCCTCCAAGCGACCGGAGTCGTAAACGTCCACAATGTATAGACTTTTTACTGCCGAGGCCGCGCGCGCCTCTCGAAAGAATCGCTCCGTAAGGATCGGCGATCCGGCGTATTGCGCGTTGAGAACCTTGACCGCCACACGCTTGCCAATGCCCAGCTGTATGGCCTCGTAGACCTGCGCCATACCCCCGCGCCCGACGGACCGAACAACGCGGTACTTTCCGCCAAGCACCGCCCCTGGCGCGATGATGAGTCCGTCAGGAGCGGCATGAACAGTCAACGCAACTCCCTCAGGTACCCTTTGCATCGCCGCGGGCAAAGATGCTCGCGACGTAATTGAGCACGTCTGTGGCGGATACTTCGTTGTAGCCAAAGTTGCGAATCAGACGCGTTTTGATGACGTCGATCTTTTCTTGCGTCTCTTTGTCGACCACCGAGGAGACGAGCGTCTTGAGCTTGATCGAATCTTTTTGGTCCTCAAAAAGCTTCAGTTCAAGGGCCCGACGAAGGCGTTCGTTGGTCTGCCAATCGAACTTTCGGCCATCGACGGCCAACGCTCCGATGAAGTTCATGATCTCGCGACGGAAGTCGTCTTTGCGCTGATCGGGAATATCGATTTTCTCTTCGATTGACCGCATAAGTCGCTCGTCGGGCTCTTCGTCTTGGCCCGTGTAGCGGTTTTTTACCCGCTCCCGCAGCGTGAAGGCCTTCAGATTATCGATGTAGTTTCCACATAGTCGCGCGATGGCGTCTTCGTCCGCGCTGATGGCACGCTGAACTTCGTTTTTCACGATCTCTTCGTACTCGCGCTTCACGAGGGCGATGCTTTCGAGAAACCGTTTGCGCTGTTCTTCGTTGGTGATGAGCGAGTGATGGCGAAGGCCTTTTTCGAGCTCGTTCAAAACCATGAACGGGTTGATCGTTCCCTCGCCGACATCGTTCACGAGCGCGTTTGAGATCTTGTCTTGGACGTACCTCGGACTGATGCCGTCGAGGCCCTCGCGCTTGGTCGCCTTGCGCAGCTCTTTGACCGTGTCTTGCGTGTATCCGGGCAGCGATTTGCCGTCGTACAGCTTCATCTTTTGCACAAGATTCAGATTCGGCTTGTTCGCGTCTTCGAGGCGCGTGAGCACCGCCCACATGGCCGCGACTTCAAGGGTGTGCGGGGCCACGTGTTTGTGGCGCACCTTCGCCGGGCCGAAACTCTTTTGGTAAATGCGCGTCTCTTCGCTCACCTTGGTGATGTACGGGATGTCGATCTTGATCGTGCGATCGCGGAGAGCCTCCATGAACTCGTTGTTCAGGAGCTTCTTGTACTCGGCCTCGTTCGTGTGACCGATGATCACTTCGTCGATGTCGGTTTGGGCGAATTTTTTCGGCTTGATGCGGTGCTCTTGGCTGGCGCCGAGCAGATCGTAGAGGAATGCAACATCAAGTTTGAGCATCTCGATGAACTCGACGATGCCGCGGTTGGCGATGTTGAACTCGCCGTCGAAGTTGAAGGCGCGAGGGTCGCTGTCGGACCCGTACTCGGCGATCTTTCGGTAATTGATGTCGCCGGTCAGCTCCGTAGAGTCTTGGTTTTTCTCGTCTTTTGGCTGAAACGTGCCAATGCCGACGCGATCTTTTTCGCTCAAGATGAGACGCCGCACGCGCACGTGGTTGTGAACCACCTGAGCCCAATCGCCCTCGTAGCGAAGGAGCAATTGCTTAAAAATAAACCGGCTCGCCGGGTCTACGTCGCCCTTGACCTTCACCAAGAAACGCTCGTTGCCGAGGCCCAGATCGGCGAACGCTTTTTCGCGCCACTCCTCCGGAATGAGCCGCAGCGGCTCCTCGTTCATCGGGCTCGGAAACGTATCGACGTCTTGCCCCGCAAGCCCCGTGCCCGCCAGATGGACCCAGTCGAACGAGTAAAGAGCTCCGTCGCGGGTGCGCGAATATTCCTCAATTCCCTGCTTCAAAAGCCTGGCGATCGTGCTCTTCGAGGAGCCCACGGGGCCGTGCAGCAAGATCACACGACGCTCGGGCCCATAGCCCTGGGCCGCCGCTTTCAGGACGTGCACGAGGCGCATCAGCGGTATGTCGAGGCCGAAAATCGCGTTCTCGCCGAGGTTCGCCTCGTCTTTAAAGAAGTTGTATCTTACAAGCTTTTTTTTGTTGTCGACGTACTCTTCGGTGCCGTGCGCGATGATCATGTCGTACAGCCGCTGGTACGCATTTCGCGTGACTTCAGGCTTCTCGCGAACGATGCCGAGGTAGTCTTCGAAGGACCCCGCCCAGTTCAATTCGCGGTACTGCGTGGTGTCTTGAAAGGCCGAGATTCGTTGGAGAAGTCCGGACCCGCTGCTCGCATCACCCACCATGCACCACCTCGTGAAGTAAGACGCCTATGCACGATGCTATCAGCCTGCACCGGCAAGCGACGAACTCTGCGACGAAAAACACACAGCGGTTGGTCGTCTTGGGGCTCGGCACCAATCTTGGCAATCGGCTGGCCCTTTTGACCAGCGCCGGCGAGCAAATCGCCGCCCTCGGCGTCGCCCAAGGTGCCGCGTCTCTGTGGGAATCCGACGCGGTGGGGCCGCCGCAGGATCGCTACTGGAACACCGCCCTAGCACTGCTTTCCGAGCTCTCGGCCGGTGACCTGGTCGGGGCCATCTTGGCTATCGAAAAGCGGCTCGGCCGCGACCGCAAAAGCGGCGAGCGCTGGGGCCCTCGCACCATCGACATCGACCTTCTGTGGATCGACGGGGAACACAGCGCCGCGGCCCACGCCCTCGTTCCCCACCCTCGCCTGCACGAGCGTTCGTTTGCGCTGACGCCACTGCTGGAAGTCGCGCCTTTTGCTGTGGATCCGCGCACCGGGCAGGCATTTCTGCCCGCGCCCGATCCGCCATTGACGCGTATTGGTTTCGGCTATACGACGCCAATACGATGGGGACTCAGCAGATAGTCGGCACATAGACCTCGTACGCGTCTCTCCAAGCGAGGGCTCAGAGTCGCGCGCGAAGCCTGTTTGCCACCTTGCGCATGCCGTCGTGGGCCAGGTTCTTGGTGCCCGCTTTGAGCTCGCCGTCGATGGTTTCGTCGAGCACCGTCGCGACCTCGCCATCGCCCTTGGGCAGGAGGAAATCGATGGCTTCCACGGCGGCCAAACGCGCGCTTGGATCAGGCTGCTTGGCCAGCAGTTTTGCTAGACGTTGAGCATTCTTGGTGGCCGTTTCGGGCGTGCTAAAAAAGGCTGTCATGGTGGCGGCTTTCACCGCGCGCATCACCTTCTCGGGCTTGCGTGTTTCCACCGGGTCGCTGACGATTTGCGCGAAGCATTCGGCGTCGGCGTTGCACGTCTCGAGCGCGCCACTCGCCGCGTCGTACTTCGCCCGCATGGTGTTGCCCTTGACGCCCGCCAGCGCAAACATCGCGGCGTCTGCGCCGGTGACAAGCGGGAGAACCGACGCCAGCTGCTCCTTCGTCATGAGCTTGATGGCCGTATCGGCTTCCGTCATAAGTGCTGGCAATTGCTCCTCTTTTCGAGGGTCGTCTTTCTTGCCGGCGATGAGTTTGAGGGTGGGCGCGGAAAGTTTCACGAGCCAGTCGACGAGCGAGGCATCGTAAAAATAGGTCGCCGAGGCCAGCATGTTCGCGCGCGCATCGCCCCTCGCGGCACCGGCAAGAACGGCGCCTGGGTCCGTAGACTCGACGGCTGTTTTGTAGGCCGCGAGGGCGTCGGCGTTCGGGGCAAATCGGTAAGCGAATTGCGCGAGGAGGGCCTTGTTGGTGACGTTCGTCTCCGTGGCAAGAACGGCCAACGCCTGGGCGCGCACGAGGGGGCGGCCGAGCATGGTCGCGGCCTCGGCAATCGCGGGAACCCAAGACCTTTCTGGCCAGCGACTTTGCATCGTTGCCCAGGCCGGATCGGCTCCTCCGAGGGCACCGGCGAGCGCGGCCTCGGCGGGTGCACCGATGCGCAAAAGCACCGAGGTCACCGTGGCGCGAAGATCGCCTTTTTCCTTCGTGAGAAGCACGCCGACGAGGGCTGGCACGGTGGCTGGATCCTTAAGCTCACCGAGAAGCTGCACCGCGGTCAGTTGGCGAAAAAGAATTTCGTCAAGTTTGGAGTCGGGCGTTTCGTCGACCGGTACTTTCAGCAGATCGGCTGCCTTCGTCGCCCACCGCTTGCTCTTCACCGCCAAGATCGCCCCGTGCAATTCTTTGTACGCGCCGGCAAGTTTGGACTTCGATGGACGAAACTTGGCGAAGACCGAAAACACCGCATCTTCCAGGGCTTCATCGATGACGACGCTCTTTTTTGTCATCGCCACAATGCACGACGCGGCATTCTTTACCTCTTCGTCGTTGCGCCCGGCTTCGTAGTCTTGAAAGGCCGCCGCAAGCGCCGGAGAAGTGCGTGCATCATGCAAGTCGGAAATAATTTTCAGCAGTTCGCGCCGCGTCTTGTCGTCTCCGGTGCGGCCCGCATACAGCTTTGCCATCGGCTCCGCGATGACGTCGAGAAGAGCTTTCACTGTTGGATCTTCGCGATCGCCGTTGACCTTCGTCATCGTGTCTTCAAAGAACTGCCCCAAACGCTTCACCGCAGCGGCCCTCTTCGCGCCGTCGTCGAGGCGACTTACCCAGGTGTTTGGCGAGTTTTCGTCGGCACAACCCGAAAGCAGCGAGGGACAAGCGACGGCAAAAGCAAGGACGATGGCAAGCGAGGTTTTCTTCATGGCAGCGCGCGAAGGCTACGCAACGCATGGCCCCGCGGTCAATGGCAGGGAGCATTCGCGCGGTGCGTTATGAGCAATTTACGCCGCGATTGCCATCACCCGATAATCATGGACTCGGTCAGAAGCTTGCCCTCTTTGTAACGGCGCAGCTTCCAGTTCGCGAAGAGCGGTTCGGGTTTTCCCGTGCGAATTTCGTCGGCAAAACGCTTGCCGACGACGGGCGCCATCATGAAACCGTGGCCCATAAAGCCGCTCACCTGAAGGAAATTTTCAACCTCATCGACCTCGCCCACAATCGGATTGGCATCGGGCGTGATGTCGTAACAGCCGGCCCATTGGCGCAGCACTTTCACGCCGCCGAGGCGCGGCACCGAGCGCACGAGCGATTGGGCGTACCGCGCGAGAAACGGAATACTGCTCTCTTGTTGAACCCCGTGCGGCACCGGATCAAGACCGATTCCGCCGACGATTTCACCGCGCATCGACTGGGAAAAATACAGGCCATCGCCGAGGTCGGCCACGAGCGGACGAAGCCACGGTTTGAGCGGCTCGGTGGAGCAAATTTCGTGGCGGTGCGGGTGATTGGGAAGCTCGACGCCCAAGAGGCGCGCCACCATTGGTGACCATGCGCCCGCGGCGTTGACCACAATGCGCGCGCCGATGCGCTCCTCGCTGCCGCTTACGGGGCGCCCGGCGGAATCGCGTTTGACGACCACCACACCGGTCACGCGGGCGCCCGCCGTTTCAAAGCCGACGACGTCCGTGTGCGTGCGCACTTGCACCCCTAATTTGGTTGCCGCCTGCGCAAAGCCCCACACGAATGGCCAGGGAAAAACCACGCCATCGTCACCGTTGTAGCTCGCCGCCAAAACGCCACTCACGTCGAGTTCAGGCACCTGCGACTGGGCCTCGCGCGGGGTGAGCATGCGCGTCTTGAGCCCATGACGTTGTTGCAGTTCGACGCTCCCTTCGAGGGCGCGCTGCTTGTCTGCACTGCGGACCAAAAACAGGTACCCGCCTTGGCGAAACCACACGTGAATGCGCATCTTGCGGGCGAAGGCCTGGCACATGCGAATCGACTCCTGCATCAGCAGAACATTCGTCTCGGTGGACCACTGCGCGCGCACACCGCCGCCGTTTCGGCCACTCGCGCCGCCGCACAAATAGCTGCGATCCACCACGGTTACGTTCGTCAAGCCGCCGAGGGCCAAGTGGTACGCCACCGACAATCCCATGATGCCGCCGCCGATGATCACCACCTCGGCGTTGGCACCATTTGCGACACGGCTCACGGCTCTTCGCCGTAGGCCATAGCGGCCACCGCGCGCTCGTGGAGCAGCGAATTCGAGGCCAAAATTCCCGCGTCGTTCCGGAGGCCGTTTCGGTAATCGAAGGCCCTGCCGAGGCCATCGGTCATGCGGCCCCCGGCCTCGCTGAGAAGGCACTCGGAGGCGGCCACGTCCCACCGCATGCCCGCCGGCCCCGGCGACATCCACACGTCCGCCGCACCCTCGGCAATGCGCACGGCTTTCAGCCCCGCGCTCCCACACGGTCTCTTTTGAACCCCAAGTTTTGCGAGCGCCTTCTGAAGTCGCGGAGAACCATGGGACCGCGTGACGACAGCAAACGCCTCTTCGGCGACGGACCGCGCGCTCACGCAAAGCCGTTTTTCGGATCCATCCGCCGCAATACCGAACGCACCCTCACCCGCTACGGCGTAATACGTCTCACAGCTCATGGGTACATGCACCACGCCGGCCACCGGGCGATTGCCTACAACGAGGCCTAGCAGCACGACAAACTCCGGCCGCCGATCGACAAATTCCTGTGTTCCATCAAGGGGATCGATGAACATGAGGGTGGGGCGCTGCTGGGCCACGAGGTTTGTGGCTTCGTCGGTTTCTTCCGCCACGAGGCCGACCTCCGGGGCCACTTTCGCGAGCTCGCGGCACAAGAATGCGTTCACAGCCCGATCAACTTCCGTCACCGGATCGCGTGGCCCCTTCCATTCGACGGAGACGTCCCTTTTGAAGGCCTCAGCGATCATGACTCCGGCTTCGCGAGCGAGGCGGATCATGTGCGGAAGGTGCTCGCGAGGTGAGGTCATCGACGAGCCACGATAGCGCAGACACTTGGCTCTTGGCGTCCGAACGCACCTTGGGCTTTGGTGCGCGGCGATGGCCGACGAACCAACACCGAAACCGCGACCTTACTCCCACGCGCCGCGCCTTTCCGCCGACGGTCCCATCGATCTGCGCGCCATCGTCGAGGGGGCTTGGCTTGAGCTCGAGGTGGGGCCCGGTCGCGGTCGGTTTCTTTTGGAGCGCGCGGTGGCGGCCCCAGAGGCAGCGTTGGTGGGTCTCGAAATTCGGCGCAAGTGGGCGACCATCGTCGACGAACGCCTTGGAAAACGCCTGCTAAATGCGCGGGCGCGGTGTTTTGCCGAAGACGCGCGCGACGTCTTGCCGCGCATCACGAATTCGGGCGGCGTGCGGCGCGTGTTCCTCCACTTTCCGGACCCGTGGTGGAAAAAGCGTCACGAAAAACGCCTCGTCATGGGCGAGCTTTTTTTGACGGAGGTCGCGCGACTGCTCGAGCCGGGAGGCGAGCTTTACATGCAGACGGACGTCCCGTTTCGCGCCGACCAATACGAGCACGCGGGCCTCGGCTACAACGCGTTTGAACCCGCCGGCGACGACGCGGGCAGCGCCATTCTCGCGCTCAATCCCTACGGCGCGCGAAGCGATCGGGAGGCTCGTGCCGACACCGACGGCCTGCCGGTCACACGCATGCGCTTCCGAAAAAAGGCGTAGCCCGCCAGAAGCCCGGCGCAGCCGTTCTTTCTGTTCGCATAGCCGCGCCAATTCACCGATACCTGCCGAATCCAAGAGGCCGACCATGAATTCATCAACGCCACGTTTCGCCGGAACCCCGAGCTACCTCACGAGCGACGCGCTCGAAGCGGCGGTGGAATGCGCCCTTCTTTTGGAGATGCCGCTCCTCGTCAAAGGTGAGCCAGGCACAGGAAAAACCCTACTCGCGGAGGCCATTGCGGCCCACGCCCAAGCGGCTCTCATTCACTGGCCGGTGAAGTCCACAACCCGCGCCCAAGACGGCCTCTACGTCTACGACACCGTGCAACGCTTGTATGATGCACGCTTTGGCGACGGCGACGTAAAAGACATCCGCCGGTACATCAAATACGGCCCTCTTGGTCGCGCGTTTGCCGCCGAAAAACGCGTCGTCCTTCTCATCGACGAGGTCGATAAAGCGGACATCGAATTCCCCAACGACCTCTTGCACGAGCTTGATCGCATGCGCTTTGTGGTCGGCGAAACCGGCGATGAAATCGTGGCAAAAGAGCGCCCGATCGTGATCATCACGTCGAACAACGAAAAAGAATTGCCCGACGCGTTTCTCCGCCGATGCGTCTTTCACTTTCTCGACTTTCCGACGCCGGAACTGATGAAGCGCATTGTGCGCGTGCACCATCCGGAGGCCGACGACGCGATGATCGACCAAGCGGTCATCGCTTTCTTTGAACTCCGCGCCATGCCGCGCCTGCGCAAAAAGCCCTCCACGAGCGAGCTGGTAGACTGGCTCGCGGTGCTGCTCCGCACGGGTGTCAAGAAAGAGCGCCTCGCCAAAGAGTTGCCTTTTCTCGGCGTTCTGCTCAAAAAGGAGCAAGACGTCGATCTCGTCGCGGCGATGAAAAAAGGCTGGAAGGCGTAAGCGCCGCGCAGCCTACTTGCAGCCTACTTGACGAGAGGCAACCGCACGCGGCCCTGACCTCCGCTGCGGTCGATGATCGGAAGTCCTGCGTCTTCGGCGCCCTCCGCGATCGTGTCGATCAGCCGCTCGGCAATCGCGATGAACGTTTGGGCGATGGCCGATTGGGGCATGGCCTGAACGACGGGCGTTCCCTTGTCGCCCCACTCGCGCACCATCGACTCGATCGGCACTTGGCCGAGAAGCGGAGCGCCTGCAAAATCAGCCACCGCCTGGCCCCCGCCGCTTCCGAAGAGCTCGTGGCGCATGCCCGCCGAGTCGATAAAGTAGCTCATGTTTTCGACCACGCCGAGCACAGGAATTTCGAGTTTCTGCGCCATCGACACGGACTTGAATACGTCGTCGGTGGCAACGTTTTGCGGCGTCGTCACGACGACAGCCCCGGTGGACCGCACGCGCTGGGAGAGCGACAGCGCCACGTCTCCGGTGCCCGGCGGCAGATCGAAAACCAGAAAATCAAGGTCGCCCCAGTGCACATCTTTCATGAACTGTTGGAGCGCGCCCGTGAGCATGGGGCCGCGCCAAATGACGGCTTGCTTGGGGTCTTCCAGGAGAAAACCGATGCTCATGAGCTTCACCCCGAAGCGCTCGAGCGGCTCGATGTGCTTGCCGTCGGTGGAAACGGGGCGACCTGTGATGCCCAACATGGTGGGTATGGAAGGTCCATAAATATCTGCGTCGAGCAGACCCACGCGGTACCCGAGGCGATGCAGGGCCATCGTCAGGTTGGTTGCCGTGGTGGACTTTCCGACGCCTCCCTTTCCGCTCATGACGAGGACGATATGTTTCACGCCGGGCATGGGATCGTCTGGGCCGATAGCGCGCCCTGGAACGTTGTCTCGCCAGCGAATATCCACGCGTTCCACGCCTTGGAGAGCCAGCAGTATGGCGCGCACTTCGGCCCCAATCCTTGCGCGCGATTGGGCCACGTTTCCTTCGCTGAGATCGAGCGTGAGAGCCACGCGGCCGTCGGCGTCGGACACTTCTTTCACAAGGCCTGCGTCGACGATGGACGCGCCCGAATCGGTAACCACGGGGCGAAGGGCGGAGAGAAGCGCGTCGGAGCTGTGAGCCATCGCACGGCCTTAAGGCCTCGGGCACAGACGGTCAACGGCTGCGATTTCCACAGCGCGACGGGCCTCGCCATGGGTATCATGCGGTCATGGGAGACGATTCGCGCACGGCTTGGGAGCGGTTTCTGCACAGCGAGGTGAGGCCCATCGCCAAGAAAGTGGTTCACCGTGCTCTCGTGCCACCGGCCGCGCTTCGCCCCCTGTACGCCGCCCTTTTCGAAGGCCACTGGACGGCCCGCGAGCTCGCCGAATGGGCCGAGCGGTCGCTCATCGCGACGCCTCTTTTTCTAGCGAAGTGCGCCAAGCACGGCGAGCGAATCGCCATCGACCGCATCCCGTACATGACCGCGCCGTGCCACATCGAACTCGGCGATGACGTGCGTTTTTCCGGTCAAGTGAACATCAAGCCCGTTTCTACGCGCAGCCCAAAGCTCATGATCGGCAACGGCGTTTTCATCGGCCACAACACGACCTTCGATGTGGCGTCGAGCATCACCCTCGGCAACTTTGTGTCCATCGGTTCCCAAAGTTACATCGCCGACACGGAGGGTCACTCGCACTACGATCCGAAAAAGCCCATTTGGGAAGTGCCCGCCGGCGACGACGACATCGCGCCCGTGATCCTCGAAGACGGCGTTCAAGTCGGCAAGCACTGCACCATTTTGAAGGGCGTGCGCGTCGGAGCCCGAAGTGTTCTCGGAGCTGGATCCGTGCTGCGTACCAGCGTTCCGCCCGACTCCATCGTGATGGGAAATCCGGGCCGTGTGGTGAAGCGCATCGTGCCCGAGGGTTCCCCATGATTCCGTTTCTCACCGACGCCCCGCTTGAAGAACTCGCCGCGCGCATCGACGCGCCGTTTTACCTCTACGACGGCCCCGCGATGGTGGCCCACGCGCGGGAGCTACGGGCGGCCCTCCCGTCGTGCGTTGACCTGCTGTACTGCGTGAAGGCCAACGCGAATCGTTCGCTCGTGGAGCTCTTGGTGCCCGAGGTTCAAGGGCTCGACGTAAGTTCCGGGGGCGAGCTGGCGTTCATGCGCGGGCTGGGAATTCCCGGCCCATTCATGAGTTTTGCGGGGCCTGGCAAGAGTTTGCCGGAGCTGAGTCTGGCCATTCGAGAGCGCGCGTCCATCTCCGTTGAGTCCGAGACCGAACTGCACCGCATCGTCTCCGTCGCCTCGCAGAAAGGCACCAAGGCGAGCATCGCGATTCGCGTGAACCCCAAACACACAAGCAAACTTTTCGGCATGCGCATGGGTGGGCAGGCCTCCGCGTTCGGTGTGCCCGAAGAAGATGCAGCGGCGGTGGTTCGCCAGGCAATCGCATCGCCCCACATCGATCTAGACGGCTTGCATGTTTTTGCGGGCACCCAATGCCTCGAGGCCTCTGCGCTGGCTGAAAATGCAAGGCAAACCCTTGATCTGGCTGCGGCCCTGATGACCGAAACCGGCGCCTCGTTTCGCCACGTGAACCTCGGCGGAGGCTTTGGTGTTCCTTACTTTGAGGGCCAACCCGACCTCGCTCCAGAGGTTGGTGGGGCCGCCATCGCGGGCGTCCTTGAAGATCGACGCTTGCAGGATACACGTTTCTCGCAGATGCGCTTCGTGCTCGAACTTGGTCGCTTTTTCGTCGGCCGGTTTGGGGCTTACGTGGCCCGCGTTATCGACGTGAAAGAGACGCGCGGTAAGCGCATTGTCGTGCTCGATGGCGGCATGAATCACGTGTTTCCGGCCACGGGAAACTTCGGTCAGCTCGTGAAAAAGAACTACCCGATTGTGAACCTCTCGCGCGTGGACGACCCGTGCCTGCAAGACGTCGTCGGCCCCCTCTGCACGCCCATCGATAGTCTGGCGCGCGAGGCCGTGCTCCCCCGGTGCCGCATCGGAGACGCCATCGCGTTTCTGCATGTGGGTGCCTACTCCTACGCCGCGAGCCCCCTTCTGTTTTTGGGGCACCCGACCCCGCAAGAACTGCTGTGGAACGGCGTCGATGCCCGGGTGGTTCGCCCGTCGTTCACGATGGGCCACTTTGCGTGACCGATGCCGCTCAACTGCTGTTCGGCCTTGCGCCCAAGCCCGGTCTCGGGTTTGGTGACGCCCCTGGTTCCTTGCCCGCAGAGACCTCGCCTGTGACCCCATGAACAAGCCCATGAGCGACACGATCAGCGACCCCGTACGCGATGCTCTTAGCGGCCCTCGCGACGCGCTTCGAGCTTTCATCCTCGACCAATTCCTGGCGGGAGCCGACCCCTCGTCTCTCAAAGACGAGCAGTCCCTTGAACGCACCGGCGTCATCGATTCCGCGGGCATGCTGGAGCTAATCATGCACCTCGAGGAGACCTTTGGTTTTGTCGTTGAGGCCGAGGAAGCGCTCCCTTCAAACTTCGACTCAATCAACAACCTCGTGGCTTACGTGGGCCGAAAGCGCGACGCAGCCTGATTTCCGGGCCCCTCGCTGGCACGTTGTCTACGAGGTTGCGTTTCGGCTGCGGGGGCAAAAAAAGGAGGCTTCATGGGCGAAGCTATCGTGAAGTTTGAGAGCGTAGAAAAGCGCTACCGCGGAAACCTCCAGACCGACGGCGAGAGCGGCGCGGAGCAGGCAACGGCACCCGACGTCGTTGCGTTGGCGGCCATGACGTTGACGGTGGAGGCGGGTTCGTTCGTCGCCATCGTCGGGCCATCTGGCAGCGGAAAAAGCACGCTTTTGAACCTTATGGGCGCCCTTGATCGCCCAAGTTCCGGCCGCATTTTTTTCAACGGGCAAGATGTAAACGACCTCGACGACGACGGCCTCACGCGCCTCCGGCGAGAGCGCATCGGCTTCATTTTTCAGTTCTTCAATCTGGTGCCCACGCTCAGCGCGCTCGAGAACGCGATGCTGCCCGCCCTCCTCAGCGGCGAGCGAGCGCGAGATGTGATGGTGCGGGCGAGCGCGGCCCTTGAGCAGGTGGGCCTTGGGGGGCGAAAAGAGCATCGTCCTGACCAGCTGTCAGGCGGAGAAATGCAGCGCGTGGCCATCGCGCGCGCCCTCGTCGGAGACCCGCCTCTCCTCCTCGCCGATGAACCCACGGGCAACCTCGACTCCAAAACCGGCGACGGCATTTTGTCGCTCATCGTGGGCTCCGCATCGGCGCGGCGCACCGTTATTTTGGTCACCCACGACCCGCGCATTGCGGAGCGCGCCGACCGTGTTCTGACGATTCGCGACGGGCGTCTTCACAGCGACGAACGGCGAGCGTCGCGATGAGGAGCGTTCGCGCCTTCTTCGCCCTGGTTCGTTACGTCTCTTTGCGCCACGCGGCCGCCTCGCCGGTGCGCACGCTTCTCGTGCTTTTTGGCGTCGCGTTGGGCGTGGCGATGGTGGTCGGCATGACGGCCGCGAACCAATCGGTGCTGCGCTCATTCGACGATTTGGCCGACCGCGCCGGCGGCAAGTCCGACCTCGCCGTGGCGCAAGATGAAGTGGGTGTGTCCATCGAGCTCCTGGACACGGTGACCGCGCGTCGCGATCTCGTGGCCCACGCGGCGCCTCGCATGGAGCGCACAACCTTCTTGGCGGGCGAGGGCGGCCAGCCCGGCGAGCGGGTGCTGGTCTTCGGCCTCGATTTTGTGGGAGACAAATTTTTCCTGCCGTTTGAGCAAACCGCAGGCGACGACGTGTTGGACGATCCCCTGGCATTTCTCAACGATCCCAACGCTATTTTGGTGAGCGAAACCCTCGCGGCCCGCCGCTCGCTCGTCCTCGATTCGCCCCTTCGACTTCGCACTTCCCACGGCCTCGAAACCTTCCGCGTGGCCGGCATTCTGCGCGACAACAAGCGCTCCCAGTCGTTCGGCGGGCAGTGGGCCGTGCTCTCCCTCGATGCCGCCCAGCTCGCGTTTGAGCGGGCGTCCCTCGTCGACTTCATCGACGTCGCACTCGTTCCCGGAGTCAACGTCGAGGCCGCGAAAAAGGAGTTGCAAGCTCTCGTGGGCGACCGGGCCACCGTCGACCGACCGAGCGCTCGGGCCGAACAAGTGGCGCGCATGGCCGCAACTTTTCAGTTGGCCATTCAAGTGCAAGCGATGATCGCGGTCCTCGTGGGCATGTTCCTCATTTACAACGCGGTGGCCGTCAGTGTCGGTCAGCGCAAACGCGAAATCGGCATTTTGCGCAGCTTGGGCGTGAGCCAATCGCGGGTGGCCGCGGTGTTCGTCGCCGAGGCCGCAGTCATCGGCTGCCTCGGAAGTTTGCTGGGGATCGCGTGCGGTAAGGCGATCGCAACGGTGGTACTCGGAGCCCTCGGGCCGAACATCTCGCGCTTCTACGAAAGCGTCGTCATGCCCGAGGCCACGGTCACCCCCGGCTTGGCGCTCACGGGCTTCACCATCGGCGTCGTGGCCACCATCCTCGCTGCCTATTGGCCCGCGCGTCTTGCGGCCCGCCTTGCGCCCGTGGAGGCCCTTCGTCGCGACCTTCACGCGGCATCGCGAAGCCGCTGGCCCGTCAAGAGGCTCGCGGCCGTCGGACTGTTGGGCTGCGCCCTGGGCTACGGCACCATATTCCTGCGCTTTCGCTTTCACGGCTTTCTTGGGGTCGGTCTGCTGCTCCTCGGCTCGGTGGCCCTGCTGCCTTGGGTCGTCGTGTACCTCGCGCGTTTTTTGCGCCCGCTCGCCCTCCGAGTTCTGGGAATTCCTGGGCGACTCGGCGTCGACAACGTGGAACGCGAGATGGGCCGCAGCACGCTCACCGCCGCCAGTTTGGTCCTCGCGACCGCCACTTCGCTGACCATGGCGACGTACACGCACTCTTACGAGGCCTCGTGCTTGGAGTGGCTTGACCAGGCGATTCCCGCGGATTTGTTCGTCACGGCGGGCTCTCCGCTCGTCGACAGAAATGCTGTCGCGTACGCGTCATCGAGCATCGCCAATCTCGGCTCCATTCCTGGGGTGGCGGCGGTGAATCCCGTGCGAACGATTTCCGTCCAGGCGTATGGCCGCCGAATGGAGGTTCTTGGACTCGCGTCGGAGGTCTACTTGACCGAGGTTGCCAAGCGCGGCGGACGCCACGTGATTGAGGGCCCGAACCCCCTGCCCGCGAACATCCTTTCCGGCGACGAGCCCACCATCGTTTTGAGCGAAGCCACCGCGGTTCGCAGCGGCGTGCACACCGGCGAAGTCTTTGAACTTCCGTCGCCGACCGGCGCTCATCGTTTTCGCGTGGTGGGCGTTGTCCTGGATTATTCCAGCGATCAGGGCTGGGCGATGCTCGATCGCAAGTGGCTTCGCGCGTTTTGGAACGACGACCAGGTCGAGGCCACGGATATTTTCTTGGCGGTTGACGTTAACGTCAACGTCAACGAGGTCGCGAAACAAGTGCGGGCCGCAATGGCTGCCGGCGACCCGGACGAGGGCGGCTTTTTTGTCACCACGAATGCCGCGTTGAAGGAAGAAGTGCGCGGCGTGCTCCGCTCAACCCTCGGTGTGTCGAAGGCCGCTGAAACCATCTCCCTCATCGTCGCCGTGCTCGGTGTCGTCGGCACCATGCTCGCGGCCGTCATGGACCGCACCCGCGAAATCGGCGTTCTGCGTGCCATCGGTGCGACACGCGCGCAAATACTGGCCTCCATCGTGGCGGAGGCGGGCTTTCTCGGGCTTGCGTCGGTCTTGGTCGGGGTTCTCTCGGCCATTCCCACGTCTCTCGTGCTCATGAACGCGGTGGGTTTTGAGGCCACCGGGTGGACCATCCCGTATCTTTTTCCCGCGGCTGCAGCGGCCCGAACCGTGCTGATGGTTTTCGGCTTTGCGTTGCTCTCCGGTGCCTTGCCAGGCCTTCGCGCGTCGCGCCTTAGCGTGACCCGGGCGCTTGCGTACGAGTAGCCTCCTCTTGCACGCAATCGGATTCACCAGAAAGAGTGCGCCATGGGTAAGTCGAAGAAGAGCGAACCGAAGCCGGCCAAGGAGACGAAAGACGCGGATGACGACGTCATTATTCTTTCCGACGGCTCGGGAAAAGACACGGAATTTCGCTGCCTCACCATGCTTGAAGTGGATGGCATCGACTACGCCGTGCTGACGACGAACAAGGACCTCGACGACGTCGAGGCGGAGTTCGATCTGTTTCTTTTCGAGCACGAAGTAGACGAAGACGGCGACGAGATCTTCGCGGAGATCGAGGATGAAGACACGTGGAACAAGGTGCAGTCTGCAGCCACTTCGCTCCTCCTCGCGGGCGACGATGACAACGCGGACAACGCCGATAGCCACTGACGCGGCGGAGTCGTCGGCGATTCGGCCTCCGTCCACGCGAGCACCAGGGGCCTGACCTCGGAGACGCCGGCGATCTTCAGGGCGCGCGTCGCGGCTTCGAGGGTTGCACCGGTCGTGCGCACGTCGTCCACGAGAATGACCGAGGCACGAAAAAGCTTGGCAGAAGCCGTGTAAGCGCCCGCGAGCGCTTCGAGACGCTCGGCTCGACTGCGACCGAGCTGCGTTCCGACGTGGCGTTTTCGCGTGAGCCCGAGGGGCATGAGCGAGAGCGAGAGCTCCTTCGCGACGCCTTGGGCCAAGAGCGTGGCGTGGCAGTAGCCGCGCTCGCAAATGCGGTCCGGTGACGAGGCCACGGGGACCACGATCGCCGCGGGATTCTGGCGATGCGTCGCCCGTGCCCAACGCCCCATCGCGCGCCCGAGCGGCATGCCCAAGTCCGTGCGACCGCGGAACTTGAGGCGCACAACGGCCTCGCGAACAGCGCCCCCGTACGCAAACGGCGCCCAAGGATCGCCCGGCTCGACGGCAACCTCGCAGACGCTGCAAAACATCGCGTCTCGGGCCACCGCGCCATCGCAGGCGAGGCAGCCTCGGGGGGAAAAAGTGTCGAGAAGGCGCTCCATCGCGCGATGCGCCAAGGAGCCAGACGGAGGCTGCCGCGTCACCGCTGCGGGTACAGACATAGGGTTCATGAGTGCCCTATCGCCGCGGCCAAAAAAAACTTGCGTGTATCCTGCATGCACAAAAAAAAGAGAGGCAAACCGCCGGGGGTTCACCTCTCTCTTTTTTTTGGCGCGTTCGCGTTGGGCGTTGGGCCTTGAGCGTTGGGCGCTGGGCGCTGGCGTCGTTAGGGCGCGTTGCCGCCGGCGACAGGCGCGCTCGCAGAAGGTGAAGCCGCCGCCGACGCCGACGCCTTCTCGTGGGCGACGATCTCGCGACCGTGCGTGTAGAGCCCAAAGATTCCGCCCCAGCTCATGGCAAGCAGCACGACGAAAGTGCCGATGGCTACCCACTCAAACCTCTTCACGGCATCGCGGCTACCGACCAAGCCCCAACCCACGACCCAGCTCTGAAGACCGTTGCCGATGTGGTAAGAAACTCCAAGAGTTCCAAGCACATAAACGATGAGCGTTGGGCCGTCGGCGGACGTAAACATCTCTTTCGCGATGTCTTCAAACTCTTCGCCGTGCCCCTCGAACACGTGCGGTTTGATCCACGCCAAGTAGATGTGTGCGCCCAAAAAAAGGAGCACGCCGACCGCCGACAAGCGCTGAAGAATGAACTTGATGTTGCCGTAATACGAATACGATACCGCGTTCGGCCGCCATGTGAACAGGCGCGAAAAGCCCCATACGGTGTGCAGAAGCAGCGGTGCCAGCGCGATGGTCGCCCCGATGGCCTCTGCAAAAGGGCTGGAATGCTGCACCACCGCGGCCTCCCAGGCGTGGGCGCCGCGCAACGAAGCAAGGTTATTCCAGAGGTGGTTGACCGTCCAAAACGCCAGGGGAACGACTGCAAAAAACGAGCCCATGCGCGTCTTGAAAAAAGCCGCGGGCCCTCTTTCTGTCACCGTTGCGGGAGTGGAGGTCGTCACGTTCATGCTGCTTGGAATAGGTCGCTCCCCCACGCATTTTCAAGAGACTTGTCGCATGATGCCTCGATGAACCCCCGGAACCTGGCGTTCCTTGCCGTGGCCTCGGCTGCGGCCGTGTTGGCTTTGGGCGTTTTTCTCTGGCTCGGAGCGACGCCGCGGGTCTGCGGGCTCGTCGCCGAAGCGAGGCCCCTCGGGGGCGACGGGCAGGGCGGTTTGCTCCTGCGTTTCTCGGTGGAAGAAGAACGCTTTCAGCAGCGGGCCAATGCCTCCGGCGGGCAGCTGAATCTGACCCTGCACGCTCTCGATGCGCGCGTGGAAACGACCTTGGACGTGGACGCCCTTGGGCACGCAACCCTGCTTTTTCCCTTCGCTCTGGAGCGTGCGCGCCGCAACTTTTTGTCCGTGCATTTGACCGCGACGTGGGACTTCAACGGCTCGCGCACACCGCTCCCACCCGGCGACCTGCGCCTCGCTCCCCTCGCCCACGAGACCTCCGAGGTGCCGACTTTGGAGCTTGTGCGCGCGGGCAGAACGGGGCCTCGTCGCCTTCGCGGGCACGCCCTTCAGTGGCCTCCGCCCGTGGAGCAATATTTCTTCGTCGACTGGGACGTGGACGGCGCCGACGGAGCTGCGTGTACACTGCAAGCAACCAACAACGAGGGCGTTCTCGTAGAGGTTTATCCCAGCATTTCTCCTGGTTATGTGCGCACGCGCATCTTTGCACCGCCCCTTGTTCGGGGACTTTTTGTGACCTTGCGCGAGCGCGACGGCACCGAGAGCACGTGGCGCGGAGACCTCCCGGAACCCCCCGCAAACATCGTTCTCGACGCGCGCACCATGGGGCCCGCATTGCTCGTGCACGCGCGGTCAAATCTTCCCGAGGCGCAGTTCGATTTGGAGCTCGTCGACGAAGTGGGCGTGCTGGCGAACGAACGCCTCGTGGTCACGCCGTCTCCCGATGGCTACGGCGCGGGCGACGTTCGCTTTGCAAATGGCGCCTCCCCGAAGCCCCAATGGCTGCTCGTGCGCGAAGCAGGCGGCAGCGATGCCAAAGTGATTTTTCCCGTGGTTTCCGCCGCGGATCTCGGGGCTTTGCACGAGGGTCGACGGCGTCCCAATCTTTCGCGTTGGCGCGCGTTCGACGATTTTCCCCAAGCCGTCAAGCACGCGAAACAAAAGCGCCGGCGCGCCATGGCCGTCGCATTTCTCGCGAGCCTCGTCGTGTCCCTCGTGACCCTCGGGCGGCTAGGTCTAGGAGGCTCCCAGAAACGCGACAGGGAGCTCACCATCGATGGCTCGGCCTCGGTCGTGGACCCCACGCGAAAGCGCCCGCTGCTCGTTTTGCTCGTGCTGGTGCTCTTCGCGATGGCCGGCGTGGCCGCGAGTCTCAGCGACTTGTGGTAGCCAAACTGCCTAACAATCGGGGTAAGGAGGCCGTGTGACGCCCAAACAGAACGGATTTTACGCCCCCGCCGAGTGGTCTCACCACGACGCCATTTGGGTCGCGTGGCCAAGTCACGAAGACCTGTGGCAAGACGGCCTGCGCGCTGCCCAAGAGAGCTTTACGGAGCTT
>CAMCKZ010000012.1 GCA_945875545.1 Polyangium aurulentum | reverse complement strand
GGGCGCTTTGTCACCATAGACAACAAGCCCGCGCCATCGCCATTTTACCGCAATTCGGCCGCCGCAACCACCGCGGGCCGCACGACAGACGAATTCCGGCGCCCCCTCACCGCAACGGGCGGGCCCCTTGTTTTCGCCTACGTCGACACTCAGCACACGCTGGCGGCGGAGGTAATGTCGACCGCGCGGGCCCTCGTGGCGGCCCCAACATCGGGGCAACAAACGGTTCTCTGGGATGCCCTCGGGGCAGCAAAAGTCCTCGCGGGCCCGCGGCTGAAGAAGACCAAGACCTACGCCGCAGACCCCCAGCTCGCGAAAGATTGGGCGAAGACAAACCCCGACGCTTCGCCGCCCTCGGACCTTGTAACAGCCCCTGTACGTCTGACGTACGACGGCATCGATCCTGGGAAGAGTCCGCTTATTGATATGGTCAGTGCGCTGTCCTACGTCGTCGCGGATCCGAACGCCGACGACATTCTTCACCTTGCGCAGAGCCTGCTCGAAAAACATCCGAACGCCGTCGCCCGTCTTGTCAAAGCTTTGATGACGGCCCGAGAGGCCGTCGCGCGTCATCCTGAAGCCACTATTCCAGAGAACTCGCTCTTCTTCGACGATCTCCTTGACGTCGTCGCGAACATCGTGGATCCCGTCGGCACGGGGGGCGACACGCGGAACGACACCCTTCCCGAAGCCCTCATCGAGGCGATGACCTTCGACGACTCCGCCAAGATGGGCGACACCTACGCGAACTTCCTGCGGTACCGCGACGAGCTCACGTACAACCCGGCGAACATCAACGGCCAGGCGTTCAACGTGACCGAAAACCGCGTCATCGAGATGCGAAACGACGTCGATCGAACGAAGCCCGACACGGGTACGAACCGCTCAAGCTTTCAGCGCTTTCTGCAACTCGTCCACGACACCCACGGCGTAACCTCCTGCAATAAGCCAGGGGCGACGCTCTATGTTCCCGCCGGCACCCTCGGGTTTGCGCAAGTGTTTGCCCTCACGTTGCCGCCTTCCAACATCCTTACGGGCGGCACCTACGACGAATGCGAGGTCTTCAAGATCGACGACATGGCGTCGTTCTACGTCGACGCGATGGCGGGCAAAGCGGTCATGTACCTGCGCGATTCCACGCTCCGCAGCGGCATTCTCGGCATCGGAGCTGCGAACGTCGATCTGATTCAAAAACTTTCCGCCCTCGATGGCTTCTGGAATTTGGCGGGAACGGGTAACGCCGATACGACGGACAATATTTTGCGACCCATGCCCAAGTGGTTGAATCGCTTGGTCTTTTTTAACACGCCGTCGGACTCGCAAAACCCGAAGACCCAGCGCTTTCTTCGCGACCTCATCGGCGACAACGGCTTCGGAAGTTCCGTGTGCCGCGAACGCACGATCACCGACCCGCTGCCGAGCGCGCCCGATGCGGCCAGCGACGGCAAGGTGCGTCACCTCCGCAGCTGCGACGCACCCGACTTGATGCGCGGCCGCTCGCCCAACACGATCTTCGTTTGGGAGCGCTTTGGTTTCTTCACGGCCATGCGCCCGCTCGCGACGGCCTTCGTCGCCGAAAAACGCCAGCAGCGCTTCCTTGATATCATGGAAGTCCTGCATAAACACTGGCAATCCAAAGCCGCATCGGCCTCGCCGACGGGCATTGCCGAGTGCCTCTTGAACCGGGTACCCCCCGCCACTTGCTCGGGCACAGGGCTCTCCACTTACGAACCTCTGCTCCAAGAGATTCTCTCCGGCGACACGATCCCCGCCTTCGTCGAGCTGCAGAAAGCGGCCAAGGCCACGCCTATTGCACACTGCACGCAATTCGATGCGGCGACCAAACAATGCGCGGCCGGCAAGACCGTCACCAAGACGGGCACCGCGGTGATGGCGGCGGCACTTCGCTCCCTCGCCAATCCCACGCGCGCGGCCTCTCTCGGCGTGAAATACAGGGACGGAAGCACGCGAGCGAAGCGAAACGACGGCACCGCCACACGCCCCGTGACGCCCCTTGACCTGATGGTTGACGCGCTGAAGGGCTTCGACAAAGCCTTTGCCTCCGACGCAGACCCGACGCGGCGCGCCGACTGGCGACGCGCTCGATCCGTTTTGGCGGACCAACTTTTCGCGACCACGGGCACCGGCGCTGGAACGGCATTCACGACGGGTCTTCTTCCCGTCGCCGCGCCGCGCATCGTCGCCCTTCTTCGCGAGCAGCTCGCCGCCCAGTGCCCCGCTGTGCTTTCGACGACGCTCGCCCCACCGCTCTGCCCTTGGGCGCTCACGACAATGCCCCAAACTATAGAAGATTTGCTCGTTTCGCCCCTGACCGCGGGGCTCCTCGACATAGGCGAAGTTGTGCGCTCCGATGCCGCCGCGAAGCTCGAACTTGACGCCCTCGTGCGCTACCTCATCGACCCCACCTCGCCGCACGACTCCCTCGCCAGCGTGCTCGCCGCGTGCTCCGACTTCGCCCAGATTCTCGGTGACGACGCGAACCTCACGCCGCTCCTCCACTTGGCCGCATCGGCCGCCGCGCCAACCCTTCGCGATGCGAGCGGCAACGTCGTGTTGCCCAGCCTGAGCGACGGCCAACTGGCCCTCCTGCGCCGCCTGGCGGGCCAGGTGTTTGACGGTAACGGCGTGGAAATTTGCTCACAGGAAATGGATCCCCTGAACCTCGCCAGCGGCATCTTGGAGCGCCTCGTGACACCGATGAAAGCTGTCGGTGGGGCCATGGACCGTACCCCGTTTGAGGTTATCGCCGACGCGGTCTCGGACGTGAATCGCCAAGACCCGAGTCGCCGCGACGTGCTGGCTGCCCCCGATTACGGCGCCGTTGCTTCGCAAGTGCTTGATTTTATTTCCAACGACAAACGCGGCCTCGAACAGTTTTACGCGATCGTGAAGAAGGGCCTTCAGTGATGCGCGCCGTCCGGGTGCTCTCGTGTTCCCTGGCCATTTGTGCTGCATTTTCCCAGGCAATTGCGCAGGCGGCCGGCCTCTACTTCACCGACCGCGGCGTGCGTCCGCTTGGGCGCGGCGGCGCTTTCGTGGCCGGTGCCGACGACCTCGGGGCCGTTTGGTACAACCCCGCCGGTGTCGCCGAGGCACCGCGCGAGCTCTTGATCGACGCGTCGTGGCTCGCGTTTTCCTCGACCTTTTCGCGCGAGACTTTGGCGCGGCAAAGCGACGGAACCGAATCGGTCTACCGCCATGGAACCGTGACCGGAACGACGCCCTTCTTGCCGATTCCGACCCTCGCTTTTAGCTTTCCCCTCGACGCCAAAGGCACCTGGATAGGCGCATTTTCGCTGATCGCGCCCTACACAGCGATTTCGAGTTACCCGCTCACCGACAGCCGCGGCTTGCCCTCCGGTTCACGGTTCTTGCTGGTGAGCCTCGACGGCTCCGCACTCGTCTCGCCGGGCTTCACCCTCGCGTGGAAAAATAGTCGCTTGCGCGTCGGCCTTCAGGCGAGCGTCCTCACGGGAACGTTTGCTTCCAAGGTCGTCTTCAGTGGCAACCCGGAACAAAACGTTCTCGGTGCTGCGGAAGCGCCCCAATACGACGCCCTCTCCACCATGAAAGTGGGTCCTATTTTTGCTCCGGCGTTGGCTCTTGGAGTCCAGGCTATTCTCAGCCCAGAGTGGCGCATCGGGGCCTCGGCCTCGTGGCAGGCGCCCCTCGACTCCGACGCCACAATCGACGTGCAGTTGCCCTCCGCACCCTTTTTCGACAAGGCCACGCAGACCGGCAACGCCGCCCACGTGAAATTTTCGCTGCCGCCCATTGCGCGCTTCGGGGTCGAATACAGACCCGTGCAGAATGCACGAATCGAGGTGGCCTACGTGCGGGAGTTTTGGTCCGTCCACGACCGCATCGACATCACGCCTCGAGCCCTGACCCTCGAGGGAATCACCGGTCTGTCGGGCAACAACGGGCCATTCAAAGTCCAGGCTATTTCCTTGCCCCGTGGTTTTCGAGACGCCCACTCGGTGCGCATAGGTGCGGAATACACGCTTGCAAAAGACGTTATCTCACGGCCGACAACCTTGCGGGGCGGCGTCGCCTTCGAGCAGTCTGCGGTGCCAAACAATTACCTTTCGCCCCTCACGGTTGATTTGGACAAAGTCGTGCTGTCGCTTGGTGCCGGCGTCGAGGCCACGCCAAAACTGCGCATTGACGCCCTCGTCAGCTACGTCGTCTCCGCCGCCACTTATGTCGATCCGCGCGATGCCAAGGTTCCTCGCGTCGCACCCGTGACGGGAAATCCGACGGACACGCAGGCGGTCAACGGCGGTTCTTATGCGGTAAATGCCTGGGTTATTGGCCTCGGCGGCCGTTACCGCTGGGAGTGAAGCACGCGCACGTGGGACCGAAGAACGCCGCGACCGGGCCTGTCAGCAAGAGCGAGCGTCGCGCCATCGCTGTAGAATACACGTAGAGCCAAGCCCTCGGCGAGGGGTTCGTCGTCGACGAGAACGCCGCTTTCGCCGTCGACAAGAGGGGCCTGAGCAGCCACCACGACGACCGTCACCTCGCCGAAGCGCATGGCCTCCGCGGCCCACGCCGCGCCGCATACCGCGAGCGATAGCGCGCCGAGGATGGCCGCCGTGGCGAGCCGCGCGCTGACATGCTGCAAATCTCCAACCGCTCCGCCCGTGGCCTCGCGTCGTTCCCCATCAAAAAATGCCCCGAGCTCGGCGCCGGACCGCGTCCGCCCCGGCTGAACCCCGCGGGACGCCGCAGCAGCACGCCACGCGAGCGCAGCTGCGAGAGCACTCAGGAGTCCGAGGATCGCGGCGACAGAGAGCCACGCGCGCGTGCCCAACGACGCCAGAAGGGCACGCAGGAGACCCTGCGAGGGCTCAAGGGCCGGAGGCAAACCCGCGGCTTGGCGTTTGCGCGCCAGGTGACTGCGCACGGGCCGCAGGCCCAGCTCGGCTCGTGCCAGAACCTCGCCCTGGCCGCCTAGGGCCTCGCACTCACGAAACGCGGCAATTGCCTGGCCGCCGTCCCCGGGCATCTCGTCGGAAGTGCCCACGCGCATCGCGTACGCGAGGCCTCGATGGTAGGCCAATTCCGGCGACGCGTAGCCGCGGTCCGCAAGGGCCTCGGCGACGACCAACGCTTTGCCTGGGGCACCCTCGCGGAGGGCGTGGCTCACGGCGGCGCCGTTCAACTCCGCGTCGCTCAACTCCGCGTCACCCAACGCCGCGCCGACCTCGCCTGCGACCTCGTTTGAAACGTGCTCGGCGCGCGCACGGGGCATCGTTAGAGCAGCCATAGCGCATACAAAGGCCGCAATTCGTATGCGCCCGTTGGGCGGTCCAAAACGCCGCCGGTGTTGGAGGCCTCGGATCATGGCACTTTCCCTGCATATTTACTGATAATAGCGACGACTGCCCGGAAGCGCGCTTGGGCTTCGTCCGGCCCCGTAAGGCCCGAAAATTGACCATCACGGGCATCGCGAACGAGGCCGAGCAACTGCGCACCGTCGTTCCCGGACAGACGCTCGGTCAAGAGCGCGCCAAGGTCGTCGTCGCGAAGGCCTCGCACGGGCGTCTTGAGAACCGCCGACGCAAACTCCTGAACGAGCCGCGCCGATAGGGCCTCGACCGCCACGGGAGTTGCCCCTTTGGCCTCGCCCTGCAAGTCCCGCAGGGTCTTCGCAAATCTTGGTTTTTTCCTGCGTGCACGCACCGTGGCTGCCACAACGAGTCGAAGAAGAAAGGTGCACAATGCACCCATCGGTAGAAGCAGCGTCACGGCGATGGGCACCGCAAAAACCCAAGAGTCAAGGCGCCGCGCCATCGGCAAAACCTGCGGCTCCGCAACTTCGCCGAGAGCCTCGGGCAGTTCAGCGAGACCGCGGCGCACGGGGTCTGCGGCGGGGGCAGGCCCGGTGCGCGGAGCGACGTCCACGCGGCCAAGGTCGGCGGTAAGTTTGGCGTAAGTTCGAAGCCTCGCGTCGTAGCAACTAACCTCCATCTTTCCAATGGGTTGCGCACCTGCGACCTTGGCACGAACCCCCCACGTAAAGGTTCGTCGGCCCGCCCAGCGACCCGCCTCGTTGGCCTCGAAATGGTCTTTGACGTCGGGCTCAAGCCACTCAAACCGAGGGCCTTCCGGGAGAAGTACCCGCGGCGGCGGCTGGCCCTGGCCATCGAGGGTCGCGGTGACCACAAACGTGCCGCCCTCTTCGATCGAACGCGGGCCGACCTCGGCACGAAGGGTGAACTCCCCCACCGAGCCCGCCGCATAGCCCGCTGGACGGCCTTTGAGCGGCGCCGCGACCACGCGCACGTCCAGGGGCTTGCTCGCGCGCTCACCCCCTCTGGGGCCCTGCATAACGAGGCGCATCGCACCGATCCGCAAAGCGCCGGGCGTCAGCGGAAAGAGCGCCACCTTGCGCAGCTGGTAGACGCGATAGAGTTCGCCACCCACGCGCGCTAGGGCGAGAAGTTTCGGAGGCTGAGCGTCGTCCAAAAGCGACTGGCGCAAAAACTGGGGCGCCGGTGCCTCGTGCAGATCGGAAAACTGCGGATCTTGCAGGCGCGCGTTGGCATACAGCAGCACCGTCTGGGTGACCTGCTCGCCGACGACCGCGGAGGCCCTGTCGGCCTTGGCCACCAAGAACACTCCGGCTCCGAACGGCGCCTCAAGCTCGTAGGCGGGATCGCTTTGCGGCTCGGCTATTTGCTGGGCAAGACCATCCGCGAAGGGGTCGGCACCGCCGCCGCCGAAGATCCCAAACGGGTCAAAAATCGATGGGCGCTGGGGCCCACGTCCGGGCGCGCGCTGGGGCGTATCGCGCTCGACGCGAATCGTGAGGCGCCGGGTCGTCCACACCCGATCGCCCACGTGCACCGTGGCGGGGCCGACAACAAACGTCCCGGTCTGCGCGGCCCGCAGTGTCCAATGCACCTCAATGCCGAGGCGGTCGGTGCGCGCGCCATTGGTGATCGAAATATTCCGCGACGACGCTATCGACGGGCGCGATGCCGCCATGCCAGGTGGAAGTGCGAGCTCAGGAAACGAAGGTATTTCCGTGTCTTGCGCGATGAGCGTCACATCGAACGCGTCGCCAAGACCGACCGTCGGCGTGGCGGTCGAAAGCTCCAAGACGGGCTGAGACTGCGCGAAGGCGCGGGTCGCCGCGCCCGCGACGAAGAGCGTGGCCAGAAGAACCGCACGCGCGACAACACATGCAGAATACACGGACCAAAAAAACCGCTCACGATGCGGCGCTGCGGCCCTGGTCATTTATCCACGAGGCCCCGGCTTTGTTTGGCCTGGCGACGAATGGCCTCGCGTTGAAGCGTGGGTGCGCGGGCGAGCTTGTCGAGGAGGTCGTCGTCGCTCATACCGCCGCTCGGCGGCGGGGGCCCGGCGTCCGGCGGACTACCGCTCTCAGGTTGGTTGTTTGCTGGTGGCGCTGCGTCGGCGCCCGCGTCTGGCCCCGCGTCTGGCCCCGCGTCCGGCGGCGGTTTCGGAGGGCCGCCCGCGTCCGGGGGCGCGCCGTCCGGGTTGCCTGCATCCGGCGATGAAGCGTCGTTCCCCGGCGACGCATCGGGTGGCGGTGGCGCGCCGCCGTCGCCCTGCCCTCCGCCATCCGGAGCCCCCGCATCGCGCTTGGCCTCCTCGCGCCAGGCCAAAATAACGGCCCGGTTCCATGCGATGTCTGAGTCCACGCCGGCACCTCCGTCGAGCCTTGCGGGAGACCGCACGAGTCCTCGGTCGTAGGCCGCCACCGACTCGTCGTAGCGTTCGTCAATGGCGAGGAGATTTCCTTCGAGAAAGCGCGATCGCCGTCTCACTTCGGGATCGAGTTTATCGCCGTCAAGGAAGGCGCGAAGAACGCGCAACGCGCAGGCCACGCGGGCACCTCGAATCTTCTTGGCGGCTTCGTCTTTGACTTCAACGCGAGGGCCAAAGCGCACGTCCGAGGGAAGCGCGGTACCGAAGAGCGCGAGTCCAAGATCGTAGGTTGCCGCGGGCCTCTCGCCGAGCAGCGGAGGCGTGCCCATGGCACCGTCGTCGCAGTCGCCCGTGGCCAAGTAACCGCTCAACGCCGTGAGAGCATCGCCCGTGCGCCCCGCATCGATTGCTTCCGTTGCCCTGGAAACTTCCGGCGCAAAACGATCCAGCGGGTGAGACGGCGACCACCCGCAGGCCCCCGCGCTGACCACGCCCACGAGGCCCAGGAATGCCCGAATGCGTGGCCGTATTTTCAAAATGGCGATCACGCGGGCACCCGCTTTTTCTTCGCCGCGGCTCGCGGCAGCTCGCGCACAAGGCCCTCAGCGAAGAGAAGCAGCAACGCCAATCCGAGGGGCCACTGGTACACTTCTGCGAAGAGTGTTTCGACCTTTTCAGAGAGTTCAAAGCGCATCGCCCGCGCGAGTTCGTCGCCGATGGCCGATAGACCCGTTTCGCCCTTTTGGGCCTCCGTCAACTTTCCGCGCCCGGCCTTCGCAACGTCGGCGAGCTGCTTTTCGCCTGCTTCGGTGAGTTCTGTAGTCAGCGCCTTTCCGTCATCGCCGCGGCGCCATCCGGTCACTTGGCCCTGCTCGTTCACCATCGGAAGGGGCTCCGGCGCTCGACCCCCAACGCGAACCACATGCACCCGCGCACCGTCGTCGGCGAGAGCCCGAGCGGCGCTCACCGGGTCGCCCTCTTCGTCTTCCCCGTCCGTGAGCAAAACGATTACGCGCTCATGTTTGGCGGCCTGGGAGTCGCGACGAAGAAGCTCCCGCGCGGCCTCCAAGGCGCGAGCTGTGGCGGTGCCGCCGACGGGCATGTCGATGGGCTCCAACTGGCGGAAAAACTGAGTAATCGCGTCGCCGTCGGAGGTGAGCGGAAAGCTCATCGGCTCGCCCGCATAGGCCACGGCGGCAAAGCGCGCACCCCCAAGTCGCTCGATGAGGCCGGCGATTTCAAGCTTCACGCGAGCGATGCGCGACGGCACCACATCGCGGGCGTACATGCTCTTCGAATAGTCCACGACGAGAACGACATCGAGGTTCGTGGCGGGCACGATCCGGGTGCCTTTTCCGTATTGCGGACGGGCGGCGGCAACGAGGGCCAGGGCGAGAGCGCCAAGCAGGCTCGCATCTTTCAAAACGCGGCGAATCCCTGAGGCCCGACGCAAAACGGCGGCGTGCAAATGCGGCTCCGCAAAGGCCGCGAGGGCTGCCCTGCGCTGACGCGAACGAAAGATCAGCACCGTAAAAGCCATCAGCCACAAGAGGACGCCCGCCGCCGCAAACGCGAGGGACCAGGGCGACCCGGTAAGATTCGCAAACCTCATGGAGCCCTCCGAAGAACGAGCACGCGGAGAAGCACATCGAGGAGCAGGAGAAGAACGGCGGGGATCAGAAGGCGCGGAAAGAGTTCTTCGACACGCGCGACAGAGGCCTGAAACGAGGTTTTTTCCAGGCGATCAAGGATCGCATGCATGGAGGCCTCGAGGGCCCTGCGGTCTGTGGCTACAAAAGATTCACCGCCGGTGCTCGAGGCAATCTGCCGCAGCAGTTCCGGGTTCACAGGAAAGTGTGCCCGCGTGTACCGTGGTTGACCGAAAAGATCGGTTCCGTCTTGCACGTCGACTTCGTCGTCGGAGCCAATTTGTACCGTGTAAACATGCACGCCCTGCCCCTTCGCGAGGCTCGTGGCGGCCTCCGGTGCCAAGCTGCCCGCGTTCGAGTCGCCGTCGGTTAGAAGGACCACTACCTTGGATTTTGCCTGACTTTTCCGCAGGCGAGCCACGCCCGTTCCGAGCGCATCACCGATGGCCGTGCCGTTGCCGTCGATGAGTTCGAGGGCCATCTGGCGAACCAAGTGCGACAGCAATGTGTAGTCGAGGGTAAGCGGACACAGAACATACGCAGCCTTTCCGAATACAATAACCCCCATTCGGTCTGTCTTTCGCCGCCCGATGAATTCAAGAATGACCTCCTTGGCCACGTCGAGGCGCGTCGACCGATGGGCGTACTGGGCGGCTCCGGGCTTGCGGCCTTCGCTGCCACCGTCTTCGAGGACGGCGCGCATTGACCCGGATAAATCCAAGACAAATGCAATATCAATCCCCCGCTCATCGTCTTGGCGCTCCGCCATAACGAGCTCGGGGCCGGCGAACGCCACGACCCCCAAGGTGAGAGCCGCGGCGCGAAGCACGGGCATGAACGGATCAAGACGCGAGCGCCAACCGCGAGGTCCTCGAACCAGGGCAAACACGCTCGGAAGACGCAACGCCGGGCGAGCGGTCTCCTCGACAACCAGGGCTCGCCAAAGAACAAGAGGCACGAGGAGCAGGCCCGCGAGGGACCACGGCGCGGCAAAGCGCAGGGCGTCGAGACTCCCGACCCGGCCCCCCAGCGCGCCGAAGGCCGTCAGAACCGCCAGGATAATCCCCAGGATCCACGCGATCATTGCCCGCGCAAACACACCTCCGGCGCCGCGCTTGCCTCCCGCTTTTGGACTCACGATGGACCTCCCCCGGGCACGCCAGAAACGCCGTTCGAAGGGCGGCCGTTGGGTGCGGCCTTTGGCGCGGGTTGTGGCGCGGGCGTGCTCCCGGAAACGAGCGACCGCGCCCTGTCGATGACAAATCCGCACCGGGCCGCGTCGGACCCTGCTCGCGCAAATTTCGCGAGGTCCGCCTCCGCGAGAATGGCCCGCGCCGCATCAAGAAAAGGACGAGCTTCGCGGTTTCCAAGCAGGGCGCGCACGACCTCGTCGCTCGTGGATTCGAGGCCATCGAAGCCAAAACGGTCGCCCAAATACCGGCGAACCAAATCGCTCAAACGGTCGAAAAACTCGTCGTATCGCTCGCTTTCCACGAGGCCGCTCGTCACCAGACTGGCCAAGCCGGCCTGCGCGACAACCCACGGCGGAAGCGGCGGCGGCGGCGGCGGAACCGCGCGAACACGCCCCTTCCAAAGACGCCATAGCCACACGAGGAGCGGTGCCAAGATTAGGGCCGCCAAGAGCGTTGCAAGGGCCCAACGCAGCGCCGCAAAGGGTTCGAGCTGGGGGAGAGGCGGGGCGTTGCCAAGGGCCTCTGCGTGGGGCGTGGAGGCCGTTGGCGACTGGACGGACACGGCGACCGGCGTCGTGCACACGGTCGCAGTGCGCCCACTTGGACGGCCTAACGTGATGGGCAGGGCCGGCACCTCAAAACTCTGAGGGCCTGGTTTTTCCGGGAGAGGAACGAGGTGAAAGACAAGCTTTGTCTCCCGGCGATCGGCCCCGACCTCGCGCACGGAAGACGACGCAATGCGCCCGTCTGCCTCGACCAAACCGAACCCGTGACTGCGCAACAGGGAGATGGCCTCGGCCGCCTCCGTAGCCGATACCTCGCGCGGCAGCACGGTCTCGCCCGCGCCGTGCGTGACGGTGACGACGACGTCGACGAGATGGCCCGCTAGCACCTTTGGCGGGTCGACCGCGACAGAAACCGTAGGCTTCGAATCGCCGTCCGCAAGGCGCTCTTCGCAGACGGCCCCGCGCGCCGCCGAGCCCCCGAGCATGACGCTCGCGACCAGCGTATTTGCTGCCAACCAGCGACGATAACCCGCGTTCACCGGCGCCTCCGGGTGCGCATGCGAAATAGATCGCGAAGGGGCGTCACGACCGATCGCCCGGTCTCGAGGGTGACCGCGTCGAGGCGCAGTTTGGCAAAGAGCTTGCGCCGCCGTTCGACGAGCGCGCCGTGAGCATCTTTGTAAGATGCACGCACTTTGTGATCGCCCGTATCGACCACAATCGTTTCGCCGGATTCAAGGTCTTCAAACGTGGCAAGACCCACATCGGGCAGCTCTCCATCGCGGCGGTCGGTGAGCACCACAGGCACGAGATCGTGTTTGGTTGCTGCGAGGGAAAATACGGTCTCCCAGCCCTCTGCGAGAAAGTCCGAGAGGAGAAAGAAGAGCGACTTTCGCCTCGCCACGTGAAGGGCTGTTTCGAGAATGGCCCGGAGGTCCGTGGCGGTGCCGAGCGCCTCCCCGGGCACCGGGTCTGCGTCGCGCGCATCTCCCGCGACGATATCGGTGATGACGCGCAGCGCATGTTTTTGCCCGCGACGCGGACGCACAATCGCGTCGATCTTGTCGCGCGCCAGCACGAGACCAATGCGGTCTCCGCCCCGCGCGGCGCTCACCGCCAAGAGGGCGGCAGCCTCCAACTGCAACTCGTCTTTGCGATTGCCAATTGTGCCAAAACGCAGGGAAGTCGAGCGATCAAGACCCAAGAGCACGGTCATCTCGCGCTCCTCGTCAAACACCTTAACGAAGGGCTCGTTCATGCGCGCCGACACGTTCCAGTCGATGCTCCGAACGTCGTCGCCGGGCGTGTACGGGCGCACCTCGCGGAACGCCAAACCCTGCCCACGAAAGCCGCTGGCGTACTGGCCCACGAGCACGTCGTTGGCCAGGCGCAGGGTGCGCAGCTCGAGGGCCCGCAGTGCTTGAAAGAGTTCGGAGGGAACGACGCTCACGGGTGAACCTTCAGGGAACTTCGATGACCTCGAAGACGCGCTTCACGATCTGATCCGGGGTAACTCCCTGGGCTTCGGCCTCGTACGTCGGCACAACGCGGTGCCGCAAGACATCGTGGCCGACCGCCTTCACGTCTTCGGGCGTGACGTACCCGCGATGCCGCAAGAACGCGTGCGCCCGGGCGGCCATGTTGAGCGCGATGGAGGCTCTCGGCGACGCGCCCCACTCGATGAGCGGCGCAAGTTCCGCGAGGCCCGCTTGCTTCGGGTTGCGCGTCGCGTGGACGACATTCACGATGTAGTCCTTCACTTTGTCGTCGACGTAGAGCTGGTGAATCACCGTGCGCGCACTAATAATTTCTTCCGTGGTGAGCACGGGCGACGCGGTCGTTTTGACGCCCGACGTGGCCAAATCCATGATGCGCCGCTCTTCGTCGCGCGTCGGATAAGTCACGCGGACCATCAACATGAAGCGATCGACCTGCGCTTCGGGCAACGCGTAGGTTCCCTCTTGCTCGATGGGATTTTGCGTTGCCATCACGATGAACGGGTCTGGGAGAGGGTAGGTACGATCACCGATGGTGACCTGCCGCTCCTGCATGGCCTCGAGAAGTGCACTCTGCACCTTTGCGGGCGCACGGTTGATCTCGTCGGCAAGAACAAGATTGGCAAATACGGGGCCGAGTTTGGAAGCGAACTCGCCCTTCTGCGAGTTGTAGACCACGGTGCCCACGACGTCGGCGGGCAGGAGATCGGGGGTGAACTGAATGCGAGCGAATTTGGCGCTTATCGCATCGCAGACGGCGCGCACCGTAGTCGTTTTTGCGAGGCCTGGAACGCCTTCAAGCAAGACGTGGCCGCCCGTCAGGAGGCCAATGAGAATGCGCTCGATCATGGTCTGTTGACCGACGACTACACGGCCAACCTCCGCGAGCACGCGCTCCACAAAAGCGCTTTCCCGTGCAACCCAATCGTTCAAAGCTCTTACATCGTTCATAGAATTGTCGCCGCATAGCACGGCCCCGCCCCTGAACGCGCGGAGATGCGGAGTCATTCCCCGGGCGACAAAACTTTGCGCAAAGAACGATCGAGATGCCTTGCTGCCCGCGCGATAGCCACGCTGCGGCGGTCAACGGGACGGACCGCTAGGCGAGCACTTCGCTCGAATTGCCTGGATTGTAGCTGGCCGGAGGCATCACGGCTTGGGATAGTGTCAATACGGTTAGAAGCAGGTGCCTATACACAAGCTGCAAGTCGTCTACATTGACGCTCACCCCTGCAACGTCGGAGGTCAGGGCCTCTTTGTAATCGGCTGCGAGCACCGCCTCGACGTGCTCGTCCATAAAGACGCCAATGGCAGGCTGCTCGGCGCGCAACACATCTTCCACTTCGAGCGGTTCTTCCGGGTTGTCGGCGCGAAGTTCTTCTTCGACAACGACGGACTCCTCGGTGCCGCGAAGGAGACTCGCGGTCACGGGTTTTAGGCGCGCGGCGAAGGCCCGAACGAACGCGGCGTAGATGACAATTTCGAGGAAAAACCCTACCGCAATCGCCGTCTCATCCCGGTCGCTGTCGAGAAGAAGCGAAAGCCGGTGGGCCATGATCGGCTGCTCGGCCTCGTAGCGCGCCTGCCATCGGGTGAGCGATTCGTGGGACTGCCCCTCCCCGATCTCCGCCTCGACGTCGGCCAAAAGGCGCGCTTCAACGACCGCGTGGGGCGGCACAGGACGAATCGCGGCTCCTCGAATCCACATGCTCCCTCGAGGTTAGCGCCAAACGAGGTTTGCGGGCGAATGACGCGGTACGATCGCCCCACGTGAACGCTCTTACCGCTGCCTTCGTCGGGTCAATTTCGTGACCTTGCGCTTGGCATCTTTCTTGGCCTTAGCCTTTGTTTTTACAACCTTTTCGGCGGCGCGCCGGAGCTTGTCGAGCTCCATCGCCTCCTCCATCTGTTCCTGTTTCTCGTCGTCGAAAAGGTCAACGTTGCCCAAGGCCTCCGCGAGGCGAGTCTCGAAGCCCTCACCGCCGAGCCACGCGCGAACATCTGCCTCGTTCGACTCCAGCAAGAGGCCCTCCTCGCGAAAAAATGGAAGGGCTGCATCGAGGTCTTTGACGAGGGCACCGGCTTCGTCGGGCACGAGTCCGCCGTGGCGGGGCAGCACGGCAAAAAGAGCAACCTCAAGGGCCTGCACGGTCATGAGGCCGGGGCCGAGTTCGCCGATGGCCTCAAGGCCGCAAATTGCCTGAACCGCGAGGCTTTCCTTGTCCGTGTCAAACGGGCGTTTCACGCGCACGCAAAGGCGATCCGCGAGGGCCACGACATCGTCGTCGTCGAGCGACCCGTACCAGCGCTCCTCGACCTCTTCGATGGGTCGGGAGAAAACGGATTCGGGCGCACTGGCGGATTCAACGACGTCACTCATGGGCCCGGTCCTGGCGCGATTGCGCCCCAAAGTAAAGCGCCGCGAGCCACGTTACCGGGGGTGGTCATACGCGGTAATAGTATGGTATACGTCGTATGCTCACAGCATGTCACTACACGTACGCCGCCTATACGACGTCAAGCCACTGGGCCTCGAGCCACGCCACCGCATCGGGCGCACGTCGCATGGCGGCGTCTGCGGCGCGCACAGCGTCTCCGCAAGCGAGGGGACGAGGTGCGTAAGCCCTGGCAAAAAGCACCCATGTAGAGAGTTCGTAGTGGTGCAGCAAGGGCCCAAATCGGTGGCCGGAAGCGGCCTCCAAAATGGCGTCGGCCTCAATCGCGTTGCCCGCGTGCAAGAGCGCCATCGACGTATCGAACAGCAGTTCGCGCAGCTCTTCGAAGGCCCTTTCTGGGTCCGAAACCACCGACAAAAAGAGCGCCTCGACGGCGTCTTCATCGAGTCCGGCGCAAGCGGCGGCGTCGTCGATCTCGGGAACCTGGGTTTCGAGGAACGTTGATTGCGGCGCATGGCCCATCAGACGACCCACCAAATAAAGATCGAAAGCGCTGGCGATGGCCTCACCGAAGAGCAGCGCGCCGGCGCAGGGAGACTCGGGCGCGAAAGCTTTTCGCGCGAGGTGGTGCCAGGCCACATGGGCCACCACATCGGCGTCGATGCGGCGCGAGGCCAAGACATCGCCCTGCGTTTCGGGGTTCCAATAGGTCAAGTTGAGAAAGAGAACCCGGGACCAAGAGGCCTCCGCGTCGCGCTCTGTGGGCACCAAAAACGTGTAATTATCGCGGCGGAGAGCCTGTTTGAGTTCGTCGTAAAGCGCCACGTGGCGAAAGGATCGCTCGTCGATGATCGTCAGCTCATCGAGGCTGCAAGGGGTGAATGGCATGGGGCCGCGCTAGCAGGAGCGCCGCCGACCGGTGACGGAGTTCGATGCAGTCCGCAACGAACCCCGCGACGCGAGAAACGCGCTACGGGGTCCGCCATGGTCCTCCTTGCCGCCCACAAGCTCTCCAAAGCCTACGGCCCACAAGTTCTTTTCACCGACGTCGAAGTCACCGTTTCGGCCGGAGATCGCATTGGCCTCCTTGGCGTGAATGGCGCGGGTAAATCCACCCTTTTGAAGTGCCTTGGGGGCCTTGAACCCTCCGACACGGGGACCATCGATCGGCAACGCGGTGCCTCGATTCTTTTTCTTGAACAGGAACCCGAGCTGCCCGCAAACTCCACGGCCCGCGCGTGGGTCGAAGGCGGCCTGGCCGAGTGGGCCCAGGCGAAGTCGCGCCACGACGCCATCAGCGAACTGCTCGCCGCAGGATCGCGCGATATGGCCCTTGTCGACGAGCTGTCGCACCTCGGTGAGGAACTCGAACGCCTTGGCGGCTGGGCACGCGACCACGAGGTCGATGATGTGCTGAATAAGCTGGGAATTCTCAGTCCGGAACAGAGTATTGGCACCATGAGCGGAGGCGAGAGACGCCGCGTTGCGTTGGCTCGAATCCTCGTGGCACGGCCTCATCTCGCGATTCTCGACGAGCCCACCAACCACCTCGACGCCGACGTGATTGCGTGGCTCGAAGAGTTTCTCGTGGACCGGTTTCCCGGCGCGGTTCTCATGGTCACCCACGACCGCTACGCACTCGATGCAGTCTGCAACCGTATTTTGGAACTCGATCGCGGCGTTGTGCGCGAGTACACCGGCAACTACGGCGACTACCTTGAAGCCCGCGCCGTGGCCGACGAACAAGACGCGCGGGTAGAGGCAAATCGCCAGAATTTCCTGCGTCGCGAGGTTGCCTGGCTCCGCCGCGGCCCGAAGGCTCGAAGCACCAAACAGAAGGCGCGCATCAACCGCGCCCACGATGCCCTCGCCATAGAAACGCCGCGCGAGCGAGGCAAGGTTCTTCTTGAGGCCGATGCGTCGCGCCTAGGCGGCACCATTCTCGATGCGGAAGAAGTTGTCTTTGCCATCGGCGATCGCATTTTGAACGAGCCATTTTCACTGCGCCTCACGCGCGGAGAGCGCATCGGAATCGTCGGCGCCAACGGCCTTGGAAAGACGACGCTCCTCAAAGCGGTGGCCGGCGAAGGCTCTCCCATCCTGGGAAAACTCACGCTTGGGGCGCAAACAAAGATTTCCTACTTCGACCAAGCCCGCGCAGATTTGCCCGACGATTGGAACATTTTCGATGCGGTGGCCGGCATCGAAGGCTCGGAGGTTCTCGGCGGTGGACGCGTCAGTTTGGGCGGCGAGATGATCTCGATGCGCGCCTACTTGGAGCGCTTTCTTTTCGAGGGCTCGAAGCTTCGGCAAAAAGTCGGCTCGCTCTCCGGCGGTGAGCGCGCCCGCGTGGCCCTCGCCAAAGCCCTGCGCGATGGTGCCAACGTCTTGCTCCTCGACGAACCCACGAACGACCTCGACGTCACGACCCTCGAAGCCCTTGAAACCCTGCTATCCACCTGGCCGGGCTGCGCCCTGGTCGTTTCCCACGATCGCGCGTTTCTCGACGCCGTGGCCACGGGCATTTTGGCCTTCGATCGCGTCGAAGGCGCGCCCTCCAAGGTCACCCTTTACCAGGGCAACTACGACACGTACCAGACGCTGAAGGCCGACGCCGAGGCCGCGAAAAACGAAAAACTCCGCGCTGAAAAAAAGGCGCAAACTGCAAGTCTTCGTCCGTCGGCGCCGCCGCCAAAGTCCGCCGCGTCCCCATCGACGCCGCCCGCGGCCCTGCCCGGCAAGAAGGTCCCAAAATCGCGATTGTCGTGGCCCGAAGAGCGTGAACTTGAGGGAATTCTCGAGGCCATTAGCGATGCGGAACTCGCCGTCGGAGCGGTGGAAAAGAAACTCGCGCAGCCCGGAACCTTCGCCGACGGTGGGGCGAAGGCGCGCGTCGTGACGGCCGAATTGGAGCAGGCCAAAGGCGAAGTGGAGAGACTCACGGCGCGGTGGGAAGGGCTCGAAGCCAAACGGGCGGGACTGAGCGCGTAGCCCGATGCTGGGAAACGGTGGGCCGCGAAAAATGCCTGTTTTTGCTATCCATTGTGCACCTTGCGCTCCAGCGCAATTTATGCATTGACTGACGGACACACCCATGACGGCTAATCTGTTTCCTCCCCTTCCGTCTCTTTCTTTTGTGCGCGCGCTCGATGGTTCCGAGGCCTTCGCCGAGTACCAAGACAACGCGGCGAACACGCGGCACACCGTCGAGCGGCGACCCGCGGGCGATACTCCGGCCCTTCTCGAAGAATTTCACGCGATTTCCCTAGCTCCGCACATCGCGTCGGTGACCGCTGTGCACGAGGTTGGCGACGCTTTTTTCCTCGTGTACGCGGAGACTTTCGCCGCCGTCCTTCCCGCCAAGGTTCAGGATCGGTCGTGGTCCGCGAAAGACCGCTCGCAGTTTCTTCATGACGTGATGACCGCCATCCGTGCCCTGCACACCACAGGCCTTCTGCACGGCGATCTCACCCCGGATACCATCCTGGTGACGACCACGGGGCGGGCCGTCCTTGCGGCCATCGCCGGGCGCCCAGATCGCATAAGGGCCAGCCTTTCCTCGGGTGGCGGCCCCCGAACGTTCGGCCCCACCCTCACGCGCTCGCGGGCCACAGGCGGTGCCTTGTCGTACCTTGCGCCGGAACAATTCTTGGGAGCGAGCCCCTGCGCCGAGAGCGACATCTTTGCATGGGGCGTGATTGCGTTCGAGGTGGCGACGGGGCGAAATCCCTTTGGCTTCATCACAGAACCATTGGTGCTGCTCCAAGCGGTCGGCCGCGGCCCCGCAGCGCACGTTCACGAGCTGGCCCCATCCTTCAGCGAAGCTTTCGACGGCGCCGTGCGCGGCAGCCTCTTAGCGGAGCAGAAACGCAGGGTTTTTCCTGACGATCCACCATCCTCCTGGACGGTCGCTGACGTGCGCCCCGAGCTCACCCAAACCCCAATCGACGCCGCGCCGCACGCCCCATCGCGGCTCGTACCCGCCGTCGTCCTCGTCCTCGTCGTCGCCCTCGGCGGCCTCGCCTACTTCTTCATGCCGCGCTGACCTTGCAGCGCGAGTCGATCGCGAAGATCGCCCATGACGGCGGCGGCCCTCGCGCGATCCATCGGCGACACCGACGACGCGATCGTCGCAAGGACTGCGGCCACTTCTTCGAGACCCGCTTGATGCGCCATCGCCGCATCGACCCGGGCCACTTCGAGCCAGCGGTAAAGTGCTTTTTCCTTGCGTTCGCCCTGCTCCAATGCCCGCGCGCCGAGGGCCAAATCGTCGCGCAACGCGCGCGTATCGTGGCCCCGTTTGTCCACCTCGATGGCCCTGTCGGCGTAGGCCAAAGCAAGGTCTGTGTTGCCACGCTGCATGGCCGCGTGGGCCTCGCAACGAAGGATTCGCAAGTGCACCGCGTCACGTGCCGCAGTCTCGAAACGCCGAATCGCATGGTCCGACTGCTCGCCTCGCGCACCTCCGCGAGCGCATGCGGCAAGGGCCAGCAAGTGACCCGCATCTTCCCCAAGACTGAGGGCCCGAGCGTGCAAAAGCTCACTCATTTCGCGCTGACCCACCGCGAAAATGAGTTCCGCAGCGGTGAGAAAACTGACGCTCCGATCTTCCGTGTCGAGGTTTGGCCAGGTCAACATGCGGTCGACGGCCAGCACCAGATGATGAACGGCGCGATCGTTTTCGCGGCGGTCCGTCGCCATGAGTGCGAGGTTCAAGCGCGCGTCAATTTCCGCGTCCGGGTCGTTCGTGCGCAGGGCATCGCTGAGGGCGCGATCGAAGGCCGCCTCCGCCGCGCTCTCGTTGCCGTGAAGGAGCAGTGTGACCCCGATAGCGTTCTGCGGCGAACTCGCGCGCGCACGAAATACAGGGAGTTCCGCAGCACAACCCGCGACGAGCGTTGCCGCGGCGACCGCGAAAGTCGCCGCTCGTGGAAGCCGCCCCAGGCACGGCAGGCACGCCAGGCGCGGCAGGCGCGGCAGGCGCGGAGGGAACGGTGGGCGCGCGAGCATCATGGCCTTTGCTCCTCACGCGGGCTTCGCGGTGTGCCAACGCCGGAGGTTCCCTGTTTCGGTTCCACGTGGCCGCGGAGCAAGAAATTTTTCTGCACCGCCAAAAGCGTGCGCTCCGTTTCCCCAAGGACGACAATCGACGAAGCAATGGCCTCCGGTGCCAGATCGGCCGACGACTGAAGGGCCTTTACGAGGCGCTCCATTTCCCCCGCGATGCGCACAACGCCCTGAAGAATCCTTGGTGTTTCATCGCGCAACGAAACGGTTGCAGTCTGCACGTTCTTTGTCACTTCGAGGGTGGTGGCGAGCATTGCCGGGACCCCGTCGCTCGGCGAGGCGGCAGCCAGTCCCACGACACGAAGGTCTGCGGCGAGGGCCCGTACGTCTTCGAGAGTGCCTCGCAATTTCTTCGTCATGGCCTCGTCTCGCACCAGGGCACCGATGGGTTTTGAGGTGTCTTGGAGGTCCGAAGACAGCACCTTCATGCCCTCGGTCACGACCTCAATATTCGCCAAAATGGTAGCGATTTTGGAGTCGAAACCGTGGACGTCTTGCAGGATATTTCCAATACCATCGGCCAAACTGGCGTCGAGCTTCACGTCCATGATCCGCCCTGCTGTTCGCGGCGCTCCAACCCCTTCTACGAGCTCAATGGCGGCGGCACCCACAAGCGGCGAAACGACCCTCGCCAACGCGTCTTCGTGGAGCCAACCCACGGCGTCCCGCTGCACCGCCATGGTGATGAGAACGGGCCTCGCGCCATCGCCGGGAGACCCAAGTTTCACCGCGCGAACCGAGCCCACATCCACCCCCCGAAGACGCACCGCGGAGCCCGGCACGACCCCGGCCAAGCGCTCGGCCTGGGCCTCCAGAACCACGTCATCTCCTGCATTTTGTCCCGCTTTGCGCGCCTTCGCCAGACTCCAGTACGCCGCGCCAAGGGTCGCGATGAGCAGCGCTCCCGCCAAGCGTTCAAAGGTCGTGGACGGCGTCTTCACGGGCAGCCCTCGACGGTGCCTGGCGCGGCCTGCGAAGCCTCAGGAAGGCGCACGGCACCAGGAATCAATCGACGCTCGTGCATCACCACGGGGCGGTCGGCTTCGAACGGAGCGATGCGGCCATCGGCGTCGGTGTAGACAATGGTCATGTTGCGTTTTCGGCGTTCGTCGGCCAAAAGCTGGGCGATGGAACGGGCGTGCGCGCGGGAAATTCCGTTCTGGGCTTCATCAACGAGGAGCACGTCTGGATTGGTGTAGAGTGCACGGGCCCAGAGAATCCGCCGCTTCTCGGACTCGTCGAGACTCATGGTGGTTGCGTCGCAGGCCTGGCGCAGCTCGAAGGCCTCGAGGAGCATGTCAAATCGCGGATCGGTGACGAGACTAACGACGCTTCGATTGAGCCTGTATGCCATCGGTAATACGATGTTTTCGACTACCGTACGATTGGCCCAAATACCGCCGCGATCGAAGACGACGGCAACCCGGTCGAAAAGGGCTCTAAGCCTGAAATACCCTAGGGTTTCGACGCTTCCGCCGAAGAGTTTGAAGGTGCCCGCAGAGGGAAAATCGAGGCCACACAAAAGCCGCAAGAGCGAGGTCTTGCCGGCCCCGGGCAGACCCAGAACGACGACCGCATCGCCCTCGCCGACCGACAGATCGATAGGGCCGAGGGGCCGGTCACCCATCACGGAAACGTGCTGAAGTTCCAAGGCTGCGCCTCTCACGAATCAAGATCCCCGAGAATGAAAAGGGCATCCACGACAAAACACGCCAGCGTCGACTGGAGCGTGGCGCGCCCGCCGGCCACAGCAATTTCGCGGCTGGAATTCTTCACGGCCAAACCGTGGCGGCACGCGATGCAGGCCACGAGAAACCCAAAGGTCGCGCCCTTCGCGGCGGTCGTAACGAGGGCCCGCGTCGTGAGTTGGGCGAGGAGCGCGGGCACCGTTACAACGCGCGCAATGTGCGGAGAAAGCGACGCGAACATGGCCCCGCCCACGAGGGCCGCGAGGCCCGAAAGCACCATCAACGCCGCGCCCGCGACGGTGAGTCCGATGACCCGCGGCAGAACGACGTACGCGTCGATATTCATGCGGGCCGCCTCGAGGGCATCGAGTTCGTGGGTGATGCGAAGCGTGCCGATTTCCGTCGTTACAGCGGTGCCCGTGCGTGCCACCAAGACGAGACCGAGGAGGAGCGGAATGACCTCGCGCACAATCGCCGGCGTCATCAGGGCAGGCAGCTGCGGCGCCAAGCCTTGAGGCTGCATGAGGGCACTGGCGATGAGGAGAAGGACCGCGCCGACGACGACGGAAATGAACGCGAAGACCGGCAACGGCTCGACGGCTGTAAAATACACCTGTTGGAGAGCGACGCGAAGCGAGAGACCGAGGCCTCTCCGCCCTTCCAATGCGCGCGCTTTCAAGGCAAAATACGGGACCGCCAGCGCGGCGAGGGTATCACCGAGCGGACGCAGCACGAATCTCCCGAGCGCGGCCAACACGTTTGCAACGGTGGCAGAATCACCGCGGCTCGGCCAACTAACGGCCTTTATCAACTCACCACAAATCGGTATTTCAGAACCATGTTCGTCCTCCGCGCTTTTCTGGTTGCGATTTTCTCGTCGACCCTTGCCGTCGCTGCCCAGGGCGATCCCCTTGGCGAGGACGTGCACCAAAAACGCGCCGGCGCCGAGGGCCTGGTTCAAGACGGAACGAGCCTCGTGTCGGCCTGCGCGCACGGCACCGACGAGTGCAAATCTGCAGCAAAAAAAGAGCTTCAGGCGCGTGTAACGGCGTTCTCCAAAGTCGCGACCGACGCCGACTGGGACCCGCTGCGGCGCCTTTGCACCGTCCTCTATCGTTTCCAAGCGCCGGCCGCCGACCCGATTGTGGCCGCCGCCAAGGCCTGCGTTGCGCGCCTTGCCGTTCTTGGAGGGCCGCGCGCCGGCGCGATGGTGCGCGAAAACAGGGTGCAAGATGCACTTGATTTCGCCGACTCCATCGCGTCCGATTTCGACATCTCGGCGGTCAAACACGTCGATGCGGCGATCACCAAGGGCCGCTACGCCCTGTGCTCAGACGCGGAAAAAAAGGCGCTCGCGGCGTGCGGCGAGGGTGAAAAGATTTCGTGCGCCCAGCGGGCCCGCTCGGCCAAGACGGCCTGCGACGCAGAGCTTAAACCCAGGTAATTTGCTCCTAGTTCTTAGTGCGCGAATTGCAGCGGCGCCCTTCAATCAGGTTACGTTTTCAGCGCGCGCCGGGTTACGCTGGGACCATGCATCCGCTCCACGACGTGCCCTGCGTTGAACCCGTCGATGCGATGGCACCGGTCATCATCGAAATTCCCGCGGGCTCGAAACTGAAGTTTGAGATCGACAAAAAGACCGGGCTTCTTGCCCTCGATCGCGTGTTGCACGCGGCGGTGCATTACCCGCTGAATTACGGTTTTTTTCCGCAGACCCTCGGCGACGACACGGACGCCCTCGATGCCCTCGTCTTGATGCAAGAACCGCTGCCGCCGCTCACCATTGTGCGCACGCGCGTGCTTGGTGGCTTCGCGATGCGCGACGACAAAGGCGGCGACGACAAATTGCTGTGCGTCGCCCTCGACGACCCCATGTGGTGCCACTTGAAGGGCGTCGAAGAACTCTCGCCTCAGTTGCTCGACGAGATTCGCCGATTCTTCAGCGACTACAAGCGCGCAGAAGGCAAATTTAGCGAAGTCGGAGAGCTTTACGGGCGAGACCATGCCTTGGCGGTCTTGCGCCGCGCCATGAGGCAGTACGAGCCCCCAGTGGTGTCTCTTTCGGTGGGCGGGTGACCGGCCCGTTTCCCCAGGGCGCGTTTCTTAGATCACGCCGAGAGAGCGTTTGACCTTGGGCTTGGCCCCCAAAAGCGCGAGCTGCCCGCAGGCGGCATCCACGTCTTCTCCGCGCTGACGCCTGATAAAGCAGGAAAAACCCGCGTCGACGAGAATCTTTTGGAACTTGAGCACGCCCGCCATCGGAGGCGGCCCGAGGGTCGAGGCGTCGATGGGATTCATCGGGATGAGGTTGATCTTCACGGGCAAGGTCGCCAGAAGTTTCGTCAGCCCTTTGGCCTCGGCGGGGGTGTCGTTCTGCCCGGAAACGAGCGTGTACTCGATGGTGATGCGGCGGCGCTTCGGCAACGGGTACTTGCGGAGTGCACTCATCAGTTCGGCGATGGGGTACTTGCGGTTGATGGGCATCAGCGCGGACCTTCGCTCGTCGCTCACCGCGTGCAGCGAAATCGCTAGGCCGATGTTGCCCTGAAAATCTTCACCCAGCTTCAAAATTTCAGGCACCAGCCCTGACGTTGATACGGTAATACGCCGCGTAGACAGACAAATGCCGTCTTGATGGGTCAGTATGCGCAGTGACCGTGCGGTGGCATCGTAGTTATGGAGCGGCTCGCCCATGCCCATGTAGACGACGTTCGACAAGCGCTCGTCGTCGTCCAGGTGCCGCCGCCCGAGCAAGACCTGCCCCACAATTTCGCCCGCATCGAGGTGGCGCTTGAAACCGGCAACGCCGCTCGCGCAAAATACGCAGCCCATCGCGCAGCCAACTTGCGTGGAAATACACTGGCTTACGCGAATGCGCGCGTCGGGCGCCGTGCCCGTCTGGACCTCGCCCTCACCCTCGCCCTCACCTGCGCCGTCACCGGGGCCGTCGTCGTCGGGGCCGTAGCCGTCGTCACCGCCGCCGCCCGCGGCAGCATCGGCGGCGTCGTAGGGGGAAGGCAGCCGGCCACGAGCCCCTGTAACACCCGGGATGAGCACGGTCTCGACGTTGGCTTGGTCCCGTGCGCCTATGAGTATTTTACGTGTTCCGTCGGTGGACCGGCGTACGGTCAGCGCCTCGACGGAATCGCGCAGCCCCTCGGTGGCCAACCGCTCGCGCAAAGCCTTGGGCAAATCCAGCATTTCGAGCGGGTTCGTGACGCCGCGGTATTGAATCGAACGAAAAATTTGGCGACCGTGAAACGGCTTACCGCCGAGGCGCCGTGCCTCCCGTTCCCACTCTTCGGGGGTGCGCGCTAAAAATGGAACGGCGGAAGGGTCTGTGCCCGCGGGTGTGGTCGATGGAATCATGGGGTGTCCTTGGCGCGTTCCGCGGCCTTTGCCTCGTCCCAATAACGGTCGAGCACGTCGAGGGGCAGATTGGGTGACGATGCCTCGCCCCAACCGCCATGCACTTCTTGCACGCGTTTTTCCACGTGTTTAAATCGTTTGGCGAATTTGTCGGCGGTGCGCCGGAGGGCCCCCTCCGCATCGACGCGGACGTGCCGCGCGAGATTCACGAGCGCAAACAGCGTGTCGCCGAGCTCCTCTTCCACCGCGCCGGGGTCGCCGCTCGCGATGGCTTCGTCGAGTTCACGAAGTTCTTCGGCGACCTTCGCTCGCGAGCCTTCAACGCTTGGCCAATCGAAGCCAACGCGCTCCACTTTTTCGCCGATGCGCTGACTGCGGAGCAGCGCTGGGAGGTTGCGCGCGAGGCCATCGAGGAGGCCGCGCCCTGCTTTTTCCTTGGCTTTCAGCTTTTCCCAGTTGGCAAGAACTTCGCCCGGCGTCTCGGCCTTCACGTCGCCGAAAACATGCGGATGACGAAACACGAGCTTGTGCACGACCGCTTCCACCACGTCGTCGAGGCCAAATGCGCCCTCGCGGCGACGAAGCTCGGCTTGGAAAACGATCTGCAAAAGAAGATCGCCGAGCTCTTCGCAGTGCGCCTCTTTGGACCCGGAATCGATGGCGTCGATAACCTCACAAGCCTCTTCGAGGGTGTACTTGCGCAAAGACTCCATGGTCTGTTCGCGGTCCCACGGGCAACCGTCGTCGCTGAGGAGCCTTTGCATCACGCCAACGAGGTTATTTACAGTGCGTCCGTCTTGGAGCGGCAGTGCAGGAACGGCCCTTTCGGCCCTGTCGTCGAAGCGCGCGAGGCTCATGAATCGGCTCCCTCAGCGACCGGAGCGACCGGAGCGACCGGAGCGACCGGAGCGACGGTGCGATCGGTCACGGTGCGGCTCATGAATCCTTGCGGCCCGCGCGGAAGTGCCTCGTCTAGTGATAAACTAGCCGTTGCCAATACAGTGGCTGCGGACTCCTTAGCCGGAGGAAGCCACACCGCAGCCCCAATCGATACGGAAAATGGATGTGGTACACCTGGCTCTTCGCAGCGAATCGCCACGGCCGCCTCGATGCGCAGCCGCACAACCTCCACCGCATCGGGGCCAGCACCGGGGAGCAACAGCGCAAAATCGCAGGCGCCGATGCGTGCCAAAAGATCGTAATCGCGGCGAACCCCGCGGAGGGCGACGGCAGCCTCGTCCAAGAGACGTTCGAAAGTTGGGCGCCCAAGTTCGGCTTCGAGAGCCTGCGCGTCGTCGATGGCTACGCGCAAAATGGCGTACGGCTCCCAGTGCCTATCGCTGCGCAAATGTTCACGCTCAAGCTCCTCGTGGAACCGCCGCGCGTTGGGCAGCCCCGTGAGCACATCGAAGGGTGAAAGCTCGGCAACGCGCGCCTTAAGCTGGCGAATCGACCGGTCGGTGCTCCTCTCCCTCGTGACATCGCGGGCCACCGCCAGACGCCCGCGCACACGACCCTCTTGCGTGATCGGATAGGTTTGCCAAACGACGTGCCGGGACTGCGGCTTGACGACGTCGAGTTCCGTCTGAACGACGCCCTCTTGGAGCAAATCGTTCGGCGACGTGCTCGCGAGAAATCCCTGCGGATCTTCTGTGTTTTTGGCGATCAGTTCGAGCACGTGAAGCCTTGTTTGCCCGACAAACTCATGGGGCTCAAAGTCCAATAGCTCACCGGCTTTGCGGCCGATCATCCGGCAAATTCCCTCGGCGTCGAAGACGAAAAAACCGTCGTCGCTGGCCTCGAGCATCGTGACGAGACACGACTCGACGAAGCGAAGCCAATCGGCCTCGTCAACCCACCCGCCCTCAGTCGATGCGCTCATGGGGCTCTCCTTGCGGGATTTCCTCACCATACGCAAGGGCCCGGTGACGGTGAGCGTGCGCCGTGCCGCGACGGATTCCTTCCACGGCGGTGGGCAGTCCGCTAGCCAGCGAGCATGGACGCGCGAACGCTGTTTCTTCCTGGCGGCAGCCTCGCGCGGCACCTGCCTGCGTACAGGCCCCGTGATGGCCAACTCGCGATGGTCGAAGCGGTCATGGAGGCCCTTGCGGAGGATCGCCCGCTGCTCGTGGAGGCGGGCACTGGCACAGGAAAATCGCTGGCTTACCTGCTTCCGGCGCTTCTCTCAGGCCGCAAGGTTGTTGTCGCCACAGCGACCATTGCGCTCCAGGAACAGCTTCTGCGAAAAGACGTTCCCTTCGTGGAGGCGATCTTGGCCGAGCACGGTCGCACCCTGAGCGTGGCGCTGGTGAAGGGCCTTCAAAATTTTCTTTGCCTGCGCCGTTTCGAAGAGGCGCGCCTCGATGCATCGCTTGGGGGCGACCCGACGGACGGTTTTGCGGAGCTTGAAGCTTGGGCCCAAGAGACCCGCACCGGCGACCGAAGCGAGCTCACGCACCTCGCCGACGACTCGCTCATGTGGCGCTCCGTGGAGAGCTCGACGGAGACGCGCCTCGGGTCCGCGTGCCCGCATTACGAGCGGTGTTTCATCACCAAAATGCGTAAAAATGCAGAAGATGCCCAGCTCGTCATCGTGAATCATCATCTGCTGATGGCGGACCTTGCACTACGTACGTCGTCTGTGCGTGACTATGCCAGCGTACTTCCATCGTATGACGTTCTTGTCATCGACGAAGCGCACCAACTGGAAGACGTCGCCACCACATTTTTTGGCAGCGCGCTCAGCTCCGGAAAGGTTGACCAGCTCCTGAACGACGTGCATCGCCAACTGGTGCGGCGCTCTGCGACCAACAAGCGCGACGGCACCGAGCGGGTCACGAGACTGGCCCATAGTTTGGACGGGGCTTCGCGCACTTTTTTCGCCCTGGTCAGCGCGCTACTTTCCAGGGATTTTGCTGGCAATACCCAGAGCCGATCGATCACCGCGTCCGACTGGTCGGCCCCGCTCGAAGGGGCGCGGGAAGAGGTCGTGCAGACGCTTTTCGTTCTTGAATCGGCGCTCCACGAGGCGCCCTCCGACGAAGCTCTCGCGGTGGCCGAGCGCCGCGCCGGTGACCTGCGCCGGGCCCTCGACGCGGTGGGCGCAGCTCTCGGCGCTCACTGGGAAACCGATGACGACGTGCCCGAGAGCGGCGAGCGTGCGGACGGCACCGGCGCGAAGGTTGTCGGCGTCTCCATGCGCGGGCGAAGCGTCACGATTACCGTGGCTCCAGTGCAAGTGGGTTCGGAGCTTTCGCGCAGGCTTTTTCCTCGTATTGGGCCGGTGATTCTGACGAGCGCCACCCTGTCGACGGCGCTCCCGAACGGGCGTCGCGACTTCGGCTTTTTGCGTGAGCGCCTCGGACTTCCAGCCCACGCGCGCGACGTTCGGGTGCTCTCACCCTTCGATGTCGCGGCGAGCGCGGCTCTCTACCTGCCGGCCGACCTTCCCGAACCTTCGAGCCCGGCTTTCGACGGCGCCGCGAGCGCGCGCATCCGCGAACTCGTCGCGTTGACGGGCGGCGGAACGTTTGTACTCTGCACGTCGCACCGGGCCCTGCGGGTCTTTGAGGCGGCGCTTCGTCCCGCCGTGGGCGAGCGCCTTCTCGTGCAAGGAGAATCGCCTAAGCACCTGCTTTTACAGCGTTTTCGCGATGACGGAAATGCGGTCTTGGTCGCCACTGCCAGCTTTTGGGAGGGCGTCGATGTGCCCGGCCCGGCTCTCCGCATGGTCATCGTGGACCGAATTCCCTTCCCCGTTCCGAGCGATCCCCTCCACGAAGCGCGCTGCCGGCTCATCGAAAAACGCGGTGGCAATTCGTTTGCAGAATACATGCTTCCCACGGCGGCCATCGCGCTCCAACAGGGCTTCGGAAGACTCCTGCGCCTCGAAAGCGATCGGGGAATTGTGGCGGTCCTCGATCGCCGCCTCACGTCCAAGGCTTACGGAAATACACTCCTCGCGTCGTTGCCCCCGGCACCGCGGGTGACCACATGGGACGGTCTTCGGCAGGCCTGGGAGCGTTTGACCGCGGGCGATCACGCGGGGTGACGAGGCCCGACCGAAAAAAGTGTGCCCGACGTTGGCGCGGGTCGCTCTCTTTTTTCTTGCGGCACCGCGAGGCGTAGCCTCTAGATCCGACCACCACCTAAGGAGACGGCCATGAGCGAGATTATAGCGGTTCGCGCACGCGAGGTCCTCGATTCACGAGGCAACCCGACCATCGAAGTTGAAGTGGATTCTGACACGGGGACGGGCCGCGCGATTGTTCCTTCGGGCGCGTCCACCGGTGAGCACGAGGCCCTCGAACTGCGCGACGGCGACAAGAAACGCTACCTCGGCAAAGGCGTGCAAAAGGCCGTAGCAAACGTCGTTCAACACCTCGGTCCCGCGGTGCTCGGCGCCGACCCCTACGACCAAGTGGGCATCGACAACCTGCTCCTCGAAGCCGATGGCACGAAGAACAAATCGAAGCTCGGGGCCAACGCGATTTTGGGCGTGTCTTTGGCAACCGCCCGCGCGGCCGCAAACGAAGACGGCCTCCCGTTGTGGCGCTACCTCGGTGGAGCAGTCGCGCGCGTGTTGCCCACGCCACTGATGAATATTCTTAATGGCGGCATGCACGCCGACAGCGGCCTTGAGATTCAAGAGTTCATGATCGTGCCCCACGGTCTCCCAACATTTTCGGAAGCCCTTCGGGCAGGAGCCGAAGTATTTCATGCACTTAAGGGCATTCTCAAAGAAAAAGGAATGACCACCGCCGTCGGCGACGAGGGCGGTTTTGCTCCGCGCGCGGCCACCAACGAAGAGGCGCTCCAGCTCGTGCTTCTGGGCATCGAGAAGGCCGGGTACAAGCCTGGCACCGAAATTTCTCTCGCCCTCGACTGCGCGGCGAGCGAGTTCTTCGACAAGAAAACCGGGCTCTACACGTTCGATAAAAAGTCGATCACGCGCGACGAGCTCATCAAAACTTACGCGCACCTCAGCGCCACCTACCCCATCGTGTCGATCGAAGACGGCTGCGCCGAAGACGACTGGGAAGGCTGGAAACTTCTCACAGATGCCGTGGGTTCTCGCGTGCAACTCGTCGGCGACGATCTCTTTGTGACCAACGTTGAGCGCCTTCAACGCGGCATTCAAACCAAGACCGCGAACGCGATTCTGATCAAGCTGAATCAAATCGGAACGCTCACCGAAACCCTCGACACCATCCGGCTCGCAGGCGAATTCGGGTACGCGTCGATCATCAGCCACAGGTCCGGCGAGTCCGAAGACACCTTCATCGCTGACCTCGCCGTCGCCACGAACGCGGGCCAAATCAAGACCGGGTCGCTCTGCCGATCGGACCGGGTTGCAAAGTACAACCAACTGCTGCGCATCGAAGAAACGCTCGGTACCGCAGCGATCTACGCCGGGGCGAAGCCTTTCGCGCGGCTCGCGGGGCGTTAAAAGAGACGTCGAATAAAATGGTGCTCGCGAAGCGTTTCGCGAGCACGTTATTCTCCCCGCATGCGACAACTGGCCCCTCTCGTCGGTTACTTGCGCCATGCGGGCGTTCGCGAAGTGGCACTGGCGGGCGGCAGGCTTCCGTGTGTGCTCGTCGACGAGGGCTACCGCGCGATCGACGACCTCGCGATCTCGAACGAAGAGCTCATCGAATTGCTCTTCGTCAGCGGGGGCAGCCGCCACGTCGAAAATCTGAGCGAAAAGACCTGCCAATGGGCCTTTCGCTGCGACGGCGTCGGTCGCATTTCGATCACGGCCACTTTGCGATCCGGCGTCGTGCAGGTGCGCATCAAGCTCGTTGATGCCGGCGATAATGCGCCACCCCCGGGGCGTGAGTCGTCGCCCGTTGAAGAGCCTATTGCGGCCCTCGAGTGGGATGATTCCAGCATTTCGAGCATGCTGCACAGTGCGCACGGCCTCCATGCCACCGACCTCCATCTTGTGGCGGATCGCCCGGCCCTCGTCCGCGTCGCTGGGCTGCTGAGACCCATCGGTGACGTTCTGGGTTCAGCGGTGCTCGACGCCCTGGCCATGCCGCTCATTCCCGAGCGCCTTCGAGCGACGTTTGACGCCGACGGCACCGCGGACTTCGCCCTGGATTTGGGCCCCGCCGGACGTGTGCGCGCGAACCTGGTGCGCCAACGCACGGGCCTCAAACTTTGCATGCGCATCATTGCCCGCGTGACGCCCTCCCTTGAGGCGCTCGGTCTCCCGCCCGGCGCGGAAAAAGCCTTGCGTTACCACCAAGGCCTCATTGTCATAGCGGGGCCGACCGGCCACGGAAAAACCACGACAATGACGGCCCTCGTTAACATGCTGAACGAGCAAACGCGTCACCATGTCATCACCGTGGAAGACCCGATCGAATATGTGCATACTGCACGCAGTGCGATCATCTCTCAGCGGGAGGTCGGAGAGCACACCAAGAGTTTTGCGAGCGCGCTCAAAGCATGCCTGCGCGAGGATCCTGACGTCATCGTGGTGGGCGAATTGCGCGATCTCGAAACGGTGCGCATGGCCCTCGTTGCCAGCGAAACCGGGCACTTGGTGCTCGGCACCATGAACACGCCGTCTGCCGCCAAAACCATCGATCGACTCATCGACCTCTTTCCGCCCGGCGAGCAGCCCCAGGTCCGCCTGACACTGGCCGGGGGCCTCAAGCTCATTTTGGCGCAACGCCTTGTGCCCCGGGCCGACGGGAGCGGAGTCGTCGCAGCGGTCGAACTTCTCCCGGGAATGGTACCGCTGTGGAATCTCATTCGTGAGCAAAAGACCTATCAAATCACGAGTTTGCAGCAGCGCGGAAAGGCCCTCGGAATCATACGCCTCGACGACTCCCTTTTCGAGCTTGTACGGGCCGGAGTTGTCGCACCGCAGGCAGCCATTCAGGTCGCTGAAAACCCGGCCGAACTCGAGAACGCGATCAAAGCACTTGGCAGCGGCGCCGCTGACGCCGTGGACGGGGGGCCAGGCCAAGCCGGAGCCCCGGGTCAATCCGGGCAACCCACCGATACGAAGCAACTGCTCCTTCGAAAGAACAGCTGATGGCCGCGATCCGACTCCTTTTCGACGAACTCATCGCGCGTAAGGGCAGCGATTTGCACCTTGCAGCCGACTTGCCGCCGATGGTTCGCGTGAACGGCGAACTCGGGCCAACGGCAACCGAGGCCATCGGGGTCGAGAACCTTCTGTCGATGCTTTTGGAGATTCTCGATCCGGACCAACGCGAGATTTTCCTTCGAGACAAGGACCTCGACTTTGCCATCGACCACGGAGAAACGCTGCGTTTGCGCGCGAATTATTTTTGGAAAATAACCGGTCCCGGGGCTGTTTTTCGCACGATTCCAACGACCGTGCGATCCCTCGACGATCTGTCGTGTCCCGCAGCGGTGCAAAGATTGGCCGAACGCACGAGTGGCCTTGTGCTCGTCACGGGCCCGACGGGTTCCGGCAAATCGACCACGCTGGCCGCCATGATCGACTTCATCAACCGCACGCGCGCCTGCCACATTCTGACGGTCGAAGACCCCGTGGAATTTGTGCATCAACCCAAGGCGGCGCAGGTCACGCACCGCGAGGTTGGCCGCGATGCATCGAGCTTTGCCAGCGCGATTCGCAGCGCCGGGCGCGAAAACGCCGACGTGATTCTCATTGGAGAACTTCGCACCAACGAGACGATGAAACTCGCCTTGCAGCTCGCGAGTTTCGGCATTCTCGTCTTCGGAACGCTGCACACCAACAGCGCCGCCGCGAGCATCGACCGCATCCTCAACGCCTTTCCCACGGACGAACAGGGCCAGATTCGCGGCATGCTCGCCGAGAGTCTCGCGGGCGTGGTTGCGCAGCAACTTTTGCGAACCCAAGACGGCAAAGGCCGCATCGCGTGTCTCGAAATTCTGTTGGGATCACCGGCTCTCGCGTCGATGATTCGAGAGGGCAAGACCTTTCAAATTCCGAACGTGATGCAAGCGGGTCAAGCCCAGGGCATGCAAACCATGGACATGGCGCTCGCAAAACTCTTCGACAACCACATCATTTCCGCAGGGGCCGCGCTGGAAAAAGCGACCGACAAAGACGCCTTCGAGAAGTTGCTCGCGAGCCGCGCCGCCGCACGACCCGCGTAGAATTCCGGCGTTAAACCCGGACGCTCCCAAAGCGCGCCCCCGCGCCCATAATCGACGGCGATGGTTGTCGAGCCGTTGACGAATACACCGATGCGCTACATGCTCCCGGGCATCGTTCTTCTTCTGCCCCGCGAGCTGCCATGGCGACCGTTACTTCCCTCGATTCCCGCAAGAAAAAGGCCATTGAGGCCGGCGCGTCGTCAACGCCCGCTCCGGTTGATCCGCCCGCCGCGCGCAACATGCTGCGAAACCTTTCGCCCGCCGACGGCGAACCGCTGACCGCGGTGCCGGTGACCACCGCGAACGAGGTGCGCGGTGCGATGCAACGAGCGAAGCGGGCGCAAACAGCTTGGGCGCGCATGCCCATCGAAGAACGCGCCGAGCGCATCTTGCGTTTTCGCGACGCCATCGTCGACAACGCCGACCGCCTCGTCGACACCCTCGTGCGTGAAACGGGCAAACCGCGGAACGAAGCGCTGCTGCACGAGGTGCTCGTTGTGGCTGATCTTGCTGGCTATTTCGCCCACAACGCCAAGCGCATTCTTTCGCACCAAGACATCTCGCTGCACTTTCTGGTGCACCGAAAAAGTTACGTGCACTATGCACCCAAGGGGGTGATTGGGGTCATCTCGCCGTGGAACTTTCCCTTCGCGATTCCGATGGGCGACGTCATTCCGGCCCTCCTTGCGGGCAACGCCGTCATCGTGAAGCCGAGCGAAGTCACTCCGCTCATCGCTCTCGAGGCCAAGAAAATCTTCGACAGCACGGGCCTGCCAGAAGACCTTTTTCAGGTCATTCCCGGAGACGGTGCCACGGGCCAGGCCCTCATCGAAGCGGGTATTCAGAAGCTTATTTTCACGGGCGGCGTCGAGACGGGCAGACGCGTCGCAGCGGCATGCGGCGCGAAACTCGTGCCGTGCGTCATGGAACTCGGCGGCAAAGCACCGCTCCTCGCCCTCTCCGATTGCGACATCGAACGCACGGCGCGCGGCATTGTTTACGGGGGTTTTTGCAACTCGGGGCAGGCGTGCATTTCTGTTGAGCGCGTGTACGCCCATCGCGCCATCCACGATCCCCTTGTGCGGCGCATTCGCGAGCTCGTCGGCGACCTGAAGCAAGGAGACGCGTCAAAAAGCTTTATCGACATCGGCGCCATCATCTTCCCGAAGCAGATAGACGTCGCCGAGGCGCTCATCGCCGACGCGGTCTCGAAGGGCGCAGAAATTATTGCGGGCGGCGAACGCGTGCATCGTGCAGGCAATTATTTTCAGCCCACGGTGCTGAGCGAATGCCACCACGGCATGAACGTGATGCGCGAAGAGATTTTTGGCCCCATCGTGCCGATACAACGCGTCGACAGCGACGAAGAAGCGATTGCGCTCGCCAACGATTCGCACCTTGGTCTCAACGCTTACGTGTTTTCCAAGAGCCGCGAACGCGCCTTGCGCGTGGCCGAAAAGATCGAAGCGGGCAGCGTGGTGGTGAACGACGTGATGCTCAATTACGGCGCCTGCGAGACGCCGTTTGGCGGCATCAAAGAGTCCGGATTTGGGCGCGTTCACGGCGACGATTCGCTCCGCGAGATGTGCGACAAGCGCCACGTCAACTACGGGCGCATGCCGATGCCATCGCGCGATCCCCTGTGGTTTCCCTACTCGTCTACGTCCTACAAGATCTTCTCCAAGGGCCTCGACGTCCTCTTTCACGGGTCGGGGCTCGTGCAGCGCATTGCTAAGCGTATGCCGTAGGTATCGTTCACAACTACTGCATATGCATACTTCGTCTACTTCAACGCCGACGCCCTCCACGACCTCGCCATCCCGCGGCGGGCGCATTGACTTGCACTGCCATTGGATCGCCGACATCGACGACGGTGCGCGCTCCCCAGAGCAAGGCATCACGATGCTCCGGGGCCTCAAAGCGCTGGGCTACACCGAGGTCGTCGCCACACCGCACATGCGGCCCGGAATGTTTGAGAACGATTGCACATCGATCCGCGACGGGTACGCCGCAATGGCTCCGCTCGTGGCCGCTGCCGCCGCGGAAATCCCGTTGGTGTCGCTGGCCAGCGAGCACTGGTTCGACGACGTCGTCTACGGGCGCATTATGGCGGGCGGCGGCGTGCCGTACCGCGGCGGCGGTTCGATCCTGGTGGAGGTGAATCCCCGGGGATTTCCGCTGCAGTTCGCCAACAGGCTGTTCGATCTGCGCCGCGCAGGATTCCTCGTCGTCTTGGCGCATCCTGAGCGCTACGAACCTGTGTGGAAGGACGACTCTTGCCTCGATCCTTTCCTCGACGCCGGCGCGGCGCTCCTGCTTGACGTCGCGTCTCTCGTCGGAAAATACGGGCTCGCGTCGCAAAAAGCCGCCGAGAAACTGCTGCACGACGAAGCCTACGAAGCGGCCTGCTCCGATTCGCACAAGCCTGAAGACCTTGAGACCATCGCGAAGGCCCTCGACGCGCTCGAGAAGCGCGTGGGCCGTGAAGAAACCCAGCGGCTAACCGCGACGGCACCCGCGGCCATCATCAACAGGCCGCTCGGCAACGCAAAACCCGTGCCCGAGTGGGCGAAAGCAATCGCGCCCGCATCGCGTGGGTAATGCAGCGCATTTCGCCGCCGAAAACGCGCACGACGCGCAGTCTCCGGCCCCGCGTGGTATGATCCCGTGGACTCTTCGCGCACCCTCGTCATGACCTCTCCTCGACAGCGATCCCCACGCTCGACGAAACCGTTGCGCCCCACCGGTTCGAGCCCCGCTGCGGCAGGCGCGGCAGGCGCGGCGACTGGGGCCATCGCGCACGATTCGCCCGAGGTGCCCGGGGTTCATTCGAGCGTCACCTTGGCCTCGCTGCGCCTCGCGATTGGCCGCGGCGGGGTCGCCATCGAGCTCGACAACGACGTGCCCCTCGGCCCGGTGAGGCTTGTGGATCTTTCCATTCACCTTCCGGGCCTTCCGTTTCCCGTCGATGTCTCCGGCGGGGTCGCGCGATTTCGGCACCGGCGCGGGCTCTTGTCGCGCCTCGAACTCGACCTCGACAGCGAGCGATTGGTGCCGCATTTGGCACGGGCTTTTCGCGGAATTCTGTCCACCTCCTTGCCGCAAATATGGCTCGCCGTCGAACCTTGGGGCGCCCGCATCGCGGTGCGAACGGGGCAGTCTGCGCTCGCAGTGGGTCCGCGCCCGGTCCTCGCTTTTGACCTCGTGATCGACCCGTGCGAACGAGGCGTTCGGCTTCACATTCTTCGGGCACGCGGTGTCGATTTGGCCGCGCCCGCCCGCGTTCTCGCCCTCCGCGCGGTCGACGCCGCGACGCACGGCCTGGCGGACCGCGAAGGCGGACGCTTTGCCCTTGAATCCATTCCGGCGAAGGTTGCAGAATACATCCTTCCCGATGTGGGCGTTCGCATGCCGGCCATCGAGTCAATGCAGTTCGCGTGGTACGCCACGGCCCATCGCGCAGGCTCCATCGTTGCGTCGAAAGACGCCGGTCCCGAGCTTCATGAGCACGTCCTGCGCGCCCGGGAACTGCACCTCTCGCAGGCGCTGATCGACGACGCATTGGTGGCCAACGATCTGCCGCGCGCCCGGGCGATGGTCCTCGATGCCCTGGAAATAGCCCCGCATGAGGCCTCGCTGTTGCATCTCGTCGCAGACCTCGACAGGCACGCCGGAAACCGCGCCGAGGCCGCCCTCTCAAGCCTCGCGCGCTCGCCTCGAACGGCACGCTCCCTCGACGGCGGGCTCGCAGGTTCGCTTCACGAAGAAACCGGCGACGTACCCGCTGCACTTGCAACCTACACGCTTTCCGCGGAACGCGACGACGTAGCTTGGGTGGGGGCGGCATGTTTTGCCAGGGCCGCAACGCTCTGCGATCAGCCCTTCGACGGCCTCGATTGGCTCGATCGCGCCATCGTTCGCGACCCCACCGACCCATGCCTTCACGGCGCGCGCGTGCGCGTTGCCTACGCGGCGGGGCGGCCGGGAGAGGCCCGAGCTTCGACGGAACACCTCGACGCCATGCTCTGCGGGGCCGCGGAGAAATACGAGGTTTGGCTTCTTGCGGCGCAATCCGCCAGCGCGCGCGGTTTTGGCGGCGAGGCCATCGCGCTTTTTGAACGCGCCCTCGCCCGCGTCCCGGACGATCCGATTGCATTGGCGGGCCTCGGCACTGCCATGATCCAAGAGCGCCGCATCGCGCGGGGCGTGGCGCTCCTGCATCGCGCTTTGGAGAAGGCTGAAGAGGCGTCGCTCCCAACGGCCTCTATCGCCCTCGCCTTGGCCAAGGCGCTCGCAGACGGCCTCGACAACCTCCCGGGCGCAATCGCGCGTGTAAGGCGCATTCCCGGGGCAGCAAACGAGGCATTGGAGGCCCGTCTGCACGAGGGTCGGTGGCGGGCGGCCCTCGGCGACATTCTGGGGGCCGGCGTGGCGTACGCTCAATTTCGCGAACTGGCGCGCCTTCGCGTCCCGGCGGACTCCCGCGTTCGGGGCGATTTCGTCGCGAGCGGCCTTCTCGAAGCGGCGCGCTTCGAACGCCATCAGCATCACGACATACTCGCGGCCCAGGCCCACGCCTCCGTCGGCATGGAACTTCGTCCAACAGACGCCGCTCTACGTGTATTCTACAGGCATATTTCTGCGGAGCTGGCATTCCCATCCGCGTCTCCGTTCGCGGGCGAAGAACCATCGATCGCGGCTCCGGAAGGTGCCCCTGCCCCACGCACCGAGGCTGTGGAGGCTGTGGAGCCCGCAACGCTCCTTCCAACCGAGGCGTCCGAATCTATCGAACTGCCTGCAGATTCCCACGCGGACGTGAGCGCGAGCGACCCGCTGGAGGGCATTGGTCAGGCCCTTGATATGTCGTTCGAAGACCCGTCGACGGGCAACGACGCGGGCCTCGAACAACGGGCCGCCGAACTGATTCAGCGTTTGCAACTCGATCCGACGGACGACGCCGTGGCCGACGAACTGACCGAAGCCCTGACGACTTTGGGCCGAGGTCATGAGCTCCTTGCGCTGCTCCTCGCGCGCCTCGAAGACGCGAGCGAAAGCCGGCGACCTATGCTTCGCGAGCGAACGCGGGTCGTGCTCGTGGATCTCGCCGATCGCGTTGAAAGCGAGGGAAAACCCGACGAAGCAAGCCTCTTCCGCATGGCGGCAGACTACCTGCCGTAGGCCCTGTCGAACCACGATGGCCGTCACGACGGGGCTTGCGCCGTCACGCATGCCCACGGTTGATTGCGTGCACAATACACGCTTCACACGCTTCACACGCTTCGCTAGGCGCGTTAACCGCCGACGGAAACGGGCGGAGCCTCTTTGTACATGAGCTCGGTCAGCTCCAAACGAATTTGCCGCGCCTCCGCGAGGGGCACATCCATCGCGGTGCAAAGGCGCCGGATGACGGATTCTTCGGTCTCGGAGACCACGTCGTTGGCGAGCGCAATGAGGAGCGCCACGCGCAAGAGCGCGGTTTTCTGTTCGGGCCGGTGAACCTTTGCGGCAATGTGCGCAATGCGGCCTTCAAGGCCCTCGGTCGCGAGCACTTCGCCGAGCTCTTCGATGAGGCCGTTGATGTCGCTACGCGGGACTGCATTCTCGGCAGCCGCTGCCAAAACCCTCGAAAACACTTCTCTTTCGTCGTTGTCGAAGATGCCATCGGCGGTGGCCACAAGAAAAGCTGCCTCGACGATCGCTTCAAACAAGGAAACTGCGGAAGGATCAAACCCAGTAGGAGTTGTGCAATCGACGGACGGCTGCGACGCGTACGCCACGCCGGCCAGCGCCATTACCGAGCGATGACGGCCGAGCCCCACTTCGTGGCCCAATGAAAAATTTGCTAACCGTTCGATGCGATTGACGCGCACGAGCACCTCCTTGGCTAGCAACCTTAACATATTTGCTCGGGCAAGCGAGCATCAACCGTTGAACTTACGGGGCTTCGTACACGACGGCCCTGCCGTCAGAATGCGAGACCGACTCGCCGAGCCACACGGGCGAGCTCTCGCCCCGTAGGCCAAATGTCTCCACGAGGGCCGCCCCGATCGGCGCACCGCGCTGAGGATTTGCGTCGAGAATTGTCAGGGATCGCCGCACCGGTGCCCGCAGGCGGCAGTCCAGCGAGGCAAGAAGAAGTGCCGAACTCTTGTCTTCGCCGAGGCTCAATTCGTAGAGCGGCGAACCTTGGGGCGGGTGAAACCAAAACGAAAACGCGCCATCCGGAAGCTGAAGCTCGAATGACCCGTCTTCGGCGGTCGTGGAAGAAATGCGACGGAACGACGGCGGGCCCACGTCCGCGCCGAGCGCCCGCGCCTCGACTTGCGCCCCGGCCCCGAGGGAGAGCCCGCCCACGAACGCGCACGTGCCGCCCACGACCCGCCGGGCGGAGGTCGTCAGGGCGATGGCCAGCGTCGGAACGGTGACCGCGAAATCGAGGGTTTTTGCGACGCTAAGCTGCGCATTTGACTTCGCGCGGGCTACCACGGCGAGCACTCCATAGGGCACGCGGACGGACGCTACACCATCCGCATCGGCTCTTACCTCACCCTGCCCGTACGCATACTCTGCGAATACACTGTCTGGATCGAGTAGGCTTTGCCGAAGTGACGAGCTTAGGACCGAAACCGAAGCCCCAGACGCAGGCGCACCGCTCGGCAGCGACACGCGAATGGTCAGCAGCGATGTGCGCGGCAGCACAGGATAGGCGACGCGGCGAAGTGCCGCTGGAGTGGGCACAACGAGCCGAGGCGAGGTCACCGACTCGTTGCCCGGAATGACGATAAGATCCAGGGAATTTGCAGGATATGCCGCGTCACGACGGACCCGAAATACCACGGGGCCGGCGAACTTCGTGCCGCGCGCCACCGACGAGCGCCGCGTGCCCTGGGCGTCGGCGAGGTACAGTCGCCAGGGCCCCGCGGTGGGCTTCGCCGGCAGGTCGATGAGAGGCACCTCGAGGGTCTCGAGCGTTACCGATGAAATGCCTAGAGCGTGAACCCCGGGGACCTCTGCGGTGTCGGCGAAGGGCGGTAATACCTCATCGTACGGAAACCTAGGTATAAACTTTCTTTGGTATTTTCCAAGAAATAAGAGAGCTCGCGCGGTCTCGGCGGCCGCGGCCCCCGAGGGATTCTGCCAAGTCAACGACGCGCTCGCCGCGTGTACTCCCTCGGCGTAGACCGGCGAAATCGGAGACGGAAGGAGCGACGACAACGTGTACTTTCCAAGCACCAGCGGTTCCAGGGTCACGTCGCAGGGGACGGAAACGTCTCCCGTCACGGGCCAACCAAAGCTCTTGGCCACATCTCGCGCGACCACGAGGGCGTGCTCCGTGGCGTAAAATTCCGGCAGCGAAATGCAGTCGGGGCACGACGCGCTTACCGAGGGATTTGCCAGAAGAACCGCACCAGGGGCCTTGTTGGAATTGGTCGGCAGCCGCACGACGACGAGGCGGTTCGCTCCTTCGCCGGCATTCGTGCAGACGCCCGAGGTGCACTGGGCCGACGCCTCCAGAGTGTCGCAAGCCAGCGTGGGGCAATCCCACCCGAGAGCGGCGCTTGGCCCCGACCCCGGCGGCGACGGCGAGCAAGCGTTGCCGAAAAATGCGCACATAAAAACCGCAAGGACAAGGCGGCGATCAAGAGCCATCGGGGAGACCGGCGCCATCACGCGCGGGGGGTACGAGCGCGTCGGAGTTTGGAGCCGCATCTGAGGGAATTCCCGCATCGGAAGGGATTCCGGCGCACCCATCAGGCCCCGTGGCCACAAGCCAACTGACCGAGTCTGGAGGACCCGCTTGGGGTGAAGTCACCGGGTTGTCGCGGTCGTTGAATTCCCGTGCCGCGTAGAATTGCACAAGCGTGCAACCTACACCTATCGACGATGGAGCATCCAAGCGAAACTCAATGCGGCGAACGCTGTCGGCGCTGAGGGGCTCCGGGCCGCTCGTTTGCAAAATCTCCGATCGTGCCCCCGTGGAGCCCGAGGCCGCTTTGCGATCGTAATCGACGTAGACGCGCCACTGAAACGACGACGTCGGGCCATTGACCGCGACCGGCACTTTGAAAACACTGGGAAACTCCGTCTGAATGCGCTCCGGCGACGGGTTCACTTGGTCGCGCAAAATGAAGGGCCGAGCCTCGGTGATGGTCCCCAAATCGGGAATGGTTGCCGTCATGAGGCAGCCCGTGAGCAGCGACGCTGTCGCCACGATGACGGCCGTCTTAGGACTGCGTGGAGAAACGGCGCTTCGACGCCCGGCGCGGTCTCCCAACGGCGGCCTCGACTTCACCGAACCTCAAGACGGAACGGCATGGCGGCGACCGTGCGCTCACCCGCGGCAAGGGGCGCAAACGGGCCCAATGCCTCCATGGCTGCGGCGCGAATGGGGGACCAGGATCGCAGAGATTCGGCCGTCAACGCGGCCCCGGAATGATGCCCCGAAGACGCCTCAATTCCCTCAAGAAATTGCATAATTCCGTGTTTGGTATCCGGAAACGACACCTCCGCGTCGGCCGGCAAATGAGCCAGCTCGCGGGCCAAATGCACCGCTTCGTGGATGCCCCCGAGGGCGTCGATGAGATGCCGATCGAGGGCTTGGCGACCGCTAAAAATACGGCCCTCCGCCGACGGTGCAACGGCCTGCACGGTGAGGCCTCGTCCCTCCGCGATGCGGGCCAAAAACAATGTGTAGATTGCACTCATCGTGCCGAACACCCGCGCTCGGGTCGGGGCATCCCAGGGCTCCAAGATCGACTCAAACGCCGCGCGGCTCGCTGCTCCCGCCTGGGGACTTGCAGCAAAAACCTCGTGGTGAACGCCCCAGTGCTCCGCTGCGGCGCCGAAGGTCATCTTGCCGCCCACGACGCCAATCGACCCGACGATGCTCCCGGGGTCCGCAACAATTTTTGAACCCGCCGAGGCCAGGTAATAGCCTCCGCTCGCGGCCATATCTCCGATGCTCACGACGAGCGGCTTCTTGGCGCGAAGCTTCATCAATGAATGCCAGAGAAGGTCGCTCGCGAGGGCGCTCCCGCCGGGCGAATCGATGCGCAGAACGACCGCTTTCGTGCTCTCGCTCTTCTCAAGCCGCGCCAGCACCCGAGACAGCTCCCGCTCGCGAATTCCCGAGGAAGAATCAAATGGGCCCTCGCTGCCACCGGAGGTTATCGCCCCCTCCGCGCGAACGATAGCAATGGGCCCATTGGCGCTGTCGGTGACGCCCACGGCTCGAAACAGATCCGACAATTCATCGGACTTATCGAGGGACCGCGACCCAAAACGCACGTCGTCGTGGGCCGCACCCATGGTCTTGCGTGCCTCGTCGCGGGCATCGTCGCCGTACGCGATGGCATCGATAATACCGCGCTCAAGGGCCTCGCCCGCCGCGTAGGGACCATCTTCAAGTGCTGGAATTTTCCCCTTCAAAAGCTGCGGTCGCTTTTTTTCGATGCCCTCGTGCCACGCAGCGCGAAGGTCGTGGAGGGTGCTTAGGAGCGACGTGCGGGCCTCGTCGCTGGGGCCGTCCCGCGTGAAAGGCTCTTCGGCCCCCTTGAACTTGCCAACCTGAAGAATATCCAACGTAATACGTAGCTCATCTACAAGAAGCTTACGGTAGTACGCTATCTCTACGCCTATACCGTTCGCGTCTACCTCGCCCGGAGGTGGCAACACGATGCGCGTGCACCCGGTTGCGGCCACCGCGAGACTCGCGTTGTTGTAGGATTCTGCGTGGCAATGCACGAGTTTTCCGCCCTCGGCCACGCGCCGCAAAGCCGCCCCCAGTTCGTAGGCGCGGCCGAAACCGAAGCGCGCGGAACCGAAACGCACGAAGACCCCCTTGACCTCGGCGTCGTCGCGAAGGGAGTCGATGGCCAAGATGGCTTCGGCAAAGCTGCCACCCCGCCGTGAGGCGAGAGAAAACATTCCGTGGCTGTCGACTTCGGGAACCCCCGAAGACAGATCGATGATGGCCATGGTTGCATCGTTCTTGCCTCCAGTGACGGCCGTGACGGTGCCGGGCGCACCCTTGCCGGCGGCCACCGACGAGCGCCCTTCGCAGGCAGAAACGCAGGCGATAAGCGCCGCAAGGCACCCCGCCACGGTCACGGGCAGCAAGCCAATTTTCACGGTTGCTCCGGGGTCGTTGATTGCCCGAGGGCACGCTCTTTCACGAGCGCGGGGTAGGCCCCCTCAGGAAAATTTTCCATGATCTCACGGTACCCGCGGGACGCGGAAGTGCGGTCACCGCCGGCCCACTGGGCATCGGCGAGACCAATTCGCGCTGGTAAAAAGCTCGGATTCGCGTTGAGAGTCTTGCGGTAGTACGCAAGCGCCGCCGCCGAATCGTGGGCATCGCGCGCGCAATCGCCGAGGCCCGCCAAGGCCTCCGAATCCAGAGGATTGGCTTCAAGCGCCACCTGAAACAGAGCCCGCGCCTCTTCATGGTCGCCACGGCGCCGCGCCCGGTCTCCCTCTTCGAGCGCACGTCGGGGGTCGGAAGGCAGCTTTTTTCCGCTCTTCGTCGCCGTTCCGCCTGCGCTGCCGCCGCCCGTGGACGGCTCGCTCTCGCCTTCGAAAGCCACCCCGAAATCGTCCGCCGCGACGATCTTTTTTGGCACCGGTGCGGCGGCATCCGCCTCGACCGCCGCCCGAAACCCATCCAGCCAACGAAGCACATTGGCGCTGTCACACGTTGCGCGAAGCTCGGCGATCAGTGCATTCTGCACGGATGTATTTTCCTTCGCCAAGCCACGACTAAGGAAACGCAGGCGCGCCCGAAAAGGCTCACTTTGATAGGCTTTTTCCAGCAGATTCGCCGCATCGGGGGAGCCCCCAAGGCTTGCGAGCAACGCCGCGCTGTACGCATACGACGGGGCTGCGGGGCCGATGCGATCGATGTACTGTTGCGCCCGCGCGCGCTGGCCCATGAGCGCAAACGATTGCGCCAACGCGAAGATCGACTCGGGGGCGTCGGGGGCCACTTCTGCCCAGCGTTCCGAAGCCTTGATCGCATGGGCGGCCGCCTCTTCTGCGGCGATGGCCAATGGAGCCGCGCCCGGGAGCCCGGCCATTTTTTCATAAGTCGCCAAGCTCTCGGCAACATCGGCCTGCGAAATCGCAAGGAAAGTGCGCACAGCCAAAAGCTGAGGATCGGCGCCGAGGGTCTTGCTGAGGGCGTCAATAGCAACCCGGCTGCTCTCCAAACGCCCCGCGAGAATATCGGCGGCGACGCCGGAAAAATCGGCGGCTACCGTGGACGCCACGGGCGCCTGCTGGGCCTTGGTGTAACGGCGACCGAGCAAAAAAGCGCTCGATCCGACGCCGAGGAGGAGGGAAATCGCGACGACCCACCCGGTTTTGCGCGCGCGCGGGCGCACATCGATGGGGACCGCCAGCCGCGATGCCTCGCTCGCGTAAGACCGGGAGCTTGGAGCGGAAATCAGCGCGTAATTCTCGCTCGACGGCGCGCGGTCCGAGACTCTCGCCGATGCGGGGTACGCGGAATCGACCAAGCCCGGCATGCGGCGCGCCTCGCGCGCTGGGGGAAAAGACGACGGCGCGCGGGGAAACGGGGTCAGCGGTGCGCTGTGCGTCGGGCGTGACGCGCGCGCGGAGGCTACGTCCGGGCTCGATTCGAGGACCACGGCAGACGTGCGCGAGAGCAGATTCGGGCTGGTGAGGGTGTCGTCGGGCACAGAGCCGGGCCTGGAAACCACTTCAAGGCTGCCCACGCGCTGCTGCTGGTCGAAGTAGGCGTCAAGCTCGACGATGTTGCCGAGGGGCCTTGCCTCGCCGCGGCCACGGGCCAAGAGGTCGCTGCGCCCGAGCTCGCCCCGCACAATCGCCTGTTCGACGTCGGTGCGGTTGCGAAAACGCGCGGTATCGCCGTCAAATGTCTTGACAATCCAAGGTTCGTCTTCGCAGTCGCTATCGTGCGTGACGCGGAACTTGTGTTCGCACTGCGTGCAGCGCACGAGCGTTCCCGTGCTGGTGATGAGCGCGTCGTCGAGTTCGTACGCGAAAGCGCACTGGGGGCATTGAACGTCCATCGGCTGCGCTGACCGAGTAGCGCACATCGCCCGCCAAGTGAAGACGGGGGCAATAACTTCGCGCGCCCGCGTCTTTCCTGGGCACGCCGGGGCCAAGGGGCCAGCTATACGCTGAAATACCGCAACGCGTTAGTTGCGGCTGGCTTCTCGAATGAGGCTCACCGCTTCGATCGCGAGCTGCCCGATGGTGACGGTTTCGTCGCCATCGCGGTCGTCTTCGATGGAGACCTGGCGCTTGTCGTTTTTGAGTTTGTCGAGGGCGCGCGACGCCGCCGCATCGCCGATTTCGACGAGGGCTTCGATCGCCGAAGCAACCACCGCTGCCTCGCTGTGGGCCAGGAATTTTTCGAGTAGTTTGACGCTGCTCGCGTCGGGAATCATGGCGAAAACATAGGTGAGTTCCCGGAGCGCGGTGCTCGACGCGGGGCGCGTAGCAAGCTGCTTTTCGACGACGTGGGCGACTTCGGCGAAGCGGTCGCTCGCAAGGCCCACGAGCGCTTCGCCTGCAACTTGCCTGGCGTCCGAGTCTTCGAGGTCGAGGACGTCGATCAGCATTTCTACAACTTCGGGCCCCTCAAGTTCCGCCAGCACCTCGGCCAGCGCGACAAACCTGAGCGAGGCCTCGTCGTGGTCTTCGAGCGCGTGGGCTTTCTTGAACTCGCCCTGAATCGCAGCGACGAGCTCCTCTTTGGGGACGTCGTGGACCGCTTCATTCGCCACCTCAACGGCCGCGTGCGCTTGAAACAAACCTTCGAGAGCGGAAGTAGCAGCGGAGAGATCCATGCCCCGCGCGGTACACTCTTTTCCAGCAAAGATCCAGCAGAGATTCGAACCATGGTGACACGCAATCATTGCGGCCCTCGTTCTTCACGGCAACAGGTAGACTCACGCGGCGCAACGCCAACATAATCGGCCAATCGCGCTACAGTCTGTGGCACTTGGTGCCCGTTTCGATTGCCCCAATGCCGCCTCCCAAAGGAGCATGGCGAAGGCCCGTTGCAAGTCCCTCACCTTTCCGCCGAAACCGTCCCGCCTGGTTCCGTTGGCGCGCGCATGCGCTGCCCAACTTGCGGCGGCACGTTCATCGCGGGCCGCACCGACAACGCCGGTTTGTGCCCGAAAGATGCCACGGTTCTCGTGCTCAGGCCGCCCTCCGTTGCGCCGGAAAGCGTGCCGGCGCTCGATCCTTTCGTCGGCAAAGTCATCGACAGCCGTTACCGAATCGACGGGCTCTTGGGCTCCGGATCCATGGGCACCGTATACCGCGCTCGCCAGCTCAATATCTCGCGTGAAGTCGCGATCAAGGTTCTGCGCCACGATCGCAACGCCGACGAAAACACCCATTCACGATTTCTTCGCGAGGCTGAATTTGTAGCCAAGCTCAGTTCGCCCCACACCGTGACGGCCTTCGACTCGGGCCGCACAAGCGAAGGCGACCCGTACCTCGTCATGGAGCTTTTGCGTGGAGAATCACTGGGTCAGCGCCTCGCTCGCCTGGGCCGCATCGAGGTCACCGAGGCCATCGAAATCGCGATGCAAGTGCTGCGTTCGCTCTCCGAGGCTCACGCCAAGGGCATCGTCCACCGCGACCTCAAACCCGACAACGTGTACTTTGCACTTGTCGATGGATCCTCCGCAGCCCGTGAGATCGTCAAGGTTCTTGATTTCGGAATCGCCAAGCTCGTTGGCCGCACAGACCCCAGCCTCGAGGTCATCGAAACCCAAGCCGGCGCGGTCTTCGGAACGCCGCGCTACATGTCTCCCGAACAGGCCCAAGGCCTTCCCCTTGACGCCCGGTCAGACCTCTACACGCTCGCCGCGATCCTTTATCAAATGCTGAGCGGACGCCCGGTATTCGACGATCGCGAAGCCGTCGTTGTCATGGCGCGGCACATCAAAACCGCCCCCACACCCCTGCGCGAACTTGGGCTGCCCGTCCCCATTCCAGACGCCCTCGAAGACCTTGTCGCCGACGGCCTCGCCAAAGAACCGAGCCAGCGGCCTGCGAGCGCAGACGCCTTCGCCGATCGCCTTTTGAAAATCTACGAAGACGCCATCACAGACTCGAGCGGCCTGCGGATCGCACGCACCCTGGGCACGGGGCGAAGGTCGCCCTTGTCCGCCAGTGCCTCCGCTTCCTTCGAAGCCTTGAGCGGGCCAGGGAGCGGGCCAGGGAGCGGGCCTGGGAGCGGGCCCGGGACCGACCCATCGACGCCCACGATAGACGAGCAGGCCCTGAGTCCTCGCCTCGCCGCTGCGGCGCGCGACCGCTGGCTGCGTATCGCCGTTCCTGCGTTTCTCCTCGCCGCACTCGTTTCGGTCTTCGTCCTCCGCCGCCTCTTTTCGGCACCCGAGACCCCGGCCGCAGGCATCACAACCCTTACGCAGCCCATACCCATACCATATACGTCACCGCGCCCCGTGGAGGCCACGACCCAAAGCGTCCCCGCCACCGGTCTTGCGGTGCCACGACCCCTTGAGCCCTACGCTTCGCCGCCTCCAGCACCTGGTCGCGGGGCGACGGATTCGAAGCCCCTCGCGAGGCCTTCGCGCCCTGTCCCCGCCGCGCCCTCAAGCACGTCTCCCGCCGCAGTTCCGGCACCGCCCGCGCCCAAGCCATCGCCCCCTCCGGGCTACGGAATTTTCGAATGACCATGCCCCAGTCCACCGATTCCGCGACGTCCGCTGCAGCCTCCGCGAAGGGCCTCGATGCCGTCGAAGCGGGTGCCTCGTTCGCCCAGAGTCTTTTCGACCGCGCCACGATTTGGGCCGACGCGGCGAGCAGCGCAGTGGGCGATGAGCGCAAAAGCGAGTGCCTCGCGGAGGCAGCCCACGGCTTCGCGGAGGCCGACGCACCCGGGGCTGCGCTCCAGTGCTTGGACGCCCTATTGGCCATCGTGGAGCCCACGACGGGCGCCGCCCAACGCGGCGTGGATGCGGCCAATATTCTTGGCGATTTGGGCCGCGCCTTGCGCCTATATACCTGGGTTTTGCCTGCTATTTCCGACGACGAGAAGCGCGCGAGCGTCTCTCTCGATCTTGCGGACCAAGCCGAGAAACTGCCCGACCGACCCCTCGAGCGCTTCTTTCTTCGCGAGGTCTTGCGGGTGCGGCGCGAAGAAACTTTGCTGGTTCGTTTCGCACGCTCCGCCATCCAGTCTTTTCGTGATGGCGGCGGCCTCGACGACGACGACCGTCAACATGCGTTGCTCTCGTTGATGCACCTTGCGCGCAAGCACCGCAATGCGGCGGGGTTCTCTTACGCGTCGTCCGCCCTGGAACTCGAGCCCACAAGCGACGAGGCCCTCGACCTCTTCGTCGACTGCGCAATCGCTGCAAATATGCAGGCAGCCGCGCGTCAATCGCTCGCCAATGCCCTCTTCATTCTTGGCTCTGCACGTCAGTCTCGGGCCCTCGATCGCGTCGCGGCCTCCCTCGACGATCGTCCGACGGGAACGCTCCCGGAGGCCCCATCGTCGATGCCTTCGATTGTCGACATCGACGAGCTGGCAGCGTCCGATAGCCACGCCCTTGATCCGCGTATTTTGGCCCTCCTCGCGGAGGCCGCTGCGGTCAAATCCTTTCCTTCGTTGCACGTCGCCAAGCTTCGCGAAGTGCTCGCGATCGATCCCCTCGAAGAGAATGCGCTCGCAGAACTTCGAGGGATTTTGGCTGCGCGCGGCGATCACGAAGGACTGCGTGAAGTGCTCTCCGAGGCTTCCGATGCAGCCAAGCGAAACGACTGGCCCGTGTCTCGCCGACTCTCCATTGTTCGCGAGCTCGCGGAACTTTGCGCCGGTCCCCTCGACGATCCCTTTGGCGCCATCGCGGCCCTCGAAGAACTCGTGCGCTCAGACCCGAAAAACATGGAGGCACGCGCCGCGTTGCGCGGCCATTTGGAACGCGTGGGCCGCTGGGATGCGGTCGTCGGGCTTGTGGAAGAAGGCCTTGCGTCCGCTTCCAATCCAGCAGAATTCCTCGCAGAACTCGCGCGGCTGCACCTCGACAAACGCCGCGATCCGGCCTCCGCCGCCCTCGCACTTTTGCGCCGCGCGCAGCTCCTCGTCGGCGATGTCGAGGCCTGGCGCGAAGCCATTCAGCTCGTTCGAAGCCTTCGCGACGGCGCTCGTCTCGAGGCCGTTCTCTTGGAGGCCCTCGCGACGATTGGCACGGCGCTCACGACGACCGAGCGGGCGCAACTCACCGAAGATCTAGGCAGGCTTAGGCAGAGCGCGGGAGATGTGGCCGGGGCCGAGCGGTACTTCACCGAGGCCGCGCTCTCCACGCGCGATGCGCGCCTTTTTGCTGCTGCGGAGGCCTGCGCCACGGAGCTTGGCGAAGGCGAACGCGCAGCCCGCGCGGCTCTCGCGCAGGCCGATCTCGCGGACGATCGGCAGCGGGCGGACCACCTCCTCCGCGCCGCCGGTCACTTCGCCGACGCCGGCGCACGCAAGATAGCCCTGGCCACCCTGCGCGACGCGGTGACCGCTGGGGCCCTACTCGCTCGCGTGCGCCCGATACTCAGCGCGTGCGCCCAGGGCGACGCCGGCGAGACCTTCGATTGGACGGCGGCAATAGCCCTCAGAACGAGTCAAGATAAATCCGCATGGCTTGCCATCGCGGAAGAACTGGCGCCGGGCCACGCGTCGTCGCCGCGAGCGATTTCCCTCGTCAAAGAACTGATGCGCCTTGGTCCAAGCGCCAGTCGATTTCGGCTTCTCGCCCCCCTGCCCTGGGCGACGGACGATGAGTTGCGGGCCCTCGTCGAGGCCACCGCGGCGCGGACCGATTTGCCGCCCGCGCTTCGCGTGGAGGCGGCCCTTCTGACGGCGCAGGCGCTCCGGTCCCAAGGCGACGACGCCGGGGCAATGCGTGTACTCCGCACGCTTCCCGAGCCTCTCGACTTCCGCGTCGTGAGCGAACTCCTTGACGCAGGTGCTGGAGCGCTCGACGCGCCGGAAGAACTCGCCCTCATCGACAAGGCTCTCTCCTTTGCCGAGGCAGACGAATCGTTGCGAAAAGCCTGGCTTGAACGCTCCGTGGGCCTCGCGAATTTTCGGCACGATGGCCCTCGGGAACTCCGTTACCTCCAGGCCCTCCTGGCCCTCGACCCCGAGGATTTCGACCGCGTTGCCCGGGCCACAACCCTCGCCCGCGACCTCGACGACGTCGAGACCCTGGACCGATGCCTGGGGCTTTCCATCGAGGCCGAGGCCGACGACTCCACCCTCGAGGCCTTCGTGCGTGAGCGCGCGACGCTCCTGATTGGCCGCATGAACCGCGCCGCCGACGCGGAGCAGATCGTCGCCGCGAACGCCGCAAAACAGCCTGAATTGCGGCTTTTTTGGGTGGAGGTGGCCGCGCATTCCGGGCTCGTGGCGAGCGCCACGCGATCACTTTTGACCTTCGATGGCCTCGATCCGGCGTGTGCGGCCCTCGACGCCTGGCTCGAAAAACTTCCGTCGTCGGACGACTGGCTGGCCCTGGCACTCGGCGCATTTCATCGCAGCTTGTCCCCTTCGCGAACCTCCCTCGCCCTCGCAATCGCGCGCGGATCGGCGGAGCACAGCAAGGCATTGTTTCTGGCGATGGGCCCTAGCCGTAACCTGGCGGAGGCCCGAAGTGAGGCGACGGCGCTTGCAGCCCTGGGTCTCGCAGATGAGGCTTTTTCCAGCATATTGCCCCACACCCAAGGGTTCGCTCCCCCTTCGCTTGGCGCGCCCGAGCTCTCGCCGGACCTTCTCGATTTGGTTCTTGCGTTGGCACCAAGCGCCGATGCGGCGGTGACGGCGCTTCTCCGCTGCCGAGGCGTGTCGGGCGGTGATCACCAACGCGGAATAGACGCGATTTTGGCGCGCGTGGAAGGTGCCCCCGCGGCCCTCGTGCCGTGGCTCGCCCAGATGCAGAGCATCCTAAATCCCCAGCTCCTTGCAGAATACACGAATGATCGCCGCGTGCTCGTGGCCCTCTCGGCGCTCTCGCTGGCCTGGGAGGAGGAGCCTCTTCGGGCTATATTTGCAGGACTTGAGCGCCTCGGTGGCGACGAGGCCTCGCGCGCCGGAGTGCTCGCGCGCCTCTTTGCGGTGGCACCCTCGGCGGCAACCGAGACCCATTTCGGCGGCGACCTGGCGCGCGCCCAGATTCTTGGCCAGGCCCGCGGGCTGGCTCATGGCGCGGAGCGCGAATCGGTCTCGATTCACCTCGTACGCGCTCTGCTCGCCGATGGCGACGACGAGCAGGCGCAGGCCGTTGCCCATAGTCTTCTTGCGGCGAACATGGCCCATCGGGAGCTTTTCGAGGAGGTCTTGGAGCACCGCGGTTTCCTCGTTGAGCTTGCATCATCCATGGAAAAACGCTGGTCGCTAGAGAAAGATGGCGCACGTCGCCTGGCCCTCGCGCGCCGCATTGCAGCCACTTTGGAAGCCGCCGGGGCAGACCCGCGGGAGATCGCCGACGCGTGGCGACGCGTGCTCCGCCTTGACGCCCGCGATGCGGAGGCCACGGCCTCTCTCGAACGCGCGAAGGCGCGAACCCACGGATCTGTGGCGCGCATGGCCGTGGCGGTCCCCCCGTCGTCGCCGTCGTCGCCGTCGTCGGGGTCGTCGGCTCGTATCGTCGCCGCATCGTCGGCTCGTATCGCCGCGGCGTGGCCCGATGACATTCGCTACGAGACGCCCTTCGCGCCGCTCGCCGTCCCGATTGACGAACCGATGGCCTTCATCACGCAGGAATCGCAGGCTTTGAGCCCCATTTTTGGCGACGCCACGGCGGAACTTCAGGCCTTTAACGCGGGCCAGGCGGAGGTGCATTTTGATGACGACGCGCCGGAGGCAACCGATGGCACCGCCGCTGCTGCGCCCTCGTCGCACGGGCTCTCGCTGGCCCGTTCCGAGGCGACGTCGCACGTCCAATCCGAGGCCAGGTTGCCAAGCATGCCGCCCCCGATTCCAGAGGCTCTGGAGAGCGCCGATGTGCTGACCGACGACCTCCTCATCGACGACCTGTTGCAGTCGGTTCCGGACCAGGGCGAACTTGGCTAAAAGCGCGCCGGCTCTCAGGCATCGCTTGTAACATCTTGAAATCGCACAGTATTCATCGATACGGTGACGCGTGTACCCTGCACGAAATACTCGTTTGGGTCCGCGTGCCCGAAAGGTGCAGAGTGCACGACGGGCACGACTAAGCGCATGGCCAACCCGCGGAAATGGCGACGACGCCGGAGGAAAGCAGCATGAGCGGTAGATTGGCGCGCGTTTTGATCAGGGACGCACGCGTATGCACGTAAGAGGGCCGGTCGCAACTCTACGGAAAAATAATTTACTCAACCAACGCACTTACGGGCCACCCCATCCGACGCCGTCTGCTTCGCACACGGCTGGGGACCCAATCCTCTGGATCTCACCATTGGTCTCATCTTCGAGCCGTTGCCCTCTGGCGAGCGAGCTCAAAGCCCCGCGTGATCTGGGCGAGGCGATCGAGGCCACGAAAAAGGGTGATGCTGCCGGGTGGACCATTCTTTCGCGAAATCCAGCCACCAAGTTCGGCAACCCATTTCGTCGCGACCGCGATGGTGAGGGCTCCCTTCGGGACAGGCAGACGGTCTTTCTTTCGTAAAGAAATGAG
>CAMCKZ010000011.1 GCA_945875545.1 Polyangium aurulentum | reverse complement strand
GCTGCTGCTATTGGCATTCTTGGTGGCGTTTTTTTTGCGTGCCTCGTGCTGCACCTACGCCACCGACTGCTCTCTACTTGGCTTGGCTTTTTACGGCCAATCGGCTTTTTGCAGATTCTCTGCATCGACCGATTTGTGGGCGAGACAGGTTTTGAACCTGCGACATCCGGCTTGTAAGGCCAGCGCTCTACCGCTGAGCTACTCGCCCAACTGAGAGGCCCGCTAGTTACTTCGGTGGGCCCCCAATTGGCAAGACAAAACACGCGGGGTTGCACTCTTTTGCGCCACCCCCTTTTCGCTCCTTAACCGGCCCCGCCTACAGCCAGGGCCGCATCCAAAACGGCCCCGGGTGCCAGGCCAAGAAGCAAGACAAAAAACGCACAGAGGGCAATGGCCGTCACGACCTCGCCGCTCCACATCGGCTTCGCAATCGGCGCGCCGGCCGCCGGCTCGCGCATATACAGAAATACGAATACCTTGAGGTAGTAATACGCGGCTATGACGCTGTTAATAAACGCGATGACCGTGAGGCCATGAAGCCCCGCATCCATCGCCGCCTTGAAGACAAACCACTTGCCAAAGAAGCCCGCCATTGGCGGCATTCCAGCAAGGGAAAGTATGAAGAATGCGAAGGGCAACGCCACGGCCGGATGCCGCCGCCCGAGCCCCGCGAGGTCTTCGTACGACACCACCTCGGCACCACGGCTGCCGCATAGAACGAGGGCCGCAAAGGCGCCGATGGTCGAAACGCTGTACGTGGCAAGGTAAAAGAGAACCGCCGACTGGGCTTGCGCCGGAGCGCGGATCGCAGCCACTACGCCCACCAGCAAATACCCAGCATGAGCGATGCTTGAGTACGCCAGCATCCGCTTGATGCTTTCTTGGCGACCGGCAACAAGATTGGCCACCGTCATGGTGAGGACCGCGAGAAGCGCCACCACCGGCGGCCACCCCGTTGCCCACGAGGCGGATCGTTCGTCGCCGAAAACCGTGAGCAGCACCCGAAGAAGCACCGCGAAACCGCCAGCTTTGACCGAGGCCGCCATGAACGCGGTCGCGGGTGTGGGCGCGCCCTCGTAGGCGTCCGGGGTCCACATGTGGAACGGCACGGCACTGACCTTGAACGCGAGGCCCGCGAGAACGAGAGCCAAAGCGATCACGATGCTCGGGGAGCGCAAACTTTCGGAGGCCAAGGCGTTGTGCAGCCCCGCCAAATCGGTATGACCGGTGGCCCCGTAAAGGAGCGCAAAACCAAACATCATGAGCGCCGCAGCAAAGCTGCCGAGGAGAAAATACTTAAGCGCACCCTCCGCCGATTTTGGTGACCCGCGACGAAAACCCGCGAGGGCGTACGCGCCGATGGACATGGTTTCGAGGCCCACAAAAAGCATCAGCACGTCTCCGGCGGCGGCCAACATCATGGCGCCGAGCGTGGAAAAGCTCAGAATCGCGTAGAACTCGCCGCGATCGATGCCGTGCTCGCGAAGGTAACCCCCGGCCACGAGAGCCGCGAGCGCACCAGAAAGCGCGAGCAAAACCTCGAAGAAGAGCGTGAACCTATCGAACACGAGCCACGGCGCGAAAACCGCGGCGTCTCCCAGATTTTCAGGGCCCACCATCCACCCGGCGCAGGCGAACGCCGCAGCCGTGAAAAGCACGACGGCGGTGCCGACGGCAAGGCCTGTTTTGGCGTCGGTTAGAACCTCGGCGAGCATGAGCGCGAGAGCCCCAAAGCCGATGACCAACATCGGCATCAGAGCAAGAATAGATGGCATCATCCGCGAATCTCCGCTCGGACGGGTGCGCCAGGCGTGCCAGTACCCACCGGAGCAACCGGCAGAACTGGCGCCTCCGGACGCCGGTTCAAGAGTTTGGGCTCGCCGCGGTGGAACTCGGGAGGCGGGCTGGCATCAATTCGCTCGTTGACATCGCGAATGATTCGTGTGGTGGCACCCGAGATGGACTGGAGCAGGAGGTTGGGCGCGAGACCGACGACAAAAATCATGGCGATCATCGGAGCGATGCCGATGATCTCGCGGCTGTTCATGTCGGCGAGACCCTCGTTTTCCTTCTTGGTGACGGGGCCTAAGAAAACTTTTTGCACCGCAGTAAGCATGTAGAGTGCACCTAGAACGACACCAAGGGCCGCGCCAATGGCTTGAATTCCAGCAAAATGGCCGAGGCGAAGGCTTGCGTTCGTGCCGGTGATGACCATGAACTCGCCGATGAAACCGTTGGTGCCTGGGAGGCCCACGCTGGCCATCGTGGCGATGACGAACATCGTGGCGTAGATGGGCATTTTGCTTGCGATGCCGCCGAAGTCTGCGAGCTCCCGCGTATGACGGCGGTCGTAGAGAACGCCGACGAGGAGAAAGAGCGCCCCGGTCGACATGCCGTGATTCACCATCTGAAGGACCGCGCCTTCAAGCCCAGAAGGCGTCATGGAAAACGTGCCGAGCATCACGTAACCCAGGTGCGCCACAGACGAATACGCGACGAGTCGCTTCAAGTCGGTCTGTTGCCAGGCGCACAATGCCGCGTACAAGATGCCGCCGCATACAGCCACGGCCGCGAGATTGATGCCCCACTCAATGGAAGCTTCGGGAAAGAGCCCGAGGCAAAAACGCATGTACCCGTAAGTGCCGAGCTTGAGCATCACCGCCGCGAGGATCATCGAGCCGGCCGTGGGGGCCTCGGTGTGGGCATCGGGTAGCCATGTATGGAACGGCCACATGGGAACCTTGATGAGAAACGAGAGCGCAAAAGCAGCCCACAGCCATACCTGGGTGCTGCGCGGGAGGACGAGACGCTGCAGCTCAAAGTAATCGAACGACGGGACACCGGCTACCTGCCCATACGCATACGCCATGTAGAGTATGGCTGCGAGCATGAGCACCGAGCCGAACATGGTGTAGAGGAAGAATTTGATCGCCGCACGAATGCGATCTTGGCCGCCCCATACGCCAATGATGACGTACATCGGGACGAGCATCAGTTCCCAGAACACGTAAAACAAGAACAAATCGAAGGAGATAAACGCCCCGATCATTCCGGCTTCGAGCAGGAGCAGCGAAAAGACCCAGTCTTTCAAGCGATGCTTGATCGAGCCGTAGGACACATAGGTTGCGAGGGGCACGGAGAACGTTGTGAGGAGGACGAGCCACAAGCTCACGCCGTCTATCGCCACGTGGTAACGAATTCCGAACTGCGGAACCCAGGCCACGTTCTGGTCGAAGTGGTACCCGGCGCCCATCGTGGCGCTGAGGAGTGGCAGGCTCGCGGCAAACGTGAGCCCCATGATGGCGAGGGTCAGATTCTTCAAAAGACCGTGCGCTTGGCGCGGCATGAAGAGCATCAGAACGGCTCCGCCCAAGGGCAATGCCACGAGCCACGACAGCACGGTGGGCGACTCCACAAAGGGCTCACCGGCGGCCAAAGCATGAGCCGTTGGCCACATCTTGACGACGAAGAGCGCCGCCAAGCCGCCCATCGCGCCGACCGTGAGGCGCGTCTGGCGGTCGAAGGCGTGGACCGCGGCGAAGGCCAGCATGGCAGCGATTCCTGCGGGAATCCACGCGGAATCCGCGTAGTGCCCGAGGAGGGCGATGGCCACGACGGCAAGCGCAGTGGTGGCAATCTCGTGGATGCCGACAACGAACGCGCCGGGGCGCGCCGTGACATCGCCGGCGGTTTCGTCACTCGTATGGGCGTGGGCGCTCATGGTGAGGTCGTCTCGTTCTTTCGTTCAGCGAAGACCGACAACGGCCGCGCCCTTCTTGGCTTCGGTGCCCAGCGTGATCGTGGTCGATCCCGTGAGGCCGAAGGCGTTCTTGACTTCAAGGCGGACCTGCTTGGTTTTGCCTGGCTCGACGCTGACGCTGAGGTCTCGCGTGGGGCCAAAACGTTCGCTGTCGAATTTGCCATCGCCGTCCGCATCCCAGCGGAAGGAATAGCCCATGCCCGGGGCCGCATGAATGGCATACGAGCCGCCCGCTTGGTTCACCGAGGCCTCCGCGTGGGGGGCGATGAAGAACCAACCGAAGCCCGCCAATCCGACCACCATCGCGGCGCTGTAAGCGTGGAAAATACCTGTGTGCAGGGCCCGCAGAACGAAGCCCGCCGCCGCCACCACCGACGAAGTTGCCTTGGCGAAAAGGCCGTCGACGATGCCGTGATCGATCGCCGCACACGTTTCAGCAGTGGCCTCCGCAACGCCCACGACCGCGACCCCGTAGAACTCGTCGACACGCCACTTTTCGAGCGCCAGCTGGTGCAGCTTTTTGTTGCGTTCCGCGAGAGCCTTTGCGGGCGCCCCGTTGCTTGCAATATACATCCAGTAGGCGATGGCCGAACCAATTGCGAACGCTGCAACGCCGCCTGCCGCCAGCGGCCACACGAGGTGGTGTGCGTGCTCTTCGCCGCCAACGATTTGAACGCCCTGCGAAACAGCCTGCGCGAAGACTGGATCAAGCCAGTGCCCGAGGGGCTCGATGTGCAGAGGTGCCGCGTTGAGCCACCCTCCGAAGAGCGCGCCGAAAGCGAGCACCACGAGAGGAAGGGTCATTTGCCATGGCGATTCGTGGGGTGCGGGAGCGGGCCCGCCGTGGCCGTGGCCATGATCCGCGTGGTCGTGATCCGCGTGGGTTTTCGCTGCGCTCGGCTCACCGATCGCCCAGCCTTTGAAGTCGCCAAAGAACGTGAGGTAGAGCGCGCGACACATGTAGAATGCAGTCATTGTGGCGGCGAGCACGCCAACAACGTAAAGGGCCGGACCTACCCACGTAGGCTGCTCCCAGACGCCAAGGCCGCGCTGAGCGAACTTGTCTTTCATGGGGTGCACGACGTGGTTGGTGAACGCCTTGAAGAGGATCTCGTCTTTCGAGAAGAACCCGCTCGTGAAAGGCGTGCCTATGATCGCCAGCGTGCTGATCGCGAAGGTCGCGAACGTGACGGGCATGTATTTGCGGAGCCCGCCCATGTTGCGCATGTCTTGGCTCGCGGCGTCGTCGTGGATGTGCGCGTGCATCGAGTGGATGACACTGCCCGCTCCAAGAAAGAGACAAGCCTTGAAGAAGGCGTGGGTGAATACGTGGAAAAAACCAGCCGTAAATGCGCCTACGCCCACGCCGAGAAACATGAAACCAAGCTGGCTTACCGTGGAGTAAGCGAGCACTTTTTTCACGTCGTTTTGCACGAGCGCGATCGTGGCGGCGAAGAGAGCTGTGAGCGCTCCGACGACGGCGATCACGGTCATGGTGAAGGGCGAAAGCACGAAGACGAAACTCAGTCGGCACACGAGGTACACGCCGGCTGTCACCATAGTGGCCGCGTGAATGAGTGCCGACACGGGCGTTGGCCCCGCCATCGCATCGGGAAGCCAAACGTACAGCGGGAGCTGCGCGCTCTTGCCCGTGCAACCCAAAAACAGCGCCAGCGAAACCGCCGTGGCACCGGAGATGGTGACGACGTTGGCGGGCTGCAGGAAGGCCCACATTCCCTGGTAAATTCCTCCACCTACGGGCCACACATGCACGCGCGCGGCGGGGGACGGCGACAGCAGCAGGTGAGCATTTCGCGCGATGCCGTCCCAGTCGAGGGCACCCGTGTATTGTGCAAGCAAAAACATGCCAATGAGGAGACCGAAGTCGCCGATGCGGTTGGCGAGAAATGCCTTGCGGCCGGCCGCTGCATTTTCAGCCTTGCCGAACCAAAAACCGATGAGCAGGTAGCTGCACAGACCGACGCCCTCCCAGCCGATGAAGAGCACCACCAGGTTGTCGCCCAAGACCAGCACCAGCATCGCCGTGATGAAGAGGTTTAGGTAGGCAAAAAACCTAGCGTACGAGGCATCTTCGGCCATGTACGCGGTGCTGTACAAGTGGATCAGAAAGCCGATGCCCGTGATGACCAGCATCATGATGCCGCTCAACTGATCGACGCTGAACTTCAAGTCGATCGGGATGTTGGCCCCGGACCGCCCGCCCGTGGTGTGGAACCACTCCCAGGCCGTCCAGGCGAGGCGAACGCGCTCCCCGTGACCTGCACCCCCGCCGCCGTGCAGCGACTCGGTGAAGAGGCTGTGGAGGTGGCAGACGGTGACGAGCGAGAGGGCAAACGCGAGGCCCATCACCGTGAGCGCCATCGCCGAAACTGCGGAGCGGCCTAGGCGTCGCCCCCAAATTCCATTGACAATGGCACCGAGGAGCGGGAGCGCGATAATAAGGCCAAGGAGGCCGAATTCGTCTCTGGGGAACAGGCTTTCGAGAGCTGGCATGCGGCAGATGTTCCGGAAGGTGCGTGGTGGCCCGAGCGATGGCTGCGGGGCCGGGCGTCAGTGACGGAGGAGGTTGGCGTCGTCGACGCGCACGGTTTTTTTGAGGCGGTACACAGCGAGAACGATCGCGAGACCGATGGCCAACTCGGCGGCTTCTGCGGCGATGAGAAAGAACGACAACATTTGGCCCGCATGCGTTTCGGGGCGCGCTCGGTTGAACGCGACGAGGGCGAGGTTGACGGCGTTCAACATGACCTCAATGCTTACGAGGAGCAGAATCATGTTGCGGCGCGCGAGAAATCCGATGCCGCCGATGGTGAAAAGGATCGAGCTGAGGGCGATGTAATGCTCGACGGGAATCATTGGGATTCTCCTGGTTTTGGCGCGGCACCGGGCGGAGCCAGCACGGACGCGGCGGCGACGATGACGGGTTTTTCGCCCTTGCTCACGGCGACGGCACCGACAACGGCCACCATCAGCAGCGCGCTCGAAAGTTCAAACGGAACAAGCGTTTGCGTGAACATCAGGCGACCAATTTCGCCGACGGAACCGAAGCCTGCGGGCAGCGCCGCGGGAAAGTTGGTGGGTTCGGCATTGCGCGCGCTGAGAATCATGGCGGCAAGCGCTACGGCACCGAACCCCGTGGCACCCAAAATACGCGCCGCAGGCGACCCATCTCCGACGCCCACGAGCGGCGTGTGCCCGAGCAGCATCAGCACGAAAACGAAGAGCACGACGATCGCGCCCGCGTAAACAATGAGCTGGATTGCGGCGAGAAATTGCGCGTCGAGGGAGAGGTACAAACCTGCGACGGCCAAGACCATCATCAGGAGGCCCAGCGCTGCTCGCACCGGACTCTTTGCACACACCGCCGCGAGTGCTCCAAAAAGAGCCACTGCCGCGCAGAGATAAAAATAGACTTGGCCAATGGTCATCGCAGTTGCCTTATGCCGTCTCGCTTAGGCAACGGTCAAGCGCGCATCGGCCCGCCTGCGTTCTCCGCGCACATATGCCTCAAAGTGTTCGCGAAATTTTCCGATGAAGCCCAAGGCAGGCATCGCCGTTCCTTCGCCGAATGCGCAGATCGTATTGCCCATCATATTTGAGGCAATATCCGAAAGATTGTTGACATCTTCCATCGTTCCGTGGCCGTCAAGAATTCGGTCAACGGTGCGCAAAAGCCACGAGCCGCCCTCGCGGCACGGCGTGCACTGGCCGCAACTCTCGTGCCGATAAAATTGCATCAGGTTGTGCATGGCGAGCACGGGGCACGTGCCTTCTGCGAGCACCGTCACGCAGCAGGTGCCGAGCATGGTGCCCATGTGGCGAGCGGTGTCGACCCCGAGCGGAACGTCGAAAACCGACTTTCCGTGGAAGGCGTGCATCGGGTGCGCGGGGTCTGGGGCGTTGATGGTTTCGCTCGGCAGCAGGATCGGCGTGCTCGAACCGCCGGGAATCGCGCAGAGGATTTTTCGGTCGCCGAGCACGCCGCCGCCGACGTCGAAAATGAGTTCGTTGAGCGTGGGGCCGCAGGCCAGTTCGATGACTCCGGGGGTCTTCACGTGGCCGTTGACGCCATAGAGACGAACGCCGCCGTCGTTGAACGCGTGAAGACCGGAAAGCTTGGAAAACGCCTCACCACCAAGGGCCATGACCGTAGGAACGATGGCGATGGTTTCGAGATTATTGACCGTGGTGGGGCAGCCGAAAGCGCCGACCTGGGCGGGGAACGGAGGCTTCAATCGAGGCTCGCCGCGCTTGCCTTCGAGGCTGTTGAGGAGGGCTGTTTCTTCGCCGCAAATGTAGGCGCCCGCACCCGTGTGCACATGAACTTGCACCTCGTAGTCAACGCCAAATGGAGCGAGGCCGATGTAGCCCTTTTTCTTCGCCTCTTCGATGGCACCCCAGAGGCGCGCCTTCGAAAGGTGGAGCTCATCGCGAACGTAAATGTAAGCCACGTGTGCGCCAATGGCGAAGCACGCGATGATGCAGCCCTCGACCACCGAATGCGGATTTAGCTCCATTATGGTGCGGTCTTTGTGCGTGCCGGGCTCGCCTTCGTCGGCGTTCAGCACGAGGTACGAAGGCTTCGTGGCGTGGGGCCGCATGAAGCTCCATTTGAGCCCCATCGGGAAGCCTGCGCCGCCGCGCCCGCGAACGTTGGCCTTCTTGGCTTCGTCGATCACCTGCTCTTTTGTCATCGAGGTGAGAACGCGTTTCGCCTGCGTATAACCTCCCGTCGATTCGTAGAGCGATAGCGCCCAGCATTCGGGCTTATCGTAATTCGTGGTGAGGTAGCTCGTACGTTGAAGCATCGATTAGGACTCCATGAGTTTCGACAAAAGTCGGTCGATTTTTTCGGACGTCAGGTTCTCGTGATACTCTTTATTGATCTGCATCATGGGCGCTGTTCCGCAGCTCGCGAGGCACTCGGCGGTGCGCAACGTGACCTGGCCGTTGGCCGTGGTTTCACCCGAGTGAATGCCCAGTTTCTTTTCGCATTGCGCAAGCACATCGCCCGCTCCGCGCAGGGCACAAGGCAGGGTGCGGCACACCCAAACCTGATGCTTGCCAACGGGCTTTTGGTTGAACAGCGAGTAGAAAGTAACGACCCCTTTCACGTGGGCCGGCGCGACATCAAGGCGCTGCGAAATCCAGTGGATGGTTTCGTCGCTGATCCAGCCTTCTTGATCTTGGATCAAATGAAGCGCGGGAATAAGCGCTGCGATGCGCGTGGGGTAGCGGCGGAGAATGACGTCGAGTTCTCGCTCGCGTTCGTCTGAAAGGCGGAAAGGCATGGTGTCTCGCTGGGCTAAACGGCGACCGGACCTGGCACTGGCACGACAGCGCCACCAGCAGTCGGTCACCGCGAAACTAGATGCGAGGCAAACGCGGTGTCAAGCCGTGGTTCCGCATGCGTGTCGATGACGTGCGTCGGTCGCGCCATGATCGATTCGCCGAGGGCTGGAAGGATCGATCGCGATGCCCCGACGGAAGGGCGCTAGCCTTGCCGGATGTTTTGCCGCGCGTGTGGAATCCCAGCGACCTCTGCCCAAGGGCCGACGTGCCCCGTGTGCGGGCTTCCCTTTTCTGAAACCCCATCGGCTCCGTCGTCGGTGGATGCGGTTCTCGCCGCGGCAAATGGGCGTAGCGGCTCGCGTTTTTCGAGCATTTTTCCTTTATTCATGCTCATTTTTATGGGCCCCATCGGCGGCAGCCTTTGGCTCTCGCGGGTGCGCACCGAGTGCAGTGCCTTCTTGAAGCGCGACGTCGGTATCTCGGCGTTGGCCCTCCCGTGGCTGTCGCTTTTTACCTTCGGCCTCGTGGGAATTTTTTGGCGACCTCTCGTGCTGGCACCGCTCGTCGAAGAGGTGCAATCGCGCGCCGGCGTGTTGAGGCCCAGCGTGCGACGGGAGTGCTACGCGCTACCTTTTTTTCATGCGCTCTTCGTTCAAGAAGACCTCATCGCGGCGTGGATGGCCGACGATCTTCGGCGACGCTGACCGGCTCACGTTCCCGGCTCACGTTCCCGGCTCACGTTCCCGGCTCACGTTCCCGGGTCGGGCGTAAATTCGAGCCTGTCGATCGTGCCGCGAACGCGGAAAGAATAGAAGCCGTCGAGGCGCCTTGCAGCGCGCAGCCGTGGCTCCGCGATCTCGACAATGCCCGGAATCGATGACCCGGGCTTGCCGAAAAGACTCGTCGTGACCTCGCTCTTGCCTCGGTAGGCGTCGGATACCCGAAACCGAAAAGTGCTCTCGACAGCGGAGTCACCGAGAAAATCGTTAACCTTGATGCGGCCTTCGCCCAGAAAATCAAGATCTTTTCCGGCGGCACCGAGCTTGGCGATCTTGAGGCTACCCTCTTTGGCCTCGGCGGAGACGTAAAGCGTTCCGACGGACAATTTTGGCATGGCGAGCTGGTCGCGGAATTTTGACTTGCCATCTCCAAGCGCCAGCTCGGTGATCTCCATTTGCACCGCGCCGTTCGCCTTTGCGCCCTTGCCCTCGGGTATCTCCAACCGAAGGGTCCCGTCGACGATTCCCTCGACCGGCAAGCCGATCAGGCTCGCGGCGCTCTCCGACTGCCGCAGATCGATTTTAGTCATTTTGACATGAATGGACTTCTCGCTCGGGGACGAGATGAAGCGGCCGTCGACGTGGCCGCCCAACAGATTTGCGTAAAACGCCACGTCGGTGCCGCCGCCAAGCAAGGCCGTGAGCGACGGCTTCACGACCAGGTCGGTGATGGCCAGCGCCGAGGGCTTTTCTCCTGCTTTTTCGCCGGGCGTTACGATGCGCACGCCGGTCGCGCGAACGCCGCCCCAGGCCGCGCTGATTGCTTCGATCGAGAGCGTCTTGGGGTGCGGACTTTTTGCCTGGTCCCGCTCGAAATCCAAGACGATTCGGTCTCGGAGAATTCGGTACGGGAAGGAGAGAAAGAGGAATCCGGAAAACGCGGCGAAGTAAAACGCTGTATAGCCGACGTATGGAATCTGGCCGCGAAACCGCTCAAACAGGTGGGTGAGTTTCATCGCGAACGGTCGTCCTTTTTCTCGCTCTTGTCGCTTTTCTCGCTCTTGTCGCTCTTGTCGCTTTTCTCGCCCTTTTCCGGGCGCGCCTGCTCGCTGCGGTCGTAGGCGGCGACACCGACTTCGACGTCGTAGGCATCGGGCTCGCCGACGCGGCGCCGCACGTTCAAACGGCTCACGAGAATGGGCTTGCCGCTTGTTACGATGGCTTCGAGCCAGCGCGCGATGGGACCCATGCCCGCCTTCTTCAAGTGGACCACGGTCGTGCGCTCAATGTAGCGCTTGCCGATCGCGATTTCTGGGCGACCAACGGCATCGGAGAGTTCGAGCTTTTGCTCGCGGGCCCGCTCCTCGAGGAAGCTGTCGAGGGCGGGAACCTTGTCTCGGTAGCGCGCCGTAATGGCCTCGCGCTTTTGCTTGCGCTCCAAAACCGATGCGCGTGCATTCTGCACCTTGTCGAGGGCGTCGCGGAGTTCGGTCGTTTCGTCGCGAAGCTTTGCTGTGTACCAAACAACGGCCACCGGAAGCGAGAGAAACAGGAGAATACCCAGGGCGGAAACGCCAACGAGCACGTTGCGCTGCTCGCGGCGATTGAGGTCAAGATTGGCCCACCAAGATGCGAGTCCCATTACTTGTCGTCTCCTTCACTGGCGCTTGGCTTCTTTGCCACCTTTTTCTGCTTCTGATCTTCGGGACAGCGCAGGTCGAACTCCATCATGTACTTCTGTCGTTCGCCGCCAACGACGGCGCTCGTTCGCGAAATACGTACGTCCGAAAAGCATGGCTCGCTACGCAGCGATTGGGCAATCGACTGAGCATCCGGGATGGTGTCGACGATGCCGTGAATGGTCACGTGAGACTTTTGCACGTCGAGTTCCTCCACGTCGTGGGTCATGGACGACGGAACGACCTCGGACAAGCGCACCATCACGTCGAAGGCGTCGGCGTGGGGCATGGGGTTTTCGTCGGTGCCGCCCTGCTGCGCCGCAAGCGCTTGGCGTGCCTTGTCGGGGTCTGTGGTGGCCTCACCGATGACCTCGGCACTGACTTTTTGGAGGGCACCCTGCAGCCCCACAAGCTCGCGGTTGAACAGAAAAATTTGGGACCAGCCCGCAAACAAAAAGCTCACGATAAAGAGCGCCGCGAGCCCCGCAATCTGAGGGACTCGCTCACGAATCCAGTCGAAGCCACGCGAAAACCGTAGTTCGCCGCGGCGCAGATTCATGCCCGCCGTGCGCCCGTAAAGACTGACCGCGAGGCTCAACGCCTTGGCGTAGCGCGTCAGTTCGTAATCTTCAAAGGGCGACGTGTTGGAGAAATCTTGGGTGGGTGTGGGCAGCAGCTCCACGAGCAAATCGAGGTCGTCGGAGAGGGCGACGTGTACGCCGCTGACGTAGGAACCGCCTCCGCAAATGTAGATGATTTTGGGAGGCGACCCGCCGCGCGACTTGAGCGACGCGATGGTATTTTTCACATCGCGCGCGAGGCGATGAGGGCCGCCGCTCTCCTTCGCGATGCCGCTCGTCAACGTGCGCGCAAACGTCACGTTGCCCTTTTCGAAGACGATAAAATCCGACGAGTGCCCTCCAATATCGATGACCCCGACGGGCCCGTCGACTGCAAGCTCGGGCACGTGCGCGACGAGCGATGCGATCGAAAACGGGCCGGCACCGACGCGCTCGGGCTCGACGCCAAGAGCACTTTTGACAAGCTCGATTTGAGCCGTGACCTCGTCGATGCGGGCAATGGCCGTTATCGCGGTAACGCTGCCTTCGTCCGTGTCTGAGGGCGGTACAACCTTCAAAATTCGGTAGTCGAATACTGCGTTCCCCATGAGCGCAAACGGAAGCTGAGCCTCCAGCTCGAACATGAGAACGTCGCCCATTTGTTTCTCGACGTCGCCGGGAACCGTGAGGATGTGCACCGCCGTGCGCGTGCCCTCGAGGCCCACCGAGATGCCCTCGACGCGCTTGAGATTTTCGCCGCAGCAGCCTTCTGCCGCCATGCGAACGCAGTCTTCTACGGAGCCCCAGTCTGCGAGTTCAGCGACGGAAATCGCCTCCAACATCGTTCGCTGACGTTGGGAACGCACAAGTGCCGCCTTCACGGAGGAGGAGCCGATATCGATGCCGAGCCAGAGACTCATGAGGTTCTTTCTCTACGTAAACGTCTATTCGATGCGGAAGTAAAGGAGTCGGCCACCGGGGTTTGGCGCAAGCACCGCCATGAAGGCTTCGTTGCCACGAAGAGGAGCCGTCGAGCCCATGCCCGCACCGCCGGTCGGAGTGGGGGCCGACGAGCCTGACGCGGGGCCTGACGCGGGGCCGCCGAGGCTTGGGGCGTCGCGGTAATCGACGACGGAATGAACCAGCGAGCGGGTCTCGCGCTTGTAGCCCTTCACGACGCCAACTGCATAAATCGAGAACACTTTGCTCTCTGTGGAGATCGTTTTCTTGAACTCGTTCGGAGACTTGAACGTGACTTTCTTGAGGCCCAGATTTGCGAGAAGCGGGCCCAACAGGCCTTCACCCTTCATCATCGCAAGAAACTCGTCGGTGCTGGCAAAAATCGGCACGCCCATGGCTACCCCGCGAGCCATATTCATCCCCATGGTGAACAGTGCGGCTTGTTGCGGATCTTTGCAGAGATCAGCCTCGCGAGCGTCGCTGCAAATGACCGCCACGAGCGCCTGCGCGTTCGCCGTATTCACGTTGACCGCGCCCTGCCCCCACACCGTCATCGTGCGCTTGTCAGGCTTGGTCGCATCGGGCTCGATGAACGTGGCCCAGAAATCGTCGGTGAAGCCGCGCACCATATGCAGTTCATCGAGGCTGTCGAAGGGACCATTTTTTCGGCGCAGCGGCTTCTTCAAGCTCGAGTAAAATCCGTCTTCGCCCGTGCCGCCTCCGCTGTTGGTCTCGGTGATATTGCAGTCGAAGCGCTGCTCGTCGAGGTCGGCCCAGTCGATGAGCGAGCTGCAGATCTGGAAACGATCGTGAGTCTGGCCGTCGGCGTCGGCGCGCTCAAAAAGGCGGTCGTACTGCATGCCGTTCATGAGGCCGAGGAGCTCGCGCGCAAGGCGAATATGCGCGATTTGATTGGAGCCTCCAAGGTTCGCGCAGATCTTCGCGTCTTCATCGACGACCTTGACCTCAAAGTGCCCGCCCTCCAAGCCCAGGTTTTTTGCTTGCGAAAGATCGATTCCCACCATGGCCGCGAACTCTTTGGTGGCCGAAGAGTCGTTGAATGCCGCAAGAATTCGGTCTGCGTATTCCCATATCGGCAGCTGGGGCGGGGTGCGTCTCATCAACTGAAACAGCGGAGCCACCGTGCGGCGAACGACGGGCTCCGTCGCGATGAGTAGGCGCGTGAGGTTGATGGCGCTTCTCGCCAAATACTCCGCTTGAACGGTGTCGCGATCCGCATTCGACGCGGCCACTTCTGAGCCCGCCTCATCTTGAAATTCCGCGAGGACCACCGTTAGAACGCTGACCGCCCCAAGCACCATTATGAGCGCGATTCCTCGCTGCGAGCGGCGCTTGATGTGCACGTATTTCTTGGGAAAGGCCATCAGTTTCCGAAACCCAAAGGTTGAATAACGGCAATAAGAACGCGGGCACCGTACGACGTTGGGGGGGAGTTCTGCGTGCCCACGAGCCTCAGCGTAATTCGTACTTCCATCGGCAAACGATTGGGCTGACCGTTGGCCGACATGCTGTCCCAGCTCTCAAGCCAGTTGCCCGTCATAGGGTCCAAAAACTTGAGCGTAAACTCTTCAACATCGTGGGCCATGACATCGACGTGACCGCCGTGGCGTGGGTCGTTGTCGGGAACCGGTTGCTCGCGGCGCACCAGATCTTTGGCCTGCGAATCGCCCGGACTCTTGACCACAAAATACCCAACTTCCGCCTGGTCGGATTCCTTCGCGTCGCGTTCGGTGCGGCGATGGACGAAGGCGTTGAAGTCGAGGCGCTGGTAAGTAGACCCGCTCGATCCCACAAAGCTTGTGAGCCTCGCCGCCGTGGATACACTCTTGGTTCCGTGGTCCGACAGGTAAGCCGACGGGATCTCGCGGCTCATACGCAATATAGCGCCGCGGCCTTCGCGGTAACGCGCCATGCGCGCGCACTCGATGGTTTTGCCGCGGGTGACCGAATCGAACGCCCCGTAGATCAACAGCGACATCATCGCGAGGATGGCCATGGAGACCATGATCTCAAGAATGGTCATGCCACGCTGCCCATGCCGCAAAGACGTCACCTGGCGCCGCCCAGGGGGGTTGGTTGGCCGGGTGCCCCCAATCCGCCGGGGCCGCCCGGGGGAGCTGCGCCGCCCGCACCCGCGCCGCCCATCGCTTTGGCCGCGATGTTGGGGTTCGTGACAAACTGCACGAGCTTGAACTCGCGTTCGTTAGCGCCCTCGTTCCAGTGCGCAGATATCGTAATACGCCGTACACTCTGCGACAGGAGCGGCCGAAGCGTGGGGTACACTATGCCGAGAACCTGCGCCACGAGGCCGGACGCGCCGCCTCCGCCCGAGGCACCTTCGGTTTGGCGCGACATGGTGGCCGCAATTTCTCGCAGGCCTCCGTCGCCAACGGCGCTCGCGATGGAGCTCTCTTTGGAGAGCCCGGGGGGCAAAACCGGAGGCGCGGTCTCGCCGGCCTTGGCGGGCTGGCCCGCCTTCACCGCGTCGGAGATGGCACCGCTCAGACCGCCGTCACCCTCGTTTCCCGTGCTCATCTCCGGCAGTTCGACGCGTTCCACCGCGGTGTCGCAGGTAAAAAGTGGCGTATCAATTCCCTCGCAGCAGCTCTCGTCTCCGTTCACTTCATCGAGAACCGGGTAACCCCGTTTGAGAAGATCTTCTTCGACTGCCGTCATTTTGCAACGTGCCAACGTGACCGCCATGCCCTCGTGGGCCGCAATACGATTGCCTGCCGCGAGACCTCCCTGGGCCGACAGAATCACCGTGAGCGTCAGGCCAAGAATGGCGACGGCGACCATGATCTCGAGCAGCGAAAAGGCGCGATCTGAGGCTCTTCGGGGCTTGGGCACCATCCTAGAAATCCCCATCTTCGCGCTCCGATTCAAGCTTGTCCCAGGGTGATTCGGTCGTGCCGCTCGCAACGGTAACGCGACCCGTAAGCGGAGAAACCATCAGCGTAAGCCCCGCACCATCGTCGCTCTTCTCCATCTTGATCACGATCGTGGAACGCTCGGTCTGGCCCCCGGGCCAAAAGTGGAGGTAGGCGAGGCCCTCGGTTTTCGGCGCGTCGTCGTGTGCACTCTGCACTTGTTTAAAAATGACCCCGCGGCCAAGCGATCGACCCGAGCCATCCCCCGACCGATCGAAGCCGGCGGCCTTGGCGGAACGAAACTTTGGCCTGGGGATAACCAGCCCTCCGAGCACGCGCTGCCCTTCTTCGTAGGCATGTTTTTGAGCCTCGGTCACCGGATCGGCACCGAGCGAGTCGTCGCTCCGTTGCACCAGCATTGGCTGTTGGGACTCTTCGAGATTGACCGTCGCCTTGTCCAAGTCGAGGACCAACCGAACGCTTTTCGAAACGGCCGTCGCTCGCGTAAATGCGGCCCGCACTGCCGCCACCAACATGGCCGAGGCTCGCTTCAATCGGGCACTTCCGAGCTGGCCCGAACCTGCAAGAAGACTGCCGCTCACGAGGGCGATAATCACGACCACGACGAGCACCTCGACGAGCGTCATTCCTCGGGTTTTACGAGGCATCGGACGCACGCAGTGAAGGTGCCCGCAGGCCTTCACTTCTGCGGCTCTGGAATCTTAATATCGTCGGCGGTGCCCTCTTTTTTATCGGGCCCGCCGCTCGTCACGAAGGTGTCTTCTTCCTCGCAGAAAATCTTGTAGGGCTTGTCCCACGCGTCCGAAATCTTGGAGGCGGTATCCAGTTGTTTGTCGTCGATCAGCTGCTTTGGCGTCGGGCATTCGTCGGACCCGTGACCCCCGCGCCACGTCTCGGCCGCTTGGCGAATCGTGCGGGCACCGGTCTTGGTGGTGTCGACCTGAGCCTGTTTCAGCTTGGGAAACACGCTTAGGGCCGCGCCCGAGGCAATGAGTCCGATGATCACGACGACGATCATGACTTCGACGAGAGACATGCCGCGCTCGAAAGCACGACGAACGGAAACTGGGGTTCGCTGGTTCATGAGGGACTCGCGGAGGAAAGTAGAAACACTATCGCACTGTTTTCTAGGATTGAATGGGTAGCCGTATGGCCCTTCCGACGGGGCCGGTGCCGCGGCACTGCGCAGCATGATCGGCATGATCGGCATGGGGGAAGGTGGGGCGATCATTGTCTCGCATTCGAGCGGGTTAGTCCAACGCATCAAGGCCGCCAGGCACGCGGTCGGGGCCCGCGCTTACCAAGTCAAAATCACGTAATTCCCGCTCTGACCGCACAGACGGGCATTGAAGGGTGAAGGCCGTACCCCACCCGTCCGGGGGGAGCGAGGAGCGGGAGGCTTCGCGGGCCACCACGGTGAGATCGCGTGGGCAACGGCCACCGTGACGGATGCGGTACCGGTAAACCATCTGGCTCACGGACTCGCGCGCGGCGATGGTCGTTGCGCGCCCTTCGTCGGCGCACCCGAGGGCGTAAACCCCGCACGTGGCCACGACAATCACGAAGCCTTTGAGGAGGCCGCGGACCCTCTCGAAGCCCGCGAGAGGTGCCTCCGAGGCCGTAAACAAGGAACGACTCGCGAACTTCATTAGGGCCCGAAATCGTTCATCTGAATGAGCGGCATCAAGATCGCGAAAGCAATGAAACCGACGGACCCACCCATGAAAACAATCATGAGCGGCTCCAAGAGACTTGTGAGGGCTTGCACCCGTGTCTCGACCTGCGTGTCGTAGTTTTTTGCGACGGTCTCGAGCATCTGTTCAAGCTGGCCGCTCTTCTCGCCAACGGCAATCATGTGGGTCACGAGGGGGGGGAAATCCCCGGATTTTTTCAGGGGTCCCGCTATGGACTCGCCCTCGCGGACCGACGTTGCGAGCTCCTTCACGACCCGCTCAAGTTTGGCGTTGTCGAGAACATTTTTGACGATGTCGATGGCCTTGAGAAGAGGAACGCCGCTCCTCAGAAGCGTGGAGAGGGTGCGCGAAAAACGAGCGACGGCGAGCATGCGAAGCAGCGGACCAAAGACCGGCAGCTGCAATTTTTTTGTGTCGAACCACACCTGCCCATCGGGCGTCGAAATGTACGCCATGAACTTCGTGGCCGCAAAGCCCGCCACGACACCCACGATGCACCCCATGCCGTAGCGAAACGGAGAGTCCGCCGCGAGGCTTGCCAAACCCATAAGACTTAGCGAGCCGAGCGCCATGGCGGTGGAGGCTCCATCGGTGGCCTGGGCAGCGCCGAGAGCCTCGCTGAAGCGGCGTCGAAAAAGAATGAAAGCCACAATCGACAGAACAAAACCACCCATTTGCGCCGAGCCAAGGCCCTGCGACGTCGCAATCAAGACCTCCGTGTACCAAGGGAGCGCACGATCCAGGCTCGCGAAGATGCTCGTCACTTTTGGCACGATGACAATCATCATGATGCCGATCAGCACACTGCCAATCATGAGCATCAGAGCGGGGTACGCCAGGGCCGCAGCCACTTTACCGCGCAGCTTCGACTGCCCTTCGATGTAGTCTGCAAGACGTTCGAGAACGCCTTCGAGAGTTCCCGAGGCCTCGCCCGCCGCCACCATCGATACATAGAGATTTGAAAAAACATGCGGGTGCGGTTCAAGAGCCCGCCCGAGAGCCCAGCCCTCGTTAAGGCGATCACGAACGCTCGTGAGCACCTTTTTTAGCTGCATCTTTTCGGACTGATCGATGAGCGCGGTCATGGCTTCCACCAGGGGAATTCCAGCACCGACGAGGGTTGCGAGTTGCCTCGTTGTCAGCGAAACATCGGCCAAACTAACGCCGCCGAAAAGCCCACCACCAGACCCGGACGCGCCAAACTTTTCGAGCAACTCCTCTTTGGCGCTCGTGAGAAGAATTCCCTCGCGCTTCAGAAGGGTTCGAAGAACCTTCGCGTTGTCGGCGTCTTTGATCCCCGCCACCGGTTTCCCGGTGAAGACGTTCACGCCTTTGTATTCAAAAACCGGCATTAGCCCCTCACGCCGCGGAGCCGTGACCGACGACCGTCGCGACGCCGTGACCCGACGGAGGCATGGCCTGCGCCGCGTTTATGTCGAAGTCTTCTTGGGTTGCCGCCAACACTTCGTCGGCGGTGGTGAGCCCCGAGAGCACCTTGCGCGCACCGTCGTCGCGGAGCGAATCCATGCCCTGCTCCCAAGCCGCGCGCTTAAGCGTTTGCGCGTCGGCATTCTGGAGCACGAGGGGGCTAATGGCGTCGTCCATGAGCAAGAGCTCGTAGATGCCGCGGCGGCCCGAAAAACCCGTTTGACCGCACTTGTCGCAGCCCACGGTTTTGTAGAAAGTGATGGGTTTTGACAGGTCGATGTCGAGGGCGTCGACGAGTGGTGCGTCGACCGGAAAGTACCGCGTGCCGGGGATGTCGCGGCGCCGGCGACGGTGATCGATGCGTTCGACCGTCAGGCCAAGTTGCTCGAGCTCGTAGGGCTTCGCCTCGTACGGCGCTTTGCAATGCGGGCACAATACACGGACCAGACGCTGCGCCAGAATGCCGATGACCGATGACCGAATGAGAAACGGCTCAACGCCCATATCGACCATGCGCGTGATGGCACCGGCTGCATCGTTTGTGTGCAGCGTTGAAAGAACCAGGTGACCCGTAAGCGAGGCGTTGATCGCGATGTCAACGGTTTCTTTGTCGCGAATTTCACCGACCATGATCACGTCGGGGTCTTGACGCAGGAATGATCGAAGCGCGCTTGCGAACGTGAGGCCGATCTTGGGCTGCACGTGGAGCTGGTGAATTCCGCCGATTTCGTATTCGACGGGATCTTCTGCCGTGAGGATATTCACGTTCGGTTTGTTGATGCGGTTGACGCACGCGTAAAGCGTGGTCGTCTTGCCGGAACCCGTGGGGCCCGTGACGAGCACGATGCCGTCGGGGCGTCGAACGAGGCCGTCGATCGTGTGGTAATCGCGCACGCTGAAGCCCAAATCAGGGAGGTCGAGGAGGACCGTTGATTTGTTGAGAAGACGCATGACGATGCGCTCGTAGCCGCGGCTCGTGGGCATCGTGGAAACGCGAATATCGAAGGCCTTGCCGGCGATCTTTTTCGCGATGCGGCCGTCTTGGGGGAGACGCTTCTCGGCGATGTTGAGCGAGCTTTCAATTTTTAGGCGCGACACAATGGCGCTCATGAAGGCTCGCGGCGCGCGACGAACGACGTAAAGTTCGCCGTCGATGCGGTAGCGCACAATGACCTCGCGCTCTTCGGGCTCAATGTGGATGTCGCTGGCTCGCTCCTTCATGGCCTGAAGAAATAGCGAGTTTACCCAGCGAATTACCGGAGCTTCGTCGTCGGAGTCGAGGATGTCATCGGAGAGCTCGTCTTCAGCCTCTTCTTTTTTTCCGCCGTCGAGTTCGCCACCTTTGGCGTCGCGTTCGTACACGCGGTTGATGGCGTCCGTGATGCGCTCGGCACCCGCCACGACAACCTCGATCGGCTTGCCGTAAACCATGCGGACTTCGTCGACGGCCGTCGTGTTGAAAGGATCGGCGCAGAGTACATAGACCGCACGCTCATCTTCTCTGGCCGCGAGCAGATGATGCTGCTTGGCGAAAGAAATCGGCACTTGCGTCGCGAGTTCGGTGGCAATCGCCGCGTGATCGATCGTCTCAACACAATCGACACACGCCTCGGCGGCGAGGGCTTTCGCGACCTCCACTTCATCGACGACCTGGTTGGTGACGAGGGTCTCAAGAAAGTCGCCGCCGTTGCCTACGTTGGCCTCCACGAGGGCGTCTTTGCGCAGCTCGTCGAGGACGCCGCGCGCCACCAGAATATCAGCAAGAAAGCGTGCCTCGCTCATGAGGAGGTCATTCCTTTGGGAGGTTTATCTGCGCGTCGCGAATCGCGCGCATCGCAGGTCCCATTTCCACGCGCGGCATGCGCACTGGCGGCATTCCTGCATTGGCCGGACCTTCGGGTGCCGGACTCACCGCGCTCGCCGAAGGAACCGCGCGCGGGCCATCTGGGGCGGCCCCGTGCTGGCCGGAAGAACGAACCGGGTTACCCACGGGTTCGAGCGGCGTGCCCGGCCGATGAACTTTCGTCTCCTTGGGCTTCAACAGATCGTCGAGTTTCGCTTTTTGTTCGAGCTCGCGATCGCGGAGTCTCATGTCGTCGATGAGCCCGCTCGTGCGCGAGTAATCGCGCGGGGGATCGTATTGGCTGTCGGGCGAGAAGACGAAAAAGCGGTCGAGAAACTCTTGCCGTTCGTGCATTTTGCGCTCAAAGACCGCACGCAAATCGCTCTGTTGGCGAATGACATACGGCGTGAGAACCAGCACGAGATTTGTCTTTTCGATGCCCTTCGTGGAGGTGCGAAAGAGACCACCAATGACGGGAAGATCGCCGAGCAACGGCACCTTGGATTCGCTGCGGCTAACGCGATTTCGCATTAGGCCGCCGATGACCACCGTTTGCTGATCTTTGACGACGAGCGTGGTGTTGGCGGTGCGCTTCGACAGAGGCACCTGGCCCGCGTTGCCGACGGCCTCGCCCGCGACGTCGCTGATTTCTTCGGTGAGTTCGAGACGAACTTCGTCGGACTCGTTCAAGTGCGGAATGATCTTGATCTTCGTGCCGACGTCTTGGCGAAGGCCTCCGCCGCCCATGCCGCCCATGCCCATGCCCATCATACCCATACCGCCCATGGCTCCGAGCGCACCAAGACCGCCCGCAGCGCCGCCGGCACCACCAGCCGCACCCATACCGCCAAATGCCGGAATGATATTTTGCTGGAGCGGGATGTTCGAGCCGACGTTGATCTCCGCGGGAATGTTGTCGGTCGCGAGAATGTGAGGCGTCGAGAGGATGTCGGCGTCGGTCGTTTGGGCGATGGCATTCAAGGCCGCACCGAAGGCGGGAATGCTCACACCGGGGAGCAGACGGTTCGCACTGCCTGGAATATCTGGCCCACGAAGGCCCAGGGCAAGGCCTTGAAGCTGGTTCGGATCGAGGGAAAGACTCTTGCCCATATCGAAGCCGCCGAGAGCAATGCCGTCTCCCTGGGTCATGGATACAATATCACCACCATGATACTTCACGCCTAGCGTATCTTTACGACTTAGGGTGAGGTCCATGATGACCAGCTCGATGAAAACTTGGCGGCGCGAGCGATCGAGTTTGTCAAGGACGGCTCGAATGTTTGCGTAGTCGCGCGGTGAAGACGTGATGACCAGCGAGTTTGTCGCTTTGTCGGCGGAAATCTTGAGGGCACCCTCGAAAACCCCCGCTTGCCCAGGCTTTTGGCCGGGTGCCGATGGTGCGCCGCCGCCGGCACCTTGAATAACATCTTGGAGGGTCTTGACAATTTCCATCGCATCGGCGTGCTGCAACGGCACGACGTGAATTTCGCCCTCGCCCGTAGGCGGAACATCCATGCGCTTGAGAAACTCGAGAATGCGCAAGTACCCGCGCTCGGTCGACACGATGATGAGCGAGTTCGACCGATCGTCGGCAACGACTTTTCCGACATGCAAATCGGAAGATGGCCCGGCGATTTTGACCCCGCCCGGCGCAGGTGCTGCTTTCAGGTCGAAGAGGTCGGTGATGCGTGTGGCGAGTTCGGCGGCGGCACCGTAGTGGACGGGCTCGATCCATATTTGATCGCCCGCGCCTCCGACGTCGATTTCCTCGACGATTTGCATCATGCGCCGAATATTTGAACCTGTGTCGGTGATGATCAGGAGGTTGCCCGGACCATGAACCGTGAGGTCGGCATCTTTCGACTTAAAGTGCCCGAGCACACCGGCGACTTCATCGGCACCCACGTGCGAAAGGCGATGCAAACGCGTAACGAAACGGTCTTCCGACGGGACGTTCTCACCCATACGGTAAATAGGCGTTAGCTGTGTGCCAACTCCGGCCGAATCGATGATCTTAAAAAAGCGCCCCTGGGGCACGATCGTGAGCCCGTTCGTCTCGAGGATGGAGAGAAACGCTTGGTACGCCTCGGCGACAGTTACCTTCTCGGGGCACAGGACCGAGGTCTTGATGTTGCGAACCTTGCCGCCGAAGATGAAGCGTTTGCCGGTAATTTGCCCGATAACCCGCACGAGTTCGCTCAGGTCTGCGTCTTCGAGGGAGAAGCTCACCTTGTAGTTGGGACTTCGCGGCTGAAATTCGACGACGCTTTCGTATTGAGCGAGCCCGCTCGTGTCGGCCTGGGCGCGCGCCGTGGCGTTCGCGAGGGGCGCGGGCGGATCCATCTTTCCGAGGGCCTCCATCGCGCGACCAACGCGACCACCATCGGGCCGAACGCCGAGGCGCTGCCCTTCGGCGAGAGACGCCACGAGGAGGATAGCCAGGAGAGTGGGGGCGGTTGGAGCGAGCTTGGTGCGCATGCGATCGTCTCGTCAGTTCGGCTTGGGTTCGCGGGACGGCTTCTTGACCGCCGCTTTGCCCTCTTTCGAGGACGTGGCCCCAGCAGAGAGCGAAGTGCTCTCTCCGTGAAATGCTTTGTCGGTAAGGTAAAAACCAAGAAATCCGAGGGCACCGAGGAAGACCGCCGCGGCCGCGGTCATGGTCAGCCCGGCCCGAATTGCGTCGGCAGCCGTGTTGTCGTCACTCATGAATTCGCGACTCCCGGCGCGCGGAGCCCGACGCGGACAGACGCGTGACCGCGTGCCCGGGCATGGACAGGCGTGGAACAACAGATATGTGTAGAGTGCATCATTTGATGTTGTAGTCGACGTTCATGGCGGTACCGCGACGAAAAATGCTCACCGATAGATGTTCGGCCGTTCGGACCCGCGCGTAAGCCTCCAAGGCCTTCTCGGGATTGGCGAGTTCGAAGCCATTGAGGGACTGAATGCGGTCACCGTTTTCAAAGCCAAGAACGCCGAGCAGGGTGTCGGGGCGAATTCCGAACATGCGAATGCCGACGGTCTTGCCGTTTTCTTGCTCGGGAACGATGCGCGCATTTCGCATGAGATCTGCCTGATTTTCCAGGACTTTGTCGATGACGCTGCGGTCGATGTTGAACTCATTGGCGCTCAGACGCTGTATGCCCTTGGCAATCTCGGGCGGCACAGACCCTGGACCACCGGCCGGCGCTGCGACGGGTGCCACTTGCGCAACCGCTGCAGGCGGCGGTGGGGCACCGTTACCTGGCGGCTTAAACATCTGTATTTTACATATATTTGGGGACTCGAGCCACACGGTGTTGAGGCCGACATACGCCACGCGCTTGCCGCCTATTTCGTCTCCGCGATGGCGCACGTGAATCTTCGGGTCACCGCCCAGTTGCAACGCCGCGAAGCTCCAATCGGGATCGTTCGATGACGTGATGATGAGCACCTTCACGCCCTCGCAATCCGGCGCGTCGACGGGATTGACGGGGCCCGTGGGGGCGGCCGCCTGGGTGTCGTCTTGGGGTCGCTCGTGAAGCGAGCCCTTCACCGAATCGAAGGGATTTCGGTCAAGAATCGGCAACGCCGACAGATTGCGAACCGACGAAGTCACCGGCGTAGTCGCATGTTTTTCGGTGGGCCCGGGCATGGCCAACAGGTCTTCGTCGACGAGCACCCCCGCCGCCGCCAGGTGACTGACCCCCTGCGCGCCAAAATAGGCAGCGCCCCCCAGGAAAGAGAGGACGATGAGCCAAAAGTTTGAACGAAGCGCCTGGTCGAGACCCATAGAGTTTGTCAGTTCGAGATGCGGATTGTGCAGAAGAGCATCCATCGGGGCACGGAAACAGCATTCCGCACCAACAGGACTTATTGAAGCGCCACTGTTTAAAGGTAGGAAAAGAGAGGAACCCCGCTTATTCGCAGGGTTCGGAGCAGATGACGCGGGTCGGTGGCGAAGGTGGAACGCACGAACCCGCGGCCGAATTCCCGATTCGAATCGTCGTAGAACGACAGCTGCAGCTCCGTGAACGTGGCGAATGGCGCCAGCCAAAAAATGTGTTTTTCGCCCGCTAGCCTGCAACTGGAATGCACTCCGGAGGCAAAAATACCGTCGTACACAAGACGACTCGGAGGTCTCGCCACAAGGCGGCCTGTCAGGGAGGCGCCCTCCGCAATGTTCGACGCGTGCAGCGTTCCCTCGAAGGGAATAACCACCGGCCCCGTGGGCGATCGAAGCGACGCCAACGTGAGCGTCGCCGCAATATTGATGTAGAGTGCACGTGTAAATTCGGGCTCAGTTAGCGTCCACGCCAGGCCTTCGAGGGTCTCACTCCAGTGAATCGCGGGCGTGATCAACAGGGTCTCGAAACCCGTTTCATCGACGACATTTCGCCCTGCTCGAGGCCATCAACGATGGCCGCTACGTCGGCGATAGTCACGCCCTCGAGAACAACGTGATCGGGTTCGAGGAGCACCGCGGCACCGGACTCGCACGCGTCGAGGCACGTACTCGCGCAAGCGCGAAAGCGCCCCACGAGATTGCGCGCGACGAGTTCCCTTTTGATTTCTTTCAGCAAATCTTCTGAGCCCCGCGCGGCGCACGAGCCCTTGGGGTTGTCGTCGGAACGGCGGTTGGTGCAGACGAAAAGAAAGCGCTCACGCGACGGCATGGGCGCGATCGTCGCTTAGACCGCCCGCATGGTCAAGGCTTTGGCGAACGGAGCCGCTCAAGACCGGTTGCATGCGAAGGCGGTTCCGTGAATGGTGTTCGCATGCGTTGGACGACCCTGTTTTCGATCTCGCTGAGCGCAGCAACCTTGGCAGCGCTGCCTTCGTGTGCAGCCCCCGTCGCGAAGCTCTCCCAGACGCCGCAGACGCCGCAGGGCCCGCTGTCGCCCTCTCCTGCGGGTCACGCGGGGTGCGGTGAAGACTCGCCCGCGCCACTTGCGCCGGCAGCAGTTTCACCCCTTGCGCCAGGACCACTTGCGCTCTCCGGGCCCACGAATGCCGCGGGAAACGGCGACGCCTCGAGCCCTTCATCGCCTGCAGAAACGCTGCCGCCCGCGCTCCTCGTGCGCGGCGACGCAAGTCCCGCGCCGGCAGTTGTTCCCTCCGTGCGCATCGCGCTTCCGTCGAGCGGACAGACGTGGGCCGCCGATGGCGCGGTCACGCTAACGGTCACCAATTGGCCCACGATGGAGGGCGGCGCGCACGTGCACCTCATCTTGGACAACCAGCCCTACAAACCCATTTACAACACGGGTGCGCCCGTGAACCTTCGCGACCTCAACGGGGGAAAAGAACTGAGCGCGGGGCCGCATGTTGTCGTCGCGTTTGCGAGCCGCGCGAACCATGAATCGGTGAAAGAAGCGGGCGCACTTTCCGTTGCCGCTTTTTCCGTTGGCCCGACCTCAAGCCCCGCGGAGAGCCCCCCATTTTTTCTTGTGTACAGCCGACCAAAGGGCACTTACGCGGGCGCCCAAGCCAATCATATTCTCGTTGATTTTCAGCTAGTTAACATCGTTCTTGGCGAAAAAACCGCGAGCGTATCCATCGAGGTGCGCGGCAGCAAACTTTCGGTACCGCTTCGCGCCAGCACGTCTCAATTTGGTCGCCCTTACTACGTCGAAAATTTGCCCTCGGGCACCTACGAGATGGAGCTGAACTTGCTGGATCATGCGGGCCGCCCGGTGCCTGGTGCGTGGAACAAGACCGTGCGCACCATCGTGGTCGACCGCTCCGTCGGCCCCGCGATCAAGCCGTGATCCTTACCGCATCTCTCTTCGCCGTCTTGGCCCTTGCCGCGCACATCACCGTGCCGCGCCGAAGACTCATCGCCGCCGCCGCGGCCCTTCTCGCCCTGGCCCACGCATTGCCGATGAGTGCACCCTGCACGCTTTCTGCGGCCGTACTCGTTGCCCTTGAGAGTGTGCCCGTGCCGTCCGCGGTGCCTCTCCTTGCTGCCGCCACAGCGGGCCTCGCGGCGCTCGCGTTTCCAGGCGCGGTGCCCGTGCTCTCGTTGGCCATCGGGGTCGCCGTGTTGATCAAAACTGTAGCCATTTTCCACGGAACTTCGTCGCTGTGGCCCGGCCTACTCGCGGAACAATCGGCGTCTGTGGCGCTCGCAATCGCGCTCTTGCCGCTCATGTTGCCCATCGCGCCAAAGCTGTTGGACCCGCGCCTGGCGGCGCTTGTCGGCACGTCGGCGGCGACCCTCGCGGGCACCCTTGGCGTGCTCGCGGTGTGGGCGCTGGAGCATCGACGCGCGGCCCTTTTTTCGAAACGACTTGGCCTCGCGTACACTCGGCATTCGCGACGCACAACCCCTGCCCTCGCGCTATTCGCCGGCCCGTTGTCGCCGCTGTCAACGTTGCCGCCGTTGTCCACGGACGACCCGCAGGCCCCGCTCACCGATGCCCTCGAGCGCATCGTTCACGAACTTCGCCAACCCGTGGGTGCGGCGTTGAACGGCCTTGCGGCAGCGGCGCTTCCCTCGACGGACGCCGCGACCTCCGCGGAGATGCTCTCTCTCGCCAGGAGCGAGCTCCAAGGGGCTGTGAACCAGCTCGGCGTTCTTGCGCAGTTTTGCGGCGTAAACGCAGGCGATCCCTTTCCGTTGCCCCCGAACGACGCGGTCGACGTAGCGCTCGGCGGTCACTTGGACGGAATCGAATGCATGCATGGTGCATCAATCGGCACCCTCGCGGTGGACCCTGCTCAATTCGGCCAGGCGCTCAGTGCATTGATTGCCAACGCCCGCGATGCGGACCCGGGCGGACCCGTGCGCGTGGAGACTTCGCGCGACGATGCGGCGGCCAGATTTGTCGTACGCGTCATCGATCTTGGGCCGGAACCCGCAACCGAAAGCTTGCATTCTGCAACGATTCCTTTTTTCACCACCCGGGCGGGACGGATGGGACTTGGGGCTTCCGTGACGGCTCGATTCGCATCGGTCATGGGGGGCACGTTTTGCCTGCGGCGCGAGGGCGCGCAGACCGTCGCCGAATTGCGCCTTCCCTCCCCCCTGTGATGTGACCCGACAGTACACGAACGATGTGTAAATTTACAGGGTTTATGAAAGACAACGCTCCCATGAATCGTGCGCAGGTTATCGCTCTGGACCACGCTCATGTCTGGCACCCGTACACCGCAATGGGGGCGTGGAGAGAGAGCGGTTCGACTCTTGTCATTCGAGAGGCCGACGGTTCTTGGCTCACGGACGCCGACGGGAAACGCTACCTCGACGCGAATTCTTCCTGGTGGACCATGAGCCTCGGCCATCGGCACCCACGCCTTCTACGGGCCGCCGCCGATCAGCTCCGTCAGCTGGACCACGTGGCCTTTGCGGGCATCACCCACGAGCCCGCGGCGCGCCTCGCCGAAGAGCTGTGTGAGCTCGCCCCCGCCGGACTGACGCGGGTCTTTTTTGTCGACAATGGTTCGACGGCCATCGAGTTCGCGCTGAAGACATGCCTCGAGTATTTTCAGCGCATTGGCGACGCGCAGCGCACGGGATTTCTCACGTTTGATGGCGCGTTTCACGGCGACACGGCCGGTGCCACAAGCCTCGGCGGCGTCGAAAGTTTCGTCGCAGCGTTTGCCAGCATCACCTTCCCGTGCACCCGCCTCCCGTGCCCCTGGCGCGAAGACGAAGCGCTCGCCGCCCTTGCACGCGAGCTGCATGCGAATGGCCCACGTATAGCCGCGGTATTTCTCGAACCTATGCTCCAAGGTGCCGCGGGAATGAAGATGCAGAGTGCATCTTTTTTGCGTGCGGTGAGGGAGCTGACCGAGGCGCACGGCGTACTGCTCGTGCTCGACGAAGTCTTCGCGGGTTACGGCCGAACGGGCACTTTCTGGGCCTGCGACAAAGCGGGGGTTGTCCCAGACCTGCTGTGCACCGCAAAGGCCTTTGCCCAGTTTATTCCCATGGGCGCCGTGCTTGTGCACGAGCGGATTTTTGCCCCATTTGCGGCACCGGAGGCCTCGGCGCTGCCCTACGGTCACACGTTCAACGGCAACCCTTTCGCCGCGGCGATAGCACGCGAAGTGCTCGCCATTTACCGCGACGAAAACATCGTGGCGCGGGTCGCCAAAGATGCCGATCTTTTTGCCAGCTGCGCGGCTCGCCTCGCTGCCATCCCCGGGGTCTTGCGCACGCGGAGTCTTGGATTCGTCGTCGCCGCCGACCTCGCCGATCCATCGGGCAGCGAGGGCTACGGAGGAACCATCGGCTGGCGCGTCTTCGCCGAGGCTCTCAAACGCGGTATTTTCCTGCGACCACTAGGTAATACGGTGTATGCGTGCCCTCCGCTGAACACCGGCGCATCGGACGTGACCTTCCTTTTCGAGGCCATGGAAGAAAGCGTGCAGTCTGCACTGACCTCATCGCGCGGGTAAGCGTCCTCGCGGGCAACTCAGCGCACGACGACGGAGCTTTTGTACATGCCCATTCCGCACTGAAACACGAAGGTGTGCGCTTCGTCGGTCGGCAGCTCCACAGATACCGCCTGATTGAGGGGCAGCGGCTTTTTCACGTGCAGCTCAGGAAAGACGATGTCGAGGGCGCACGTGTCTTCCGTCTCGCGGGTAAACGTCAGCGTCGTTTTTGCGCCGGGAAGGCCCGCCCGCAAGGTGACTAGCGAAGGATTGAAACCGTGATCCGTAACGATCACGCATGTGGCGCATGGAGCCGGCGACTCGGCGGCCGGCGCTTTTTTTTTGCAGGCAACGGCCCCCGTGACGACGAAGGCAAGGGCGGTAACCAGGGCGCGTGAGATCATGATTTCTCTGTAGCCCGGCGGCGCACTCCGAGGGCTACGAATGCGGGCGCGGTTACCTTCGAGATCGCTTGCAGCGTGGCGCGAGATGGTCGCATCATGGCACCTGGGAGACAGGCGATGACCAATCGTATTCGATACAGCAGCGGCTCGGGTCGGAGCGTTGAGGGCGAACTGGCGGTGCCCGTGGGTGACGGTGCAGCACCGGGCCTGGTGCTCATTCAAGAGTGGTGGGGCGTGAACGATAACATTCGCGCGTACGCCGATCGTTACGCGTCCGAGGGCTTTTTGACCCTCGCGGTCGACCTCTACGATGGCTCCGTGGCGCTCAATGCGGACGAAGCCTCGCACCGCATGGATGGCCTCGATTGGAACCGCGCTCTCGACCACATCGAGGGAGCGCTGGCGTTGCTACGCGCCCATTCCCGGTCGAATGGGCGCGTCGGCGTGACCGGATTTTGCATGGGCGGCGCCTTGACCCTCGCGGCGGCGAACCAGCTCAGAGGCATCCAAGCGGCCGTTCCATTTTATGGAATTCCCGGTGCTTTCGATGCGTCCGCCGTCGAGGCGCCGATCCTTGGTCATTTTTCTTCCAGCGATACGTGGGCCACGCCAGAGAAAATACAAGCCATCGAGGCCTCACTTCGCGGCTTCGAAAGAGACGTGCGCATCGTGTATTACGAAGCCGATCACGCGTTCATGAACATGTCGCGCCCGGAGGTCTACAACGCCTCGTGCGCGGCCAACGCATGGGCCGAAACGGTTTCGTTCCTGCGCCAACATTTGAGCGCTTGAACGCCGCGCACGGGTATTTCGCTGCAAGTTCCGAGGCGCGAGAATAGCACATCTTTCGCGGAGCCCCCTTTCCCCGCGCCCGTCGCCTGTATAGTCTTCGCGGTGTGAGCGAGATCGGAACCATCATCGACGGCCGCTATATCCTCCGCCGCGAGGTCGGGCGCGGCGGCGTTTCCGCGGTCTACGAAGCCGAGCACCTGCTCACGGGCCGCACCGTAGCCGTGAAACTCTTGCTCCCAGAAATGGCCGCCAGCGATGAGGCGCGCGAGCGTGTGCTCAGCGAGGCGCGGGCTCTCGGCGGCGTTCGGCACCCGTGCATCGTCGACGTTCTCGACGCAGGAACAACGAGTGACGGCCAGCCGTTTTTGGTGATGGAAATGCTTCGCGGTCGGTCCCTCGAGGGCCTCCTCGTTGCGCGCCGGCGCCTCAGCGTCGCAGACACCGTCTTCGTCACGCGTTACGTCGCAAACGGGTTGGCAGCGGTGCACGCGAGCAAGTCGATTCACCGCGATGTGAAGCCGGGCAACATTTTTGTTGTTCGAAATTCATCAGCAAATATCCAGGTAAAGCTTGTCGATTTTGGACTCGTTCGGTCCGCCATTCCGGCCCCCCAGGGGCCGCGACTCACCGGCGCACAATCCCTTGTAGGCACCGCGGAATACATGGCGTTCGAGCAACTGATGCTCCGCGACGACGTCGGTCCGCGCGTCGACATCTACGCCCTCGGCGTCACCATTTTCGAATGCCTTACGGGGCGAGTTCCCTTCGAAGGTTCCTTTCAAGAGGTCCTTGTGCAGCTCGCCACGAGCCCCACACCGCGGGTCCGCCACGAGCGCGAAGACGTGCCCGAGGCCCTGTGCGATATCGCGTTTAAGGCCATGAGCCGCGAGCCCGGGCAGCGTTTTTCAGCCGCCACGCAGATGGCCGATGCCCTCGCCAAATGCATCCCTGACCGCGGCTTTACGAATCTTCTTGACTACGTTGCCGTTCCCGTGCCTGCACCTCCCAAGACGGGCGCGCCGCCTCCCCTTCCCTCGGGTCAGCGGGAGCGTGCCGAGCGAGCCCCGTACTTGACCACCGTGCGTTTGAAGACCGACGCCGGCCTCACTTTCGATGGGCGCAGCGAAGACATTTCCGAGGGTGGAATCTTCGTCATCGCGTCGTGCCCCATTGAGAAAGGCGCCCGAATCGACGTGCGGTTCGCCCTTCCGGTGAGCGGGGCCATCGTCACGCTTCCCTCGCAAGTGCGCTGGGTTGTGGAGCGAGCCCACAACAAAGTGGCCCTCGGACTTTCCTTCTTGGCGATCGACGACGGCAGCCATCGGCTCATTCGCGAATACGTCACCGCGGTACTTTAGACGGCCGGTCGGCGGCGAATCCACGTTAAGGGTCCGGACGCCCATGTTTGTGTTTGGTCATCTCGGTATCGGCGGCGGTCTCGTGTACTTGGTGAGGCGCGAATGGCCCCTCGCGGGCGTGCTCTTCGGCACGCTTCTTCCAGACCTCATCGACAAGCCGCTCTATTACGGCCTCGTGCAAACGGACGTATTACCGTCGTACGTACGGTTACTGGTTCCAGGAACACGCACGATTGGCCATACTTTGGCGGCGGCGCTCCTCTTGCTTATGCCGACGTTCATCCGGGTGCCGTCGCGTGCCATCTGGCCGGCGATTTCGGTGGGCCTCGTGACCCACATTTTTCTCGATATTGCGTCAGACGTCGCCCTCTGCTGGCATGCCCGCGTGCCGTTCACAACCCAGGGCTCGGGGGCCTGGAGAGCCGCATTTTTCCCTTTCTTTGGTGAATTTACACCGGCCACCCGTACGCCCAATTTCCTTGAGCATGCGTGGGCGAACTTTGTCAGCCACCTGCCCTCCGAGGCCCTCGGCGCAGCCATTTTGGCGGGCCTCGCATGGCACCTCCGGGCCCGGTCTCGTCCGCGTGATGCGCACGCGATCGACGCAGAGCAACTCTCTCGTTCCGGCGCGGGAAACTGATGCGGCACCTCACCCGCGATGAATCGCTTTTTGCTCGAGCCCTCGCATGCGGTACGACGATGGTGCTCGCGGTCGTCGCCGCCTCGACCCTCGAACTGTCGACAGAAATTAACAGTGCACTCTGCACGCAACTGTATAATTCCACGGAATTTCGCTGTGCCGATAAAGACCCCGTTCAACTGATCGATGCGGCTACGGGCCCCGTTGGCATCAGCCGCTACGTGGTCCGGGGTCGCCCCGCAGACGACGATCGGGCCGATCTTCTCATCGTCGAAGAGTGGATGATGGGTGCCCGTGCCGCGGGTCTTCATGCGTTGCACCCGCTCACGCAAACCAGTGCCGTCGACGAAACGCAGCCCATTCGATGGGGCACGCGGCTCGCATTTCTGGGCAGCAGCGGCTCGTTCGTTGAGAGTGTGACGGTCGTCGACTTGGCGGGGGCGATGGCCGACGACGACCCGGATTTGTCGTTCATCGAGAGCCTCCAACTTGCCGTCGGACGGTGGCAGGAAACAGGCTCTTTTGCTGGTTGGGCGCGCTCTCACCGCACGTTCGACCGACCCGTCGAACACGCCACGATTTCTTGGGCCGGCAACGGCGAGCTCGAGTGCGGCATCGACCGCGAGAAACTGTTGCTCGCCTTGCATGGTGCCCATGGCAGCACCGCGCTCCTCGCTTCGGTGGCCTCTCTCGACGTCGAAGAAACCGCGCGCCCGGCCGGCCTGGTCCCGTGGCTGGTCGATCGCCTGCGTGCCACTTCCTGGTTTGGCGATGTGAAAATGCAGTGGCTCAAAGGCGCGGTCTTCGGCGCCCTTGACGGCATTGGCTCGCTCACCGCGCGGTTCGAGCGAAAGAGCACCGTCGCCGACGCGCAAGAAGACTTGGGCCTTCCCAGCGAAATGCCAGTGAGTGCCAGCGCGCCGCATGTTTCCGGGTGGCCCCCGCCCCCCCTCACTCCGGTTTTTGAGACCCCACTGCCCGGCGAGGGAGCGTGGATCGCCCTCGACAACGATCCGTTCGTGCGAACGAATCCGGGCCTGCCCGCAGCGTTCGTCACCGCGTGGATTCGCGCCGACGAGGGGCGCGAACAAAATCGCATTTTCGTCACCGCCTGGGATCCTCGTCAAGTCGAGCTGCACATGGAGGCCGGAACAAGCGAACCGATCAGCGCCACGGGAGCGGCGGGGCCAGGCCTCATTCCACGGTCGCCCGAAACGATGGGCCGATTGGTCGCGGGTTTCAACGGCGGATTCCAGGCAATTCACGGCGAATTCGGCATGCAGGCCCAGCATGTTTTGTACCTTCCGCCCAAGCCCTACGCCGCCACCGTCTTTGAGCTCGAAGACGGCTCCACTGCCTTCGGAACATGGCCAGCGCAGGCAGAAATCCCGCCTGACGTCAAGAGTTTTCGGCAGAACATGACGGCCATCGTGGAAAACGGCGTGTTTAATCCTTGGAAGCGCACGTGGTGGGGTGGCACCCCGCCGGGCTGGGCCGACAACCTGCATACTACACGTAGTGCTATTTGCCTCACCGCCGACGGAAACGTCGCGTACTTTTGGGGCCACCAAGCGACGCCCACATCGATCGCGACGGCCATGACGAGCTTGCGCTGCGACTTCGGAATTCACCTCGACATGAACCCGGGGCTTGCGGGTTTTGAGTTTTACAACGTGCGTCCCGATGGCGAATTTGCGCCGCTCGCGCGCCCCATCGTCCGCGAGTGGGAGCGCGAAGGAACGTTCAAAGATCTGCCCGGGTGGCGATACCGATCACGCCGCATGATCCGCAGCATGCAACACATGAACTTTCCCCTTTACGTTCAGCGTTACGGCCGCGATTTTTTCTACCTCACGCTGCGGTCGCTGTTGCCGGGGCCCGTCATGCCTCCGAGCGTCGCGGGGCCCAATCACGAGTCGGCCAAATGGGCAACGCCTCTCGCAGAACAGCAGCCATTTCCCTACGCGGTCGTGCGTTCCTCGGTGCAAGATGAGTATGGCGGCACGCTCGAAGTGCACCGCATCGATCCGCGTTCGCTCGAACTCCAACCGACCCCCTCGACCGCGACTCTCTTGACTTTTTCGCGGGGAGCGGTGCCGAACCGAGGCGCAACGCAATTGCTGCTCGGCGCAAAACGAACGGTCTCGCTGGTCGATCGCGAGGCCCGCGCAGACGAACCGGTGCTCCTAAGCGGGCGTCGCGCAACGCAGCCAAACGGCGACGAAACCCTGGCTGTTGGCCTCGTTGGGGCCCAAGGCCACCTCGTCGTCGTCGACGCGGGCAAGTCGCTTTTGAAGCCCGCAGCCCTCGGTCTTTGGGTCCGCCAAGTGGGCGTGGCGCTTGGCGTGACCGATTGGATTTGGCCCGGGCCGACCACCAAGATTCGCATCGGCGCTTTCAAGGGAGAGGGCGGCGGGGCCACCTCATTTCGCTACGCTAAGCCGCCGTCTTCGCAGCGTTATTTTCCGCACACACCCGTCGTTGGCCCGCAAATCTGGCAGCCCCTTCAGGCGCAGCGCGTTCGCTATTTTCGGCCAAAAAAAGAGCCCGCGAAGACCCCACCGGCACCGACCGCCCCGAGGGCATCAGCGACCGAGCCGGCGCCCGCGAGCACGCCGTAACTCGTCCCACGGCGTTCGGACTGAAAAGCGTTCGAGAACGCACGGATAGGTGGGCGTCAATGCTAGACTCCCGCTGTGGCAATTCCGTTTCGCGCAAAGACCTTCGGCCGCTTTGAACTCCGCGCGCGCGTCGGTAGTGGCGGCATGGCAGAAGTCTTCAAGGCCTTCGACTCCCGCAGCCAGGAAATCGTTGCCCTCAAACGCATGCTTCCAAGCTTCGAAGACGACGAAGAGATCCAAGACCTCACCGAGCTCTTTCAGGCAGAAGCTCGCATCGGCGCAACGCTAAAACACAGGCATATTGCTCAACTTTTGGACTTCGGTCGGGTGAGCGAATTCTTCTACATTACGTTTGAATTTATAGACGGTCGCGACGTTTCCGCGCTCCAGGCCAAGCTCACCGCACGAAACGAACTGCTCGCCACGCCCCTCGTCTGCGCGCTGGTCATCGCCATCGCCGACGCCCTCGAATACGCCCACGCGAGGCGGGACGCAGACGGCACCTTGCGCCCGGTCATTCACCGCGACGTCAGCCCACAAAACATCCTCGTCAGCAAAAGCGGATCGCTCAAGCTCATCGATTTTGGGGTGGCCAAAGACGTCGATAGCGCACCAGGCCGCAGCCAGGTCGGGGCCGTTCAGGGCAAGTTCGGCTACTTGGCACCGGAGCAAGTCGATGGCAGCACCGTCGATGCTCGAACCGATGTTTTTGCGCTCGCCGTCGTCGCCTGGGAACTGTTTTCCGGGCAGCGATTGTTTCACGCCCAAAACGAATTTCTTTCGCTTCAGCGCCTGACCAATCACGTGCCGGGGCGTCTCGCCAGCCTCCGCCCAGACTTTTCGATCGCCATTTCCGATGTTATCGCGGGCGCGCTGAGCAAAGACCGCGACCTTCGGCCCCCAACAATGGGTGCATTTCGCGATGCGCTCCGAACCGCGAGTGGTGTAGCGACCGCTGCGGCCTACGAGGCCGACTTTGCCGCCCTGATGGACCGCGTTTTCGGCGACAACGCATCGTATATGGGCCCACTGCCAACCCCCCAACTAGAACTTGAACAAGCAGTTTCTCTGGAGAAGCGAACGATGTCGGGCAACGAAAAGCAAGATGGAAAGCAGTCGGAAGAGCTCGACGTCTTCGAGGCGTTGAGTAAGAAACGTCGTTCGCTGCCTCCCCCGGCCCCGTCCGCCATGAGCCTCAAGGGCACCATGTTTGGCATGGCGAGTCCGATCGCCCCCCTGGCTCCAGCCCCAGCCGAGGTCGTTGCCGCCGCTCATTTGCCAGCAGTTTCTCTGGAATCTCCGTCGTTCGAGCCCGCGCCGCCGTCGCCACCTCCCGCCCTGGCCGCGCCGCCCGCGGCACCGGCCGTCGACTGGGCCGAAGACGAAGACGAGGCTACACAGGTCTTCGACAAGGGCGGCGCCGCGGCCATGATGGCGATGGCTTTTGCTCCCCAAGCGCCAAAAAATGTTGCGGCACCATCGGCCGCAACGCCGTCCCCCGCCGCAGCCAAAACCCTCTTTGGTGTCAGCCCACCCGCCATCATCGCGGGCCTTTCACCCGCCGCCCCAGCCGCGCCAGCAGCCGCAGTGCCGGTCCCTGCCCTCGCCCCGGCACCTGCCCATGCCGACGGCCCCAAAGATTTGGCGGCCCCGAGTTCCTACGCGCTGATCCAGTCGGCGAGCGTTGCGCTCCAACCTCCCAACGCGCTCTTGTCAACCGCGGCCTCCCCATCGGTTTCTCCGCCCGCCGCCCCGGCGCCGCAAAAGGTTCTGAGCCATCCGCCGTCGGGAGCCCAGCAAAAAGCCACGAATTGGACAACCATCGGTGCTGTCGCCGCCGCCGCGCTGGGCGGTGCGATTTTCCTTTTCATGCCGAAAACCGGCAAGCTTGTGGTCAATATTTCCGACCATCGCGGGGCCGCCCTTGCCGCCTTCGATGTGCAACTCGACGGCGTAACGATTTGCACCAGCCTGCCCTGCGTGCGCGACAAGCTCCCCATCGGAACCAAAACAGTATCCGTGCATTCTACAGGCTTCGGAAATCCCGCACCGAAGACCGTGAGCATCGAGACCAGCAAGTCGTCCATCGTCGATTTTTCTCTGTCGCCCGAGGTCGTGACGGCTCCGCCTCCAGCCGTGCCTGCGGTTGCCCCTGCCGCGGCGGTCGCCCCTCCTGCCTTGGCCCCGTTGGCGCTCGCTGCCGCTCCATCGATTGCGCCCGCGCCGGTGGCGGTCATCGCGGCACCTGCGCCCGTCGCGCCGAAGCCTGCATTTGTGGCCGCCCCGCCCGTCCCCGCTGCGCCCGTCGCGCCGAAGCCTACCTGGGCCGCCCCGCCCGCTGCGCCCGTCGCGCCGAAGCCTGCATTTGTGGGGGCCCCGCCCGCTTCATCCCTTCCAGCTCCGCCACCACGGCCCGCCGTCGTCGCCGCGCCACCGCCGCCGGGTGCGCTCGCGGGTATGGGGCTGCTCATCATCAATTCGGTGCCGCCATCGTCCGTGAAGATCGACGGAAGGGTCATTGGGGCCACGCCGATTTCCAACTTCTCGATCAAAGCCGGCAAGCATACCATAACATTCGAGAACGCAGACGAAGGCCTTACTAAAACTATCGACGTTGACGTCGCCCCCGGCGAGACGAAGCGAGCCATCGCGAGGCTTCGCAGCGAGTGACCATTTCCGAGGCGCGGACTGCGGTTCGCCTTCTCATCGTCGACGACGACGCGGGGCAGCGAACCATGCTCCATGCGCTGTTTCCATCGCCTGACTACGCGGCAACCCTGGCCGCGGGGTTCGTGGAGGGCGCGGAGCGCTTGCGGCAGGCGCCCGATGGCTTCGATGTCCTGGTCACAGACCTCATGATGCCCGACGGTTCCGGGCTTGACTTGCTGGGCATCGCGGTGGCCCTCCCGATGGCCCCCGAGGTGCTTCTCATGACGGCCTACGCGTCGGTGGACGAAGCCATTCGGGCCATGCGGGCGGGGGCTTACGATTTTCTGACGAAGCCCGTGCGCACGAGCGAGCTGCGCGCCCTCGTGGATCGCGCGGCAGACAAACGCCGCTTGCGCCTCGACAACATCCGGCTGCAAGCATCTCTCGAACGGCAGCAAATTCCCACACTTGTGGGCCATTCCGCCCAGATGAATCAACTGCGCGAACTCGTGATGCGCGTGGCTCGGGCGAGGTCCAACGTCCTCGTCACCGGGGAAAGTGGCACGGGCAAAGAGGCCGTGGCGCGCGCAATTCATCAAGCTTCGCCTCGCGCGAACGCGCCGTTTGTCGTCGTGCATTGCGGGGCCATCCCCGACGCGCTTTTGGAGAGCGAACTCTTCGGCCACGAAAAGGGCGCATTCACCGGGGCCACCAGCAAGACCAAGGGACTTGTGCGCGAGGCCGCGGGCGGCACCATCTTTTTCGATGAAATCGGCGAACTTCCGCTCGTCATGCAGGTCAAACTTCTGCGCGTCCTCCAAGACAAGCGGGTGCGCGCGGTGGGCGCCTCGACCGACGACGAAATCGACGTACGCGTGCTCGCAGCCACCAACAGGCCCGTCGAAGAAGACGTCGCGAATGGGCGTTTGCGCCAAGACCTTTACTACCGCCTGAACGTGCTGCGCATTGAGGTGCCGCCGCTGCGATCGCGCCCGGACGACATCGCGCCCCTCGCCCGTCACTTCATGGACCAAACGTCCCGCGAACAGGGCCGCGTCGTGCGCGCCATCGCCCCGGACGCCCAGCGCGCCCTCGATCGCTACACCTATCCTGGCAACATACGTGAGCTAGAAAACATCATGGAGCGGGCTGTAGCTCTTGGTTCCGGGCCCGTCGTAGGCCTCGGCGACTTGCCCGTTGCGGTAGCCGGCGCGGCAGCCCTTCCCAGCGGCGCGCTATCGACCCTTCCCGAGGCCGGCCTCGCCCTCGACGACGTGCTGAACGAACTCGAACGTCGGCTCCTCCTTCAGGCGCTGGACCGCACTGCCGGGCATCGCACAGAAGCCGCCAAGCTCTTACAAGTCACCTTTCGTAGTATGCGCTACCGGCTGAAGAAGCACGGGTTGGCGCAGGCCTCCGACGACGACATGGGCCCAAATGGGTCACCCGGCGACGACCAAGACTGACATTTTTTGTCACTTTGGCGCGGCGTTCGCTGCCATGTGTCGAAAAAAAGAGTGCCTTTCTTTTAGCACGGCGTTTGCATTGTCGGTACTATCGCGATGCACATGGGGAACAGGCGCACAATTGGATTTCGTCCGTTCTCTTGCCACGGTCGCACCGGCGTCAACCGTCGCGCCGGTCTCATGGGCCTCAAGTGCCTCAATGGCCGCACGGCCGCGCAGCGAGCTTTTAGCCTCATAGAATTGCTAATCACCATTGCCATCGTGGGCATCCTCTCCACGCTCGCGATGGTCGGCTACCGGAAAATCATGACGACCGCGCGCCTCAGCGAGGCCACAAGCATGTGCGCCGCGATCGCGGCTTCACAAGAACGGTACCGCGGCGAGTTCGGCACCTACCTTAACGTATCGAATACGCTCGGTCACAAGGGCAACCAAGGCCCTCTCTGCCCGGCACCCGTGGCCTCCACCAAACACGGGTGGGCACCTGCGGCATGCGTGGGCGGAGCCTCGTGGACGGCCCTCGCGGTGCAAAACGTCGGCAGCGTGTCCTACGGCTACAGCACCACCGCGGGGCTCGCTGGGGCGGTTCCCGCCGACACCATTCCCGTGTCTCTTGGGGGCAACGTCGCGTGGCCCGCCGGTGCCACTCTCACACGCGATTGGTACGTCGTCACCGCCGCCGCCGACACCGATGGCGATGGCGAATGGGCGCTCGTTCTCACGTCGTCGTGGACGAACCAGACCCTGCTCGACGACCGCGATTAATCGCTCTTTGCTTCATTCTCTTTTTCGCGTTCTTTTCGCGTTCACCGCGTGTTCACCCCCCATCCAAACCTTGTCATGCACAAACCACAGGAGACATCAAGTATGAAACTCAGAAGACTCGGAAATCGAGCATTCAGCCTCGTCGAACTCATGATCGTCGTCGCGATCATTGGCGTACTCTCAACCCTCGCGATCAACGGCGTCCGCAAGTACCTGGCCAACGCAAAAACCGCCGAAGCGCGCAACGCTCTCGGTGCCATCGCCAAAGCCGCTGTCATCTCCTACGACACCGAAAAGATGGCCGGCGCAGCGACCGCGGTCAACGTGGCCGGCGGCGGAGCCGTCGTCACCGGAAGCAAGGCCTTTTGTCTCAGCGCACTTGCCCCCGTTCCAGCCGCCGTGCCAAAGGCGGCAAAGTGGACTCCCTCGACCCTCGGCACCGCAGACTTTCAAGCTGGCGACGCTGTGACCGGCTGGAAATGCCTTAAGTTCTCGATGGACTCGCCCATCGCCTACCAGTACAACTACACGAACAACACGGTGGCGGCGGCCGGCGGAACGTTCACGGCCACGGCCACCGGCGACCTCAACGGTGACGGCACCCCGAGCGTCTTTACCCTGGGCGGTGCCGCCACCAACGGCGTAGCCAAGGTGCAGGCAACGATCCAAGAGAAGGACCCCGACGAATAGTCGTCCGCTCGTATTTCCAAAAAAGCCCCTCTTTGCGGAGGGGCTTTTTTTTCGCCCTGAGAAACAGCGCACATCGCGCTGCTTTTTCCCGTGCACTGGTCGCATGCACACTACGCACGTACCCATGGCAACCGGGAGAAACGACGTGCACGGCGTCTTGGTTGTCGACAAGCCGCGCGGGCTCACGAGCCACGATGTGGTCGCGCGGGTGCGGCGCGTGGTGGGCCAGAAAAGCGTCGGCCACGCGGGCACCCTCGACCCGATGGCGACGGGCGTTCTCGTCGTGCTCCTCGGCGAGGCCACAAAGCTCACCCCGTGGCTCACGGCCAACGCGAAATCTTATACGTGTACTTTGCAGCTAGGTGTTGAAACCACGAGCGGCGATGCAGACGGCCTCGAAGGGCGGCGCGAGCCGATTGGTCCCGAGCTCCAACACGCGCTCCGGCTGGCGGAATCCGGGGCAATTTCCGATGTTTTGGAGCAGGCGTTGCAGGTAGAGCGCGGCCGCACGCAACAAGTGCCGCCGGTGATTTCGGCGATTCACGTCGATGGTGTGCGGGCGTACGAGCGGGCACGTCGCGGCGAAGAGGTCGTCCTCGAGAGCCGCGCGGTGGCAACGGAGCGACTGACCCTGGAGGAGGTGCAAGCGGCCGACGCGCGGCTCACGGTGTCGCTTCACGTATCCAAAGGATATTACGTCCGCGCGTTCGCCCGAGATCTCGCGGCGTCTCTCGGTACCGTCGCGCATCTCACGGCCCTTCGCCGTTCGCAAAGCGGGCCCTTCACGTTGAGCCACGCTTTGACCCTCGACGACCTCACCCGCGATGTGGCACTTGCGGCACTTATTTCCTGCGAATCTGCTGCACAAATGGCCCTTCCGACGATAATCCTTGACACGGAGAAAACCGCTTTTGCGCGGCAGGGCAAGCGGTTTCCGTGGCCCGATTTTCGCGAGCCGGTGGTCCACGCGTGGCTCGACGACGGCGGAAAACTCGTGGCCGTGGGCGAGGCGCGCGACGGATTGGCCTGCGTGGTCCGCGGCTTTTTCGCCCCACCGTCGCAAGGCGATTGACGCTGAGGGAGTCCTTCGCTCGATTGACCGCATGCTTCGCGAACGCCACGTCATCGATACCTTCAAGGGCGTCACCGCCCTATTTGTTCTTGCGACCATGGCGGTAACGGGGCGTCTCACGAGTCTCACGTGCTGGATCTACTTGGCCATTCACGGAACCTACGGCGTCCTGTGGATGCTCAAAAGCCGCATTTTTGGCGATAAAACCTGGGAAAAACGCTGCACGCCGGGCCGCTTCGTGATGCTCGTCGGAGGTCTCTCGGCGTACTGGGCAGCGCCCGTTCTATTGGCGCTGTCTTACCGAGAGGCCCCACCCGCCCTTCTCGCCGTTGCGGTAAGCCTCTTCGGTTTTGGCGTCTTTCTGCACTTCGCAAGCGACATGCAAAAGCACATGTGGCTCGAACTCAAAAAGGGGCACCTGCTGCAAACGGGCCTGTGGTCGCGCACGCGCAACCCGAATTATTTGGGTGAACTCTGCATCTATTTGTCTTTCGCGATGCTGTCGCTCCACTGGCTGCCGTTCGTCTTTTTTGGAAGCGTCATCGCCGTCGAGTGGATTCCGAACATGCTTCGCAAAGAGAAATCGCTCTCGCGCTACGCCGCTTTTGGGCCGTACCGAATGCGCAGCGGCCTGCTTTTTCCCAAGCTTTTCTAAGATCGCAGCCGCGGCGCTTCTGAGGTGCGCATGGCTGCCTCATTTTGGGCTGCCGTGGCGGCAAAGAGCCCGCGCGCGAGATGCGTGAGCGCTTCGTCGAGGGCATCGGACTCCTCGGGGGTCGGTGGATCGAAAAGGCGATGGAGAACAAAGCCATCGAGCAGCGCCATGAGCAATCGCAAGATCAGATCGGGCGCCACCACGGGCACGAGGCCAAGCTCCTGAAGCGAATCTTGAAGGGCCACATGCAGCGCCTCGCGTTCAGCCTTCATGGCCGCGGCGATGGGCGCGCGCAGCGATTCGTCGTGCACAGCTTGGGCCATGAGATCGATGAGCACGCGCATTTCGGGGCCCATGTCGTCGCGGGTTTTTCGCAAGGCCGCAACCGCTCCCGCAATGCGCGTGGTCGACGATCCACCAGGCTCTTCCCAGGCAAGACGCACAGGCCGGCCAATGCGCGCAAGGCACGTGTGCAGCACGTGGGTGACGAGGTCTTCTTTCGACTCGAAGTGGTAGTGGACCGACCCCTTGCTCATGGCCGCCCGCTCCGCAATATCGCCGACGCTCGTGCGCGCGTAGCCCTTCGCAGCCAGCGTATCAATGGCGGCTTGGAGCACGTGCTCACGGCTTGCTTCGCTCTTCTTGTAACGGGTGCGCGGTGCCATGGTTCTCGCTTGCTTTCGCGCGTTCTTCTTAGCGCACTGGAGGCAGAAATGACAAAACAGACGACCCCGGAAAGGGTCGCCTGCTGTGGTGCGTGTGCGGGCGAGATGCGCGGCGCGTGCTTACTGACGAGCCTTGTCGAGCTCGCCCTGCAAGTCGTCGAAGGCCTTCTGAGAATTCTTCACGACGTACTCGCGGGTCTTCGCATCGAGGTTCTTCATCTTGCCTATTGCATCGGAAAATGCCTCGGTATTGAGCTGCACAAGAACGTACATGGTGCCGCTCTTTGGGCCGACCCACGAGTCAACTTGCTCCGTCCCGGAGAGGGTCGTGTCGGTCAGCTGCTTCGATGTATCCTGCACGAGTTGTTCGTCGGCGGCCGCCGTGCCGAAGTTCTCGCCGCCGGTCACGGTGCGCTGGTAATCCTTAAGCAAGGCTGTGACCTTGGTCTGGAGCGACCGCGCGATTTCGGTGCGTGCGCGGCCCGTCGCGCCGCTGCGAAGGAGCCCGATGTTGCCCGACCCGCCCATGGAGCCCACGGCGCAAATGCGGCCCTTGCCGGCGTCGCCCCAGTAAGATTTGCACGACTGACGAACCCACGTGGGGGCCGCGTTGAAGTCGTCCATCGCGGCGTTGCCCGAAGGAGCTGGGGCCTGCGCTGGATTGCCACCGCCGCAGGCGACGACACCGATGGAGAGAGCGATTGAGATGGCGGCGGAACGGACGATAGACCGGAGCATGAGGAGTTTCCTAACGAGTGATGGGGTGGAGGCAGCGGTGCGCGCCGCGATACGATTCACAAACTTGGACGCTGCGAACAAGGTGAATCTTGCAAGAAAATAGCCGACTGTCGCGTCACCCGAATAGGCGACCACAAGGAAAGCGACGCCGGGCCGCGGCAATCGACGCATCGAAACCGGCCAGGCAAAAAAAAGATCCTCTGCATTATCAACATCTTAACACAAAACTGGCCGATCGTCCGTTGACATGGGAGCAGCATGTGGCAACATTCTGTACGACCAGATTGTTTTGGCCATTCACGAGGAGACCACCATGTTCGACAATATCTTCAGCACCCTTGGTCACGTTGGCACGCTCACCCTTTTCGGCGGGGTATTTGCCTCGTTGGTCGGTCTTTTTGTCGTGGAAATGCTGCATCTCCTCTCGGGCAAGGCCCCGGTCCGTCGGCTCGTCGCGAAGAACGCGTGACGTCCGCTGTTTGGACCAAGCCAACGCCCGCACGGGTGCTGCACAGCAAACGCCCAAAACACGTCAGCATCCGTGTGTCGTCTCACGGCCCATAGACGAACGACAGTTTGCGACTCGTTAGCTTGCATTGGTCATGCACACGCGGTAAGACCGCAACCATGCCACGCCCACCAAAGACCGACCGCACGACCCTCCGCGACATTCTCATCACCCTCAAGCTTTCGAAGAGCGAGAAAGAAACCCTTCTGGCTTGCGTCATCGATCGCTCACGGGAGATCGAAGAATCCAGCGGCGAACGCATCGACGTCACCGCTTCGTCGTACCTGCGCTGGCTCATCGATCGCGACTCCAAGGGTCGTAAACTCGACAGCGCGCGCGCCAAGGCTGCGAAGATCCCAGTAGCACCACGCGTCAAGCGCACGCCATAACATTGGATCGGCAAGAGAGCGCGAGCCGCAAGGTTCTCGGTCTCACGAGAGGCGACCGCATTTGCCGTCGTCTCTCTTTTTTTTGCCCGCTAAACGTATCACATACAGTGTACGCCTGTTCCACGCAACGAGCAGTAACCATTAGGGTTTTTGTGTAGATACTGCTGGTGATAGCCCTCCGCAAAATAGAAAACGCGTAGAGACTCGATCTCGGTTGTTACGGCCCCGCGCGCCGCCGCGGTCAACTGTTTTTCGTAGCGCTCCGCACTGGCCTTGGCCGCCGCGAGATGAGCCTCGGTGGTCGTGAGAATGCACGAGCGGTACTGCGTTCCCACGTCGTTTCCTTGCCTCATGCCTTGCGTTGGATCGTGGCTCTCCCAAAAGGCAACGAGCAAGTTTTCGAAGCTCACGACGGCCTCATCGAAGGCCACGCGCACAACCTCCGAATGCCCGGTGCCGCCGCTGCAAACCTCTTCGTAAGTCGGGTTCGGTGTCGAGCCGGCCGCATAGCCAACGGCCGTTGAACGCACGCCTTTCATGCGCCAGAAAAGGCGTTCCGCACCCCAAAAACATCCGAGGCCAAACACGGCCAGGGTTGTGCCTTGGCCGGCCAAATCCAAGGGAGTTCCAAGGACTTCGTGCGTCTCGGGAATGGGCATCGGCAGCGAGCGACCGGGAAGATTATCGTGCGACGCGGGAAGTTTTTCGCCGGTGGACTTGGTGAACATTCTTCAGACAATGGAGCCGCGGTCCAACAATAGCAATGGGCGCGCGTCGCGAAGGCGGCGCATACTTGGCCGATGCGCCGACAGACCCTCTTTGTTGCCGCCTGGCTGTCCGCGTCGTGCCTTCCCGCGTGCCCATCGAGCCCCTCCAGCCCCGCGCCAAGCCCCGCGGACGGCGGTTCCGCGCCCAACCCCGCGCCCAACCCCGCGCCCAACCCCGTTACCGACCCGGTCACCGGCGACGTCACCATTTCGGTCGTCGTTTTGGGCGCTGGCACCTTGCCCGACACCCTCTCCGCCGGAATCCCGTTTTCCGTCGGAGAGCTCGCGGAGCCAGGCTTTCTACAGGTTTTCCAAGGCTCAACGGAACTCGCGCGACGCGTGCGCGTCCTGGCGCGCTGGCCCGACAAGTCACTGCGAAGTGTGCTCGTCGAGTTTACCGCGCCCGCTCCGGTGGCCACGCCCGTGTCCCTCAGGCTTCGCGGGGTGAGTCCTCGCGTGTTGCCCGGCGACGCGACGATGGTGCGCTCGTCGCTCGTGCGCGCGTCGGCCCCGGCGCAGCGGTGGGCCAGCACGGGAGCCTTGGGACTACCTGTGCAGAATGCACAGACCGGAAGTCTGGCCCCGGCCTTTTTTCGCCGCGCAGCCGCTGTTTTTCAGGATGTTTCCAATCCGCCGCGAGGAAGCGATGCGGAGCCCCACGTGCGCAACTACTACGACCATGTGCATGCACTCTACAGCCATATGATGTCGGTTGGCATTTCCGCGGACCTCCTCGCGCGCATCAACGACGAGGTCACGACGTACCGCGAGGGCGAAATTCAACACGGTGGATCGCGGCGCGGAACCTACTCCGCAAGGCCCGACACGGAGACCACGACTCCCATTGATTTCAACATCGTGCGCCGCATGTACGCCCTTGGTCTTGTCGAAGACTACCTGGTCAACGGCGACGCGCGCTCCCTCGCGGTTGCCCAGGAAATTGCCGACGCATTCGTCGCCGATGTTGCGCGCCAAACGCCGTCGTACCCGTGGACCGAGCGCGTTCCCGCGTGGACGATCTTGAGCCTCATTCCCGTCTACGAAGTCACCGGCAACGCGAGTTACCTTGCGGCCGCCCGCACCGTGGGCTCGCTTTCCGTGAGCCATCAAGACGCGATGGCGGCAAAGTACCCGTCCCAGGCGGGCGTCTCGGGGCTCACGGGCGCGTTCATCCAAGATCGCCGAGGGGCTTGGTTTGACGTGAATGAATCGACCGGACTGGGCGCCGGTTCGCCCTTCATGACGACGCTTCTCGTCGAGGCCTTGTACCGCCTATACCGGGCGTCGGGAGACGCGATTTACCTGCAATCGGCCACGAAAGCCGTGCGTTGGCTGAAGGAGGGCTGCTTTGTTCCCGCGAGCGATCGAAGCACAAGCTTCACCGCGGATCCGGACCCCGCCACGGACGACGAACCATCCTTGCATACTGCAAGCTTCCGTTACGTATGCCGCGCGCGCGACAACCGCACGGCTCTCCCGGGACTGAATCCGATGTTTGCCTTCGCTCTCGGTCTCGGGTGGCAGCGAACCGGCGACGAGAGTTACCGAACGATGGCCCGCGAGGTGATGGCGGCAGAGGCTTGGGGGTACACCATCAAGGAATACAACCAGAGTCTGCGAGGCGCTTCGCAAGGTTTTTTCCTACTGGAAAGCCCCGCGGGCCACGTCGTTCCGCTCCAGTAAGTGAGCGTTCGAGGGGCAGCTGGCCCGGTGGACCGAAATCGGGTTTTCGCCAAAATCTGCGACGCTTTTCTTGTTAGCTGCGGGAGCCATGGAACTCCCACCTTCCTGGCCTCTTGAAGAGCGACTTCCGCCGCGGCCCATTCCCGCCGACGAGGCGCTGGACCTCTTTCTTGCGTGGGCAAACCAGGCCCACGGGTCTCTGTATTCTGCACAAGAAGATGCACTACTTGCACTCTACAGCGATGCCTCTGTGGTTCTTGAGACGCCAACGGGGTCGGGAAAATCCCTTGTCGCGGTCGGGCTTGCGTTCAAGGCTCTCGCGGAGGGCAAGCGGTTTGTGTGGACATGTCCTATAAAAGCGCTCGTCAGCGAAAAGTTTTTTGATCTCTGTCGCCTCTTTGGGCCCGACAAAGTCGGCCTTGCCACCGGCGATGGCTCGGTCAATCGCGACGCGCCGATCACCGTGTGCACCGCAGAGGTCTTGTCGAACATGCTCCTCGCCGACGGCTTGCGCGCAGAAGTCGATGCAGTCTGCATGGACGAGTTTCACTATTACGGAGACCGAGAGCGCGGGGTGGCGTGGCAGCTTCCACTGCTGATTGCGCCGAACATTCAGTACCTGCTGATGAGCGCAACTTTGGGCGACACCACGACCCTCGCCAAAGACCTTGAAGCGCGCGGAACACGTGCTGTTTCCCACGTGATTGGCACAGCACGGCCCGTGCCTCTCGACTGGCATTACGCGGAACTTCCCCTCCACGAAACCATTCTTGACCTCGGCCGAAGCGGCGGTACGCCCGTGTACCTCGTCTGCTTCACGCAGCGCGCGTGCGCCGAGCAGGCACAAAAACTTCTCTCCCTCGACCTCGTGGCCAAAGACACGCGCAAGCGCATCGCGGAGCATTTGGAGACTGTTCGTTTCGATAGCCCTTACGGAAAAGAGCTTTCGCGCATTCTTCGTCAAGGGGTCGGCATGCACCACGCGGGCCTCCTTCCGAAGTACCGGTTGCTGGTCGAGAAACTCGCGCAAGAGGGGCTATTGGCAGTGATTTGTGGCACCGACACCCTCGGCGTCGGGGTCAACGTACCGATTCGTTCCGTCGTCTTCACGCAACTTTGCAAATACGACGGCACCAAAGTGCGCATCTTGACCGCGCGCGAATTTCATCAGATCGCCGGCCGCGCGGGGCGCCGTGGGCACGACGTTCGAGGGTCCGTCGTGGTGCAGGCACCCGAGCACATGATCGAAAATCTTCGCCTCGAACTCAAAGCCGGCGGCGACGCCATCAAGAAGAAGCGCATCGTTCGCAAGAAGGCGCCGGACTTCGGCTACGCGCACTGGGATCGCACCACGTTTGAGAAGCTCATGGCCGCACGCCCAGAACCTCTCGTGAGCCGCTTTCGCCCTAGCGTTCCGATGATCGTGACCGCTCTCCGCGGCCACAGCGGCACGGCCTCTCTGCGCCGCGCTTTGCGCACGTGCCACGAGACCAGCGGCTCTCGCAGGCGGCATCGCAAACACACCATGGCCCTCGTGCGCGGACTGAAACAGTCGGGCATTGTGCAGTTTACACATATCGACGGCACCTTGACCCTCGCGGTGGATCGCTCCTTCCAAGACGACTTCGGACTCCTCCAAAATCTCGGAATGTTCGTCGTGGATGCCCTTGGCAAACTCGATCGCGAGAGCATGACTTACGCCCTCGACGCGATCTCGATCGTAGAGTCGGTGATCGAAAACCCTGGTTCTCTCCTGGACAGACGCCTCGACAAGGCTCGCGGCGAAAAAATTGCGGAGCTGAAACAGGCCGGCGTTCCATACGACGAACGCATGGCCGCCCTCGACGACGTGCGGGCCGATCCACCGAACCTCGCGTTTCTTGAAGAGGCCTACGCCGACTTCGTTTTGCGCCAGCCATGGGCAAAAGGTGAAGAGCTGCGACCGAAACATTTGGCGCGGCAAGTCCTCGAGGAGTTTCACACTTTTTCGAGTTACGTGCGTTGGCTTGAGGCGCAGCGGTCCGAGGGCCTCCTGCTTCGCTACTTGGCGGAGGTCTACAAAACCTTGGCGCAAGGCGTTCCCGATGCCGCAAAGACGGCCGAACTATTCGCCTACGAGCGCGACCTCGAGGTTCTTGTGCGCAGCGTGGACGGCAGTCTTTTCGATGAGTGGGAGCGTCTACGAAGCGGCGAAACGCCCGCGGCCAAGCCCGCCAAAGAAGACACCGAGCAAGCGGAACGCCTTGAGAAAGCGCGCCTCGTTCGTTTGCGCAGCGATGTGTGGCGCGTGCTCATGGCCATTGCGCGCGGCGACCGCGATGCGGCCCTCGAACGTCTCTGCGACGAATCAGGAATGGGTGCAGTCCTCACAGATTCTCTCAGCGCCCACCTCGAGGCCATCATCGCGGTGCCCTTCGCCACGGTGACGCAGGCGCGCAATCCATCGTTTATAGAAGTCGATCGCACGCAGGCGCGCTGGCTCGTGCACCACACCCTGGTGGACGACGAGGGCGAAGGACTGATGGTCGTGCACTTCGAAGTTGATCCGTTGGTGATCGACGCAAACGCAGCAGCTTTTCTGCACCTCGTATCGATCGACGGTTAGCCCCAGAACGGCCCTCCGCCCTCGGATCGCACAGATGCAATTGCCTAAAATCGCCCGTCGATTCCGGTCGTTAGAAGTTCGCCAGCGTCGGCAACATGGGTAACATCGCCGTACAATGAGCTCCTTTTTCTTCGTCGACACGCAGCGATCCACAACCCGCGGACTTGAGGGTGACTACGCCCTCCACGAAGAGAGTGTTCATGCGCGGGCTCAGGCCCATCACGGCACGGTCAATCGCCTCTACGACCAACCCTTCGCGCGGTTTCTTGCAGATGCGCCCCTTGAGGCGATTCGCCATCGGGTCGCCGAGGTCACCGCCGACGACATCATTCTCTTGGGCATCGGTGGTTCGGCCCTCGGTGCCTCGACGATTCACGAAGCCCTTCGCCCCGCGTCGCCGTGGAAGGGCAAGCGCCTTCATGTTTTGGACCACATGGATCCAGACCGCTGTCAAGCTATTTTGGAAGAAGGCTTTGCCAGAGGCGCGCATTTCCTGGTTATTTCCAAGTCCGGCGACACCACCGAAACGATGGCCCTCGCGTCGATTTTGGACCGTTTGGCGCGGCCCGAGGTCGGTGCGCTGTACGGCCGCGAGCGTGTGACCGTGGTGACCAACGAGATCACCGCCGACCGCTCCAACGCGCAAACAGCCATTCGCAAATGGGCTCGCGGCATCGAGGCCACGGTCATCGATATGCCCTTCCAGCTCGGCGGGCGGTTCTCCGTTCTCTCCGCCGTGGGCCTCCTTCCCGCGGCCCTTTTGGGTTACGATATGCAGGCCTTGGTCGACGGTGGGCGCGCGATGGCCGAAGAGTTGTCGCGCATCGATGCCACCGATTCAGACCCCATCGGCAACGCCGCACTGGAGCTGGCGAGCGTGATTGTCGGCCTCGATTTGGAGATGCACATCGGCACGCAAGTGCTCTTGCCTTACGCGCAAAAACTTGGCCGCGTCGGTGCGTGGTTTGTGCAGCTATGGGCCGAAAGCCTGGGAAAAACCTCACTTACAGGAGCAAAAGACGCCGGGCCTGCGGGGCCGGTGGCGGGCGTGGGCCCCACCGATCAGCACTCGTTCGCGCAACTTCTTTTGGCGGGCCGCCGCGATAAGTTGGTGATCTTCATCGATGCCCTCGGTCGCGATGCAAGCACGGTCATCGAGCCTCATCGCTCTTTCGGCGATGGCCTCGAGTCGATGCGAGGTCGCTCGCTCGGAGAGATTTTGTCGCTCGAATGTTTCGCTACGGAACTCGCGCTCGCGGGCGAAGGTCGCCCCACGGCGGCCATTCGTTTCACGCAAACCCTCGACGCCTCGAGCCTCGGCGCTCTCCTCGTATTTTTCGAAACCGTGACCTACATCGCCGCGGCAATGTACGGCATCGAGCCCTACGATCAGCCCGGCGTGCAGCTTATCAAAACCCACATCAAAGAGGGCTTGGAAGCCGGCGTCGGCGACGGAACCCATGGAGAAGATCGCCTCGGCCGCGAGCGCATTTTCAACGGCGGCTTCCCTCTTCAACTCCCAAAGCGTCGAGGCATTTGAGTCGGAGCCCCAGGTCCGGTACGGTGCCCTGGTGTCGTCTAAAAATCCCCCTGCCCCTCGTCCATCCAGGCAGCGCTTGTCATCGGCGCCGTCCCTGAAGCTGAACGGATTTGTGGTCGTCATTCATGGCCCCGAACGAGGCCGCAGGTTCCTTCTCGAATCGGCCCCTTTCGTCATCGGCCGGTCGCCGGAAGCGAATCTGATCATCAACGACGACCGCGTGAGCCGGCAACACGCCACGCTCTCCTTCGAAGATGGAGAGTGGCGCATCACCGACGGCGACTCGCGCAACGGCACCTTCCTGAACGAGTCGCGCATCACGAACGAACCCCTGCGCGATCGCGATCGCCTTCGCATCGATCGCGTCGTGCTGCGCTTCCGTGCCGCCACAGACGTCGAGGCCGCGTACCACGACGAAATCTACGAACTAATGCGCTCCGATGGCCTCACGGGCCTCACAAACGAGCGCGTCTTGACCGACGCCCTCGAGCGCGAAGTGCGCCGCTCCGAGCGCTATCGTCGGCCCCTCACGCTCATCACCTTCGAGGTCGATCGCTTCGCCGAGGTCGTTCGGTCCTTCGGCGGGCAAGCGGGCGAGGCCGTCCTCATGCAGCTCGCGGAACTTTTGCTGGGCCAGTTTCGCCGCGACGACGTCTTCTGCCGCCTCGACGGCGAACGCTTCGGCGTCTTGGTACCCGAAGCCGACGGCTTGGGGGCGCTGACCATCGCCGACAAGTTGTGGCGAACCGTTCGCGACGCAACCTTTACAGACGACTCCCACCAGCAAATTCGCATCACTTTGAGCGTCGGCATCGCGAGCCTCGATGGCCACCGGCGCACGTGCGCCGAGCTTCGCGCCGACGCCCTCCAGGCTCTCGAACGCGCTCAAGATCGCGGCGGAAACTGCATCGAAGCGGCGCTCTTTCGTCCCCTAACGCCGTCGTAATACGCGTGTAGTCTGCACGGTCATCGCGTGCCTTGCCCGCGTGGTCCGACAGTGCCGCGCCGCTTTTGCCCGCGACGAAGATCCACCGTGCGCACGTTTCGCCCGTGAGGCCCCGAACAGGTTGACACCGGTCCCGTTCGCCGCGAAACTGCTGCGGATGGGGACCGCACACGTGACCGCGCGCGAGCACCCGAGAGCCGCGGCGTCTGCCGCGCATTTTGCGCCGGGGGATAACTGGCTTCTTCGTCGGGGATTTGCGCTGTTTGCCCTCGCGCTGCTGTTTCTGTGGCCGAGGCCCGCGGTTGCCGACACGGTGGTCGTCGAACCGGGCTTCACGGAGCTAGGCCTCGGCAAGCGCCTCGAAGTTGCCTACGACCCCACGGGCCTTCTTACCTTCGACGAGGTGCGTTCCGGAAAGGTGCAGTTTGCACCCAGTGCCAAAGACGTGCCGAGCTTCGGGTACCGCACCGGTGCCACGTGGGCGCGCTTTGCGATCGATGATCGACGGTCCCCCGAGGCGGAAGTTCTCGTCTTGGAACACGGCTACGGGCAGGCTGATCGGCTCGAGGTCTTCGACTTCGCGCAGGCAGACGCGGCGACCTCGGCCCCAAGGCTCCGGCTTTCCGGGGACCAAGTGCCCCTCGCAGAATGGGAAACGCCCGGGCGATTTCCTCGCTTTTCCGTCGCGCCGGGTCGCAGTTATTTCTACGTCAAATCCTTCGGCACCCATTCGCACCAGCTCCCATTTGCCCTGCGCACCCGCACCGTCGACGAAGCTCATCGCCGTTCCGACGTTCTCGCGCAAAGCCTGTTCTTCGGCGCCCTCCTCATCATGGCGGCGTACAACGCCCTCGTCGCCCTCGCGACCCGTTCCGCCGCCTACGCCTATTACGTCGGATATTTGCTGTCATACTGTGTCTGTGCTATGGCTATCGGTGGTATGCTTGTCTTTGCTCACCCGGCGAAACTGGCTCTCCTGAACTTCGCAACGCCCTGGTCGATCGGCGCAGCAGGCGGCTTTTCCCTGGCGTTCGCCGGTAATCTGCTCGGCCTTTCACCGCGCCATGGTTGGGGCCGCAGCCTGGGATGGCTGTCCGTCGCGCTTCCGTCCCTCGTCTTCGGGGCAACGTTCGCCGGCTACCCCGTGGCCTTGCGGACCGCGCTGCTGACCATCCTTCCCTGGGCCGTCGTCCTCGTGGGCGCGGGCGTCTCCGAGGCCCGGCGCGGCTCCCGGGTCGCGAAACTGTTCCTGTTGGCGTGGGGCGCGTTCATCGCCGGGACCCTTGTCGTCGTGGCGAAGAACGTCGGCTTGGTCTCCACGAACGCGGTGACCAACAACGCGCAGCAGGTCGGCTCCGCCCTGGAATTCCTGCTTCTTTCCTATGCCCTCGCCGACCGCATCAAGCAGCTTCAAGCCCTCGCCACGGCCAACGCCAAGCTTGCCCAAGAGGCGTCGCACCATGCCCTCGCGGAGGAAAAACGTCTCGGCGCGGAGCGCGAACAGTTCGTCGCCAACACGAGCCACG
>CAMCKZ010000010.1 GCA_945875545.1 Polyangium aurulentum | reverse complement strand
ATCATCGACGCCATCAACGGAGACGTCGCGGTCTTGCCCGTGTCGCCGGAGGCCTGGGCCATGCGTTACGTGACCCGCTGGATTCCCTTCGCGGTGCCCGTGCTCTCGCGGCTTTCATCGCGTGGTGCTCAGGGAAAGTGACCCCGCTCGTTGCGGTGATCGGGGCCGGCTTCTCCGGTCTCGCGATGGCCCGTGCCCTGCAAAAACGCGGGCAATCCTACGTTGTCCTCGAGGCGTCCGCGGGCCTCGGCGGAAATTGGTACGACGGCGTGCACGAAGAATTGCGCCTCGTTACGTCGAAAGAATCGACCCAGTTTCCAGAGTTCCCGTTTCCAAATGACGTGGGCTATTTTCCGTCTGGGGATGATATGCTTACATACCTTAACGCGTATGCGGATGCCTGTGATCTGAGGTCCTCGATCCAGACCGAATCGCGCGTGACCTCCATCGCTCCGTGCCCCGGCGGTTTTCTTCTTCACCATGCGCGCGGCGTTGTTGAGGCCTCCGAGGTGGTGGTGGCCAACGGTCACCACTGGAATTGCAAGTACCCGGCGGAATTGGGCAATTATGGGGGCACGCTTATTCACGCGAAGTCATTTCGCGATTTAGAACTATATAATGCGAAACGTGTGTGTGTTGTGGGCGCTGGAAACGCCGGAGTCGACGCGGTTGTGGCCGCTTCGACGCGCGCGAAGGCCCTTGCATGGTCCGTTCGCGAGCCCACGTGGATTCTTCCAAAGACCATCGGTTCGCGGTCCACGGTCGATTGGTTGCAGCGTCCGGTGCCGACGCGGCTGCAAGAATGGATGCTCGTGCGCGAGTCCGAACGGCGCTTCGGATCCCTCGAAGACCACGGCCTTCGGTTGCCCGTCCACCGGCCTTTTTCGCGGCACCCGACCTTGAGCGATGACGTGCTTCCGGTGGTGCGGCGCGGCCTCGCCACAGCCTACCCAGGCCCGGTGCGCGCCGAGGGAAAAACCATCTTTTTCGCCGATGGCCGGTCCTTCGAAGCTGACCTCGTTCTTGCGGCCACGGGCTACGAAGTCGCGTTCCCGTTCTTGCCGGACGGCATGGTTTCCTTTGAGCGCAACCTGCCCCGATTGGTCCTCGGTTCCATGGTGCCGCGCCAGCGCGGGCTATTCGTTCTTGGCCTCGGCCAACCGCGTTCCGGTGCCGGCTCGCTCCTTCGGCCCGGCGCGGAACTGCTCGCAGATTTCATCGCCCTCGAACGCAGCATGGGCCGGTGCCTCGCGGACGCCCTCGCGGTTTTCAGTCCGCCGTCGGCGGATTCTCTGTTGGTGGACCCCCGTACATTACGGGTAAAAATTGCCGTGACTCGTGCTATCTTAAGGGGCGTTAGAGCCCTCTACGCGGACAGCCATTGAATTGCCGGTCGTTCTTGCCTTGTTGCGCCGATTGACGGTCTACTCTGTCGAACACCGCGCCATGAGTTCCACCGACGCCCTCGATTCGCATCCGTTCATCGTCCTTGGGGTCGATGACGAGCCGAATTCGTTGATGGTCCTTGAAGGTCTCTGTCTCGGCGAGGGCCACATTTTTTATGGCACATCGAACCCGCGGCAGGCCGTCGATTTGGTGCTTCAGCACATGCCCGATGTCGTCCTTTTGGACGTGATGATGCCGCAGGTTTCCGGCTACGAAGTTTGCCGCGCGATCAAGGCCAACGAAGTGACCCGTATGATTCCGGTGTTACTACTAACAGCCCTCGATTCTCGCGACCATCGGCTGCAAGGTTTTGAGGTAGATTGCGACGATTTTCTCTCAAAGCCGTTTGATCGCATCGAGCTCCGGGCCCGCGTTCGTTCCCTCGCTCGTACCAAACGCCTGAACGAAAATCTCGATCACGCCGAGACCGTTTTGGCCACTTTGGCCAGGGCCGTGGAAGCCAAAGATGGCACCACCGGCGACCACTGCGATCGCCTCACGCGCAACGGCATCGCCTTTGGTAGTTTCCTCGGTCTCAATCGCCCAGACATTCAAGCCCTCGGCCGCGCGGGCGTTCTTCACGACATCGGCAAGGTGGGCATTCCCGACGCCGTGCTGCTCAAGCCCACGCGCCTTACGCGCGACGAGTGGGACATCATGCGTCGCCATCCGGTGATCGGCGCGGAACTCTTGGCGCCGCTTCGCACAATGGATCGCGTGATTCCGATTGTGCGCCACCACCACGAACGATGGGACGGCGCCGGGTACCCCGATGGCCTCCGCGCCGAGCAAATTCCCTTGCTTGCGCGCGTTTTTCAAATCCTCGACGCCTTCGACGCCCTGCGCAGCGTGCGCCCTTACAAGGCGGCAATGAGCGAACTTGAGGCCATCAATGTGCTCCTCGAAGAAACCGGCGAAGGCAAATGGGACCCGGCCATGATGGATGCATTCCTCCGATTTCACATGGCCGATCTCACGAAGTCATGAGCGGCGGTCCATGGGGCGAGCTCGATGCGGACACGGCGCGGTTGCTGATTGGCGCATGGCCAACCCCCGTTCTTATTGTCGGCCACGATGGCCACGTGATCGCCGCGAGTGCAGCGATGGAGAGCCTGTGCGGCGTCGGTTACGCGGCGCTGATTGGGGCGCCCGTGGCCCGGCTGCTTCCCGCATTTGACGGGGCTATTTCCTGGGAAAAATGGTTTCTCGAACTCGGCTCATCGTCCCTCGAAACGCTGCACGCGGTGAGGCATGTGGCCGGTCTGCGCACCTCGCGGGTTGCCGCGTATCGTTTCGGTGAACGCGCGATTCTCGTCTTGCGCGACGTGACCGACGAGGGCACCGAGAGCTACCTGAATGGTCGCCGCCTAGGCGACACGGTTGCCAAGCAACGCGCGGGCGACGACGAACGCGCCAAACTCGAGGCTGAATTGCGTGAGTCCAACCGCGATCTGGCGCAGGCGCTTAAGCTCCGCGATGAGTTTTTGGCATCGACAAGTCACGAGCTCAGAACTCCGCTGCACACCATTCTCGGCCTCGTGGAAACCGTGCTGGAAGGCGCGTTTGGTGCGGTTTCCGAGGGTGTGCAAAGGCCGCTGCGCGCCGCCCTTGAGGCCGCGCACCAGCAGCTCGGTTGCATCAACGGCATCCTCGATCTCACCAAGCTCGAAGGGGGTTCTTCTGAGCTTCGCCGCGAGCTGTGCCTCGCTTCAAGGGTGGCTCTTGACGCCGTGGAGCTGGTGAAGGCCAAGGCGCAATGCGCACAGGTCGAGCTCTCGATCACGGTAGGTGCAGACTGCACCATTGACGTTGACCGCCGTCGATTTACGCGCGCCCTTTTCGAACTGATTGATAACGCCATCAAGTACACGCCCGCGGGAGGGCAGGTGCGCGTGTCTGCCATGCCCCAAGAAGGCACCTTGGTCTTCGCGGTGGAAGACACGGGAGTGGGCATCGATGAACGCGATCGCCAAGGGATTTTTCAGCCATTTATGCAAGTAGACGGCAGTGTCTCGCGGGCAAAAAATGGGCTCGGCCTGGGGCTTGCGCTGGTCGCCCGGGTGGTAGCCCTCCACGGGGCCCGCATTGAGTGCACCTCCACGGTGGGCAGCGGTAGCCGGTTCTCCATACGCGTGCCGATTTCGTCGCAGCCCGCGAGCACGTCGATACTTTCGCCGTCCCTTCGGGCGCTCTCGACCCCGTCGAACTTGGCCGGATTGCGTGTAGTCCTCACGGGTAAACACGCGGAGCTCGATGCCTACCGAGACCTCATGGAACTGCGCGGCGCCGACGCCCACGTGCTGTCCGTTGAGAGTTCGCTGGAGCGACTTGCGGCCGCCGGTCCCATCGACATCGTCGTGCTTGCGGCCAGCGTTTCGCCTGAAGATTTGGCTCGCGTCGTCTTGACGGTGCGCACCCATGGGTACGGTTCGCGCGTCGCCGTTTTGGCCTTTGGGGCCCAGCCCGCATTTCCGGGTTCAGGCAGCTGGGCCTCGGCGGGTGTCGAAGCCTGGCTCGAGCCCGAAATGGACGGTCGCGTATTTTTGCAAGTGGCGGCGCGGGAACACCGGCGACGCTCCGTGCTTCTCGCTCCTCCCGCGTGACGAAAATGCCATGGGCGCATCGCAGGTGATGACGCGTGACGGAGGGGCGCGGTAACCTCGCCCCATGAGCGAGTTCACATCGGCCATTTCTTCGCGCAACGACACGCAGCAGGCGGCCCGCGAGGTCGCGAGCGCGATTGGCAACAAAGTAGCTTTTGCCCTGGTTTATGCGGACCAAAAGCACGATCTCGGTGTTGTCGAAGGCGTGCTGCGCGGGGCCTGGGGCGCTGTGCCCGTGCTCGGCTGTTCCACGAGCGGAGAGATCAATGCGGAGGGCCCGCACGAAGGTTCCATCGTTGTTTTGGCGGCGATGGCCGAGGGCTTTCACGCGGGCACAGCCCTCGCGCGCGGGGTCATGAAGGAGCCCGAGGCCGCCGCCCGCGATCTCGCACGGCAACTTGAGGCCAAAAAGGGCCCGGGCAAATACACGCTGATCGTCGTGCACACCGTGGGCTTCACGGTTCAAGAAAGCGGGTTTGAGCACCGCGCATTTCCTGTGATTCAGCAGGCATTTCCCAATGCCATCATCGTCGGCGGGTCTGCCGGCGACGGGCTGAAATTTCTTTCAAGCCAGGTTCTCGCCGATGGCCGCGCCTCGAACGACGCCATCGGCGCGATGATCATCACGACGGATCGTCCCATCGCCTCGAGCCTCGAACACGGCTACCGCACCGCGGGCACCAAGCTGCGCGTGACCGCATCGAAGGGCAACCACGTGCACGAACTCGACGGGCAGAAGGCCGTGCGGCGTTACGCGGAGCTCCTCGGCACGACGGAAAAAGAACTGACGAAAGGCATCTCGGTCCTGAAGGTCGGGAGCTTTCTTCCCAAGAAATTCGCGTCGTTTGGTCAGTCGCTCGGCATGACCCCAAAGAAGATGCTCGAGGAGCTTCCGTTCTACCAGCACACGCTGCGCAATCCCTTCGGCGAACCGAGTTCCAAGGGCACGCCGCCCATCATCATTCCGAAACTTATCCACGACGACGGCTCGATCGAGTTTTTCACGCCCATGCCCGTGGGCACGGAACTTGAGTTCATGAAGCGCGACGAAGCGGCCTACGTCGCCGCCACCGAGCGAGCGATGGGCACCGCGATCGAGAAGCTCGGCGCACCGGCCCAGGGTTGCCTGTTGCTCGAGTGTGCGGGCCGCAAGATGGTCCTCGACCGCCGACTGGCCGACACCTTCGTCAACCTTCGCGCGAAGGCGGCCCTTGCGGGCTTCTATTGCCACGGCGAACAGGGCGAGGCCGCGGGCATCGGGCTCCGATGCAACAACTACAGTGTTGTGGCACTCGCATTCGGGTGACGGTGCAAATACGCTGGTGAACGGCGTTCAGTTTGCTGCCAGCGCGGGGCTCGCCCGCGGTTCAAAGCTCGACTTGGGTGCCCAGTTCGACGACGCGGTTCGGCGGAATTCCGAAGAACGCGGTGGCGGATTGGGCGTTGCGCGAGAGGAATGAAAAGAGCCGTTTTCGCCACGGTGCCATCGGGCTCTTGCCGGTGAGCACGAGGGTTTCGCGGCCGAGAAAATAGCTGACGTCGCGCGAGAGCGTGGGCAGGAGTTTGAAGGCCCGGCACTGGTCGAGAATTTCGGGAACGTTTGGGGTCTGGGCGAAGCCGAAGCAGGCCTGCACGCGGTAGAAACCGTGGCCCAGTTCTTCGCTCTCGATGCGTTCGCGGGGGTTGCGAACTTCGGGCACGTGGAGCGTCGAAATCGACAGCAGGACCACCTGTTGATGGAGCACCTTGTTGTGCTTGTAGTGGTGCAAAAGTACTGGCGGAACGCCGTTCGGGCTCGACGTCAGAAAGACCGCTGCACCCTTGACGCGATGGGGACTTGTGGTCTCGAGTTCCGCAAGAAAGAGGGGGAGTTCGAGCACGGTCTGGGCCAAATGTTTGGCGAGGAGCGACCGGCCCTGCTTCCACGTAGCCATCACGGTGAACACGGCGATGGCCACCGCGATTGGAAACCAGCCGCCGTGCGAAAACTTGGTGAGGTTGGCGGCAAAGAACGCCACGTCGAAGAGCAAGAAAAGGGCGACCAACCCGAACGCCTTCATGAAGGGCCAGCCCCATCGCTCCCGGGCCACGACGAAGAAAAGTACCGACGTGATGGCCATGGTTCCCGTCACCGCAATGCCGTAGGCGGCCTCGAGCGCCGACGACGCTTTGAAGCTAAATACCAGCAAAACGCAGGAAACCATGAGCAGCGTGTTGACCTCGGGAATGTAGATTTGGCCCTCGGCCTTGCCCGACGTGTGAACGATGGTGACCCGGGGACAAAACCCGAGCTGCACCGCCTGCTGGGTGAGCGAGTACGCCCCGCTGATCAGCGCCTGCGACGCGATGATCGTGGCGAGCGTCGCGATGCAAATGGCAGGCACGAGGAGCACCCCGGGTACCAGTTCGAAAAAGGGATTTTTGACCGCCGAGCCGCCCTCAATGAGAAGCGCGCCTTGACCGAAGTAGTTCAAGAGTAGGCACGGAAATACAACGGAATACCAGGCAAGCCGGATGGGGCCTTTGCCGAAATGCCCCATGTCCGCGTAGAGAGCCTCGCCTCCGGTGATGCAGAGAACCACCGACCCGAGGACGAGAAATCCCGCGGTGCCGTGGTGCAGAATGAGGCTCGCGCCGTAGCGGGGATCGACGGCCAAGAGCACGCTCGGAACGCGCGCAATCGCCGGAATTCCCAGGGCTGCCAGCATGATGAACCACACGAGCATGGCAGGACCGAAGATCGATCCCATGCGTTCGGTGCCGTGTTTTTGAACCATAAAAAGGCCCACAAGAACGAGGGCCGTGAGGGGCACAATGAACGGATCGAAGGAATGGGTGACGATGCGCAAACCCTCCATCGCCGAGAGCACCGAAATGGCAGGAGTGATCACGCCGTCGCCGTAGAGAAGCGCTGCCCCGAAAAGCCCAAAGACCGTGAGCACGGTGGCGGCGCGCGGCGAGCGACTGGTTGTGCGGGAGGTCAGCGCGAGGAGGGCGAGAATGCCGCCTTCACCGCGGTTGTCGGCGCGCATGATGAAGCTCAAATATTTGACCACGACGACGAAGGTCAGCGACCAAAACACGAGCGAAAGCACGCCTAGAACACTCGCCGGGTCGCGGTGGAGGCCCGACTCTTCGTTAAAGCACGCCGACAATGTGTAGAGCGGTGACGTTCCGATGTCGCCGTAGACCACGCCCAAGGCGCCGAGAGCGAGGGGCACTTGGGCGCTGATGCCCTCCGGCGGGGGTGGGCCATGGGCCGTGGGCGCTGCAGGGACAAGCGAATTGATGGGCCCGTGTTTTGGCAATGAATCCATTGGCGGCCGCCCAGGCTAGCGCGATTCCATAGAGGTCACCGCGCTAGATTCATGCCGGCAAACCCGGCGTGCCCTACTGAAATGTCAAGGTAATTCGCCAATCAAATGGGTCGATCCCGCGTCATATCCATGAATCAGTAGGCTTTTTCCGCAATCCGAAAAAGCGCGCTAGGGCGGATTGCATGCAGCTCGCGGTCATCGCCATGTTCGCCGTGGGCCTCGTTGTGGGGCTGCTCGGGGGCGGGGGCTCGATCTTGGCCATGCCCCTGCTCGTGCAGCTCCTCGACCTGGAGCCCCGGGTCGCCATGGCCTTTTCCTTGGCCCTGGTGGGCCTTGGAGCGCTCGTTGGCGCGGTCCTCCACGCAACCCGGCGGAACGTCGACATGGGCCTCGCAGCGGCCTTTGGCGCGGTGGGAATGAGCGGCGCGGTGTTCGGCGGGCGCGTCTCGCCGCACGTTCCGATCCGCGCCCTGCTCGCGGCCTTCATTGCCCTCATGGTCACGACCGCGATCGCCATGAAACGCGGGCGCGCGGCTGGCGCAGACGCCTCACCGGGGTCGCCTCCTGCGCGTTCGAAGGGTGCCACCGCGAGGCTGCTCGGTGCGGCGGCGGTGATTGGAACCATGAGCGGGCTTGTGGGCGCGGGCGGGGGTTTCCTCGTGGTTCCCGCGCTCACGATGCTTGGCGGTTTGGAGCTTCGGCGCGCCATCGGAACCTCCCTCGCGGTCTTGGCCCTTCAGTCGACCGCCGGGGCGCTGGCGAGTCCCGCGCTTCGGCTTATTCCTGTGGAACTTGCGTTGCCCCTCGTGCTGGCGTCGCTTTGGGGCACCGCGATCGGATTCTCTTTGTCGTCACGAATCGCGGTTTCGACCCTTCGCTCGGCCTTCGCGAATCTGGTCCTCGTGATGGCCTGCGGCACCGCGGCAAAAACTCTCGGGGCGGGCGCCGCGGGGTTGACCGCCGCGGTTAGTTTGGTGGCCCTCGGGGCTCTTCGTTACGGCAGGCGTGAGGGGCGTGAGGGACGCTAATCGAGCCGGAAAAGGTCTTCGATGTCGGCCTTCGTGAGCTTCTTTGCGCCGCCTTCATCTTCCGTCAGAACGCTCGACACCAGATCGCGCTTTTTTGCTCCGAGTTCGAGCATTTTCTCTTCGATCGTGCCCTTGGCGATGAGCCGGTACATGGTGACGACCTTCGTTTGACCAATGCGGTGCGCGCGGTCGGTGGCCTGGTCTTCGACGGCGGGATTCCACCATGGGTCGAAGTGAATGACCGTGTCGGCGGCGGTGAGATTGAGACCCGAGCCGCCGGCCTTGAGGGAGATCAAAAAGACCGGGCACCCGCCATCTTTTTGAAAGCGGTCGACGACGGATTGGCGATCTTTGGTCGAGCCGTCGAGGTATTCGTACGCGATTTGGTCTTCGTCGAGGGCCTGCTTCACGAGCTGGAGCATGGTGACAAACTGGCTGAAGACCAGCACGCGGTGACCGCCCGCGATGCTCGTTTGAAGAAGATCGCGCAGGGCCATGAGCTTGCCCGAGTCGTCGTCTTCGAAGGTGCGTGGCAGGCCGAGAAGACGCGGATCGCAAGCCGCTTGCCTCAGTTTTGTGAGGGCGGCGAGTATTTGAATTTGGCTCTTTCCGACGCCGTTCTTCTCGACCTCGCCCATGATCTGCGTGCGAACCTCTTTCAGCACTTGCTGGTAGAGTGCATGTTGTTCACCGGTGAGTTCGCACACGTGATCGATCTCGATTTTCTCGGGAAGATCTTTGGCCACTTCGGGTTTGGTGCGTCGCAGAATAAACGGATGAATCGTCGCGCGCAGGCGGGCTGCGGCCTTGCGATCGCCGTTGTCGATGGGGCGCGAGTAGCGCTCTTCGAACCTGTCGAGGGGGCCGAGGAGCCCAGGACACACGAAGTCAAAGATGCTCCAGATCTCCGACAAACGATTCTCGATGGGTGTACCGCTGAGGGCCAAGCGACGCTGGGCGTTAAGCTTTTTTGCTGCTTTTGCCGTGGCCGAATGGGGATTTTTGATGGCCTGCGCTTCGTCCAAAATCGCGTAGCGCCATTGCGCTTGGCCGAGCACGCCCTCGTCGCGGCGCATGAGCGCATACGACGTAATGACGATTTCAGCCTTCTCCATCGCCTCTTTGTCCGAGTGCCGATCGGAGCCGTGCCACAGGTGTACTTTCATCGACGGCGCGAACTTTTCAAACTCGCGCACCCAGTTGGTCGTCACGCTCGTGGGCGCGATAATGAGAATGCGAAACGGCGTGCCGCTCTTGTCGTCGGCGGATTTGACGGCCGCGAGAAGGCAAATGGCTTGCAGGGTTTTTCCTAGCCCCATGTCGTCGGCGAGCACGCCGCCGGAGCCGATTTCGTGGAGGAACGAGAGCCACTGAAACCCCTGCTCTTGGTACGGCCGCAGCTGGGCCTTCACCGTGCGAGGCTTCTTCGCTCCCTTGATTTCGTCGATGCTGCGAAGCTTGGCGAAGAGCTGTTTGGTCTCGTCAGAAACTTGCGAGCGGCCCACGTGGTCCAGAAGTTCTTGCAGCCGGCCTGCTTGCGAGAGGCCGAATTTGCCGGTATTTCCGCTGGTTGCGAGAATTTCGGCTTGGCGCGAGAGAACCTCGCGAACCTTTTCGCCGTCGATGCGAGCGAACGAGCCGTCGGTCAGTCGAACAAATCGGCGACCATCGGCCAAGGCGCGGGCGAGCACATCGGGGGCCACTGCGATGCCCTCGCTTTGAAAGCTAAGGCGCAGCGACAGCCAGTCCATGCCGCTTGCGACGCGGGCCTGCGCCCCGAGGTGTTCGTCGCGAAGTTGGACGTCGACGAGGTCTTCGGGCGTGTAGAGATCCCAGTCTTCGGGCAGGGCGCCAAGGCCTTCGGTCCAAAACTGAATGGCGTCGTCGCCGCGCCCCATAAATCGATTTCCGCCCTCTTCGCTGACGAGGCCGAGGTCGCGCAAAATGTTGGCAGCACCTTGTTGCGCGGCGATGTCAGCGCGGATGCACCGCGCCCTCCGAGAGCCTTGCCCCGGCGGCAGCACGAGGACCGGCTTGCTCATGCCCACCGTGCTCACGGAGAGCTCGTGGCCGTCGTAATCGGCGAAGAGAGAAACAAACACTTCGGCGAGGGAGCCGTCGGCCACGACGCGAAAACCTGGCGTCATGTCAACGACGTCTGCGACCTGGGAAAGTTCAGGTAGATCCGCTCCAAGAGCCAGTGCAACCTTGGGCAGCCCTTGCGAAATAAGTGCGGTGAGTTCGCCCACCGGTTCTGAAATCATGGGCTGCTTGACGAGGCGGCGAAGGGCCGCGGGAGACACGCGCCGATCGATGGGGTGAGCCACGCCCTCGGCGTCGATGTGCCAACCGGGCTGCCCTTCAAAAGATGCCCCCGCGGCGATGGGGATCCGCCGCGAATCGCCCTGGCGCGTGAAGCTCGCGCGCACCCTGACTGTTTCGCCCGTAGGGTCCATTTCCAGGTCAAATGCAGGGCGAAGGAAGTCATCGGACCACTTCAAAATGAGCATCTGCGGCTCGAGAACAACCTTGCGTCCGCGCAAGTACGGCATCAACTCGGCGGCCTCGCCACCCTCAAGTTCCACCGTGGGCCTCTTCTGCCCGGGCTTTTCAAACCTCGTCAAATGACGAACGGCGTCGCGGTCACCGGTGGGGTGTTCGTCGAGGGTTGCAAGCGCTTCGGAGGGCAAAAAAGGCTGCCGCGTCGTCGGATCAATGATGTGCACGGCCATGGCGCGGCCGCGCGCTTGCACGCGAAATTCCAGGTCAAGGCCCGGGTTCGGCACGGTTTCAGGTGCCCAGTCGTCGACGCCGCCGCCCTTCAGCCCGGGCCGCGCGAGCGCGCTCGGCGCAGCCTCAATGACGAACCCGATGCGACCGTGTTTGTACTTACCCTTGGACCGACGCGAGGACAACGTTGCCTCTCTCTTCCGACGCGGGCCCGGCATCGCTCTCAAAGCCCCAGGCCATTCGCAGCGGCGATGGCAGAGGCAGTGGCAGAGGCCGACGCAGAGGAGCCCGCAGTCTTGACTTGGCCGTCGCATAGCGAAGTAAGACGCGCACCGCAACAGTGGACGCGCTTCTTTTTGTGCGCATGTATTGTGCACGCAGTCGCGTTCGTGTAATCGGCGGTGAGGTTTGTGATGAGGCTTGCGCGAGGCGCGCGCGAAGGCGACGATGCGGACCACATGCCGGCGGGCCGCGCCGGCCTTTTTTAGGGAGACGTTCGTTCTTGATCCGCTTGGATTCGCTGGGTGTTCGGCTGGTCGATAGGCGCCGCGGCGACCGCCGTTGGGTCTTGAAAGACGTGAGTCTGTGCGTTCCCACGGGCTGCATTTACGGCCTTGTGGGGCCCGGTGCGGCGGGCAAGAGTGTGCTTCTCAAAACGGTTGTCGGGCTGCTGGAGGTAGAAGAGGGGCTCGTGGCCCTCGATGCCATCGACGTCGGTCAAGCGGCACCGTTGGAGCTCGAGCTGCTACGCCGGCGCATCGGCATGGCCTTTCAAAACAACGCCCTTTTTGACGACCTCACCGTCGCCGACAACATCGCATTTCCCCTTCGTCGGCTCTTCAGTCCGAGTGACGACGAAGTTCGCGAAAAGGTGAAAGAACGCTTGGATTGCGTGACTCTTTCCGGCTTTCAAGACCGCATGCCCGCGGGGCTTTCCGGCGGACAGAAAAAGCGCGTGGCCTTCGCGCGCGCCACCATCACGCGTCCACCCTTTTTGATTCTCGACGAGCCCGCGGCGGGCCTCGATCCCGTGTCGTCTCAGCGCCTCTTCGACCTCATCAAACGCGACGTCACCGCGTCTGGGTCCACATGCCTCGCGGTCTCAAGCGACCTCGATCGCCTGCTCCCGATTTGCGATCGCGTCGGGGTGCTCGTCAACGGGCAACTGCTCTTCGATGGCACCGTCGCCGAAGCCAGAAATGCAGCAGATCCGCGCGTGTATCAATTTATCAATGGGCTTCCTGATGGCCCTCTCTAGCCGCCTTCCATACCGTGTATGGGGTGACCTTCGCGGCTTCGTCGCGAGCCTCGGGGGCGGTGTGCTGCTGCAAGCCGCCACCGTCGGGCAGATGGGCGTCCTGCTGTCGCGCATTGCCGCGCGAAGCACCCCCGCGCGGCTCGATCGACGCGAACTTGTGCGCCACATGGAATTTATGGCGATTGAGTCGCTGCCCATCGTCGGAGTCACGGCGCTCTTCACCGGTGCCATCGTCATCATCCAGGCGGCGCCCGTTGTTCAACGTTTTGGCGCCGAGGGGCTTTTGGGTTGGGGCGCGGGCTTCGGCGTTTTGCGGGAAATCGGCCCACTTTTGACCGCTCTCATGATCAGCGGGCGGGTCGGTGCGAACAACACCGCCGACCTCGGCACCATGGTCGTAACCGAGCAGGTCGACGGCCTTCGCGCCCTCGCGATCGACCCCATCGCGTACCTCATCGTTCCACGATTTTTTGCGCTCATCGCGACTCTCGCACTCATGACGATCTTCAGCGACGTGCTGGCTCTCGTCGGTGCGGCGTTGGCCGGCGAGGTTCTCGTGGGTCTCACGATGCATGGATTCTACAACGGTTTCACGAGCGGCCTCATCGAGTTCAAAGATGTGGCCCATGGCCTGATCAAGAGCGTCGCCTTCGGCTTCATTGTCGCACTTTCGAGTTGCCACTTTGGCCTCGCCACCACGGGCGGCGCGCCGGGCGTCGGGCGGTCGGTGAAAGCAAGTGTCGTGGCGAGCGCGACAGGCATCTTCGCGCTTGATTATTTCCTCAGTTTTGTGGTGCCGTAATGGGAAGTCCTCTTGAGACGCCCCAGCCCCTCGTTCTTCACGAGCGGCCCCTCGTCAAGCTTGGCCGCGTGGCCCTCGATGCCGTGAGCGGCGTGCGCGCGCTCGTGAGTCTGTTTCTGCGCACCCTCTGGTTCACGTTTCGCGGCTCGCGCCCCAAGGGTGCCACGGCCCTTCAGGCGTTCGAGATCGGCAACCGGTCGGCACCTTTTTTGGCGCTCACCATGGCCTTCATCGGCATGATTCTCGTCTACCAGTCCGCCGTGCAGCTTGGGCGCATCGTGCCCGACTACTCCATGGTTGGCGCGAACTACGCCGAGCTGCTCGTGCGCGAACTCGGCCCCACGATTGGTGGACTGATGCTGGCCACCCGCGTGGGCGCCGGAATGGCCGCCGAGACAGCCTCCATGGTCGTCACCGAGCAGGTCGATGCGCTGCGCCTATGCGCCGCTGATCCGGTGGATTTTCTCGTCGTTCCGCGATTTTTGGCGTCGCTCGTAATGACCGTTGTGGTCATCGTTTTGTGCTCAGGGCTTGCCTACGCCACAGGCGCGCTCACGGCCCTTGTGGCCTTCGATGTGCGCCTCGACGTCTTCGTGAATCTGTCCCTCGTCGACTTCGGAGACGTGGCGACGGGCCTCACGAAGAGCCTCGCCTACGGAGCCGCCATTCCAATTTGTTCGTGCCATTGCGGCCTCGCGGCCGAGGGTGGTTCGGCGGGCGTGGGGCGTGCCACCACCGCGGCCGTGGTGCTGTCGTCCCTCGCGATCATCGTCATCAATTTCTTCATCAGTGCGAGCGCATTTTTGGTCGGCCTATGATGATCGCGCCCCTTTCAAAGCACCCGGGCGAAGGTGACGTCATTGTGCGCTTCGACCGCATTCGCAAAAGCTTCGGCGACAAAACGATTTTGGACGGCGTGTCATTTGACGTGCGAAAAGGCGAGGTTTTCTTCGTGATCGGCGGGTCGGGCGTAGGCAAGAGCGTGACCATCAAGCACCTCGTGGGTCTTCTTCGCCCGGACGCGGGAGACGTGTGGTTCGACGGCGTGGAGGTCAGTCGCCTGACGGAAGAGGAGTTCTTTCCGGTGCGAAAACGCGTGGCGATGGTGTTTCAGTACGCGACACTTTTTGACTCCATGAACTGCCTCGAAAACATTGCGTTGCCTTTGGAAAAGCATCGGGGCCTTTCCCGCGGAGCAGCCCTTGTGGAAGCTCAGCGCCTTTTGGAGCGGGTGCACCTTGGCCGTTATGGCGAGCGTTTTCCCGGTGAACTCGGCGACGGCATGAAGAAACGCGTGGCCATTGCCCGCGCCCTCACGTTGAATCCCGAGGTAATTCTCTTCGACGAACCCACGACCTCCCTCGACCCCGTGAGCGCGCGCCGCGTCGATACCTTGATCCGCGAATTGTCGGACACTCTCGGCGTGACGGCCATTGTCGTGAGTCACGATCTCACGAGCATTTTCGGCATCGCCGACCGCATCGTCATGCTTTACCGCGGCGGGGTTCGAGCCGTGGGAGACCGGGCGCACTTTCGCGAGACCAAAGACGAAGTCGTGCGGCAGTTTGTGGGTGGGTTCGCCGATGGGCCCATGGAGTTTGGTTGAACAGCAATTGAGCGCGATCTCGGCCGCGCATTTTTAGAGGCGACAGCATGTCAAAAGAGAGCTCGCTCGAACTTAAAGTTGGAATGCTGGTGGTTGCAGCTCTGGTTGTTTTGTCAGGATTTGTGCTGGTTCTTGGCGGAATGCGGCTCGAAAAGACCAAGACCTTCTTCGTGGAATTCGATAATCCCGGCGCGCTTCAAGCAGGTGCTGCGGTGCGCATTGGCGGAGCGAAAATCGGCAAGGTTACAGACCTCGAATTTCGCGGCCACGCCCCGGAGCGAAAAACCGGCGACTTGATGATCCGCGCCAAGGTCGACGTGTCGGCGAAAGTGCTGCCGAACCTTCACGACGACGCCACATTTTACGTGACGACGCAGGCCGTTCTTGGCGAGCCATTTCTCGCGGTTGATCCGGGAACTCCCGGCCGGCCGTCGATCGCGGAGGGGGCCGTTGTGCGCGGACTCGACCCACCGCGCATCGATCTTTTCCTGGCAAAAGCCTATGAACTTCTCGACAGCATCGTCGATACGCTGCGCACAAAAAAGGGCGTTTTGGGCCAGCTCGCCGACGACTCGGCGGCGGTCATGCACGTCGTTCGCGAACTTGCTGAAGAGAATCGGGAGCGGTTTTCTCGCACCATCGACAACGTCGATAAACTGACGGGCGAAGGGGTTCTCCTCGCCCAAGATGCGCGCCGTCGCCTCAACGATGCGCGCATTGATCGCGTGCTCGATCGCACCGACGCGCTGACCGCCAATCTCCAGAAAGAAACCCCCGCGCTCATCGCCGACGCTCGCTCAACGCTCGCCACGATCAAGGTGCTTCTCGACGCGACGGCGGGCACCGAGACCGACCGCGAAAAAATCAAGAAGGCGATACGCGACGGAGAAGAACTGCTTGCGAAGGGCAACGCGATGGCCACCGATGGTGCCGTCATTCTTGCCAAGGTCAAGAAGGGGCAGGGCACGGTCGGAGCGGTTTTGATGGACGACGCGCTCTACGACGACATTCAAACGCTCGTGCGCGATCTCAAGCGAAATCCCTGGAAATTTCTCTGGAAAGACTGACCTCGCTTAGGCCTTGACAAGGCGTTAAAAGGCATCGGGCTGGGCGTTGGGCAGGTGTGCGGCTGGGCTGTGGCTGGGCTGCGCCAGGGCTACAGCTGGGCTGCGCCAGGGCTGCGCCAGGGCTGCGCCAGGGCTGCGCCAGGGCTACAGCTGGGCGATGACCTTGCCCGGGTTCAGCGTGTTTTTTGGATCGAGCGAAGTCTTGAGGAGCCGCAGCAGGGCAAGCTCCGCGGGCGTGCGCGAGAAGTGAAGGGAGTCGCGCTTGAGAAGCCCCACCCCGTGTTCGGCGCTGATGGAACCCTTGTGCTTTTTGACGAGTTCAAACATGTGCACATCGCTCTTTTTGGCGTGGGCCAAAAACTCGGCCTTCTCGAGACCCTCGGGCTTCATGACGTTGACGTGCAGATTTCCGTCGCCAATGTGCCCAAAGAGCAGCACCTCAAAACCCGGGTAATTTGCTGCAAATAGTGCGTCGAGTTCGGCGCAAAACGCTTCCAGCGCGGCGATGGGCAGGGCGATGTCGTTCTTGTGCGGAAGGCCGGTGGCGGAGAGCGATTCGCTGATGCCCTCGCGGAGTTGCCAGAGGTCGCGAGCTTCTCGGTCGTGCTGGGCCATGGTGCCCGCAAGAACGAGCTCGCGCGTAAAGAGCGACGTTAGCCACCCCTCGACGGCGTCGGCCTCACCATGCTCGACCTCGACGAGAACGTAGTGACTCGTGGGCTCATCGAAGGGCGGGCGCAACGTTCGGTGCCGGCGCACGCGCTCGAGGCAACCTTGGGTGAAAAATTCAAAGGCCGCCAACGTAAATGGGCCCGCTTTTGCCTCGCGAAAAAGGGCCAGAACAGCGGCGAGGTCGCGCACGCCGAACAGAAAAACCTCAAGCTTTTTGGGCACGGGTGCGAGCTTCAGCGTGGCGGCGGTGACGACCCCCAAAATGCCCTCGCTTCCGATAAACAGCTGGCGAAGGTCGACGCCCGTGTTGTTCTTTTCAAGAGCGCCGTTCAGCTCAAGAAACGTGCCGTCGGCAAGTACCACTTCAAGGCCGAGAACCCACTGGCGCGTGAGGCCGTAGCGAATCACTTTCACCCCGCCGGCGTTCGTCGCGATGTTGCCGCCGACCGACGATGAACCCTTGGACGCAAAGTCGACGGGCCACGTGAGGCCCTGTTTTTCGCAGTGTTCGTGAACGGCCGCGGTGATGGCTCCGGCCTCCACTCGCACAGTGCCGCCAAGGCCATCGATCTCGCCGATAGCCCGCATTTTGTCGAAGGAAAGCACAACTTCGCCGTTGGCGGCGACCGCCCCACCGGCCAGGCCCGTGCGCCCGCCCGAAGGGACAACCGGGACTCCGAGTTCGTTGCAGAGTGCAAGGAGTGCCTGCACCTCTTCGCGGGTTCGCGGGAACGCAATGAGGCAGGGGGAGGGCGCGTAAACTTTTGTCCAGTCGCGCCCAAATTCGGCGAGTTCGCCGGGCTCGCAGGTGGTGAGCAAAGACGGAATACGTTCGGCGAGAGCGCGGGCGAGGGCGTCGGTCATGGGAGCATTCAAGCAGGGGTGTGAAGGGTCTTCCAGCTAGGCGATTTCCACGGCGGAACCCACCCGCCGAAGCGCTTTTCGAGCTCCAGGGCAACCGCGATAGACAGGTGGTCGTTGCCCGGCGCGGCGACGACTTGAATGCCGAGGGGCAGGCCCCGTTCGTCGAGGCCGAGAGGCACCTGGGTGACGGCGCACTCGAGCACATTAAAGAGTGCAGTATACACCCATGCCGTGGGCGCCAACAGCGGGCGACCATGCCGTGGCGCGATGCGCGTGTACGACGGGTAGAGGATCACGCCGTTTGCGCCAAGGTGCTCGTGCACCTCGCGCCGCACCTCTTCGACGCGCTTCAAAACCTTTGCTTTTCCTGGCAAATAGGCGGAAACAGACTCGAGAATGCCGAGGGCCAACGCGGGCAACGTGTGGTCGCCGCCGCCCATGAGGGTGCGAGCGAGTTCGAGGGGAAGCGACATCTTGACCCCGTCTTCCATGAGCTCACGAAACGATGGGCCTTCGCCGAGTTCCATGACCGAAGCCCACAGGGTGATGGCTTCTTTGAAGGCGGGAAACAAGCGCGTTTCGACGCGTGCCCCGCATCGGCCAAGGGCTTCCGCGGCGCGCTCTTGCGCGAGCACCAGTGCGCCCTCGACTGCGTGCATGCCGTCGCTCGGAACGCTCGTGACGCGCAGCGAGGAAATATCCACCTTTCGCGGGTCTTGGAAGACCTGCGCAGTGCAGATGGGATCGTGGCCATCGGGGCCTTTCAGCACCTCAATGGCGACGATGAGATCTTCGGCGCGTCGGGCAATGGGGCCAGTTCCGAGCATGCGCAACACGGGGCCATCGGCGAGGGGAAATTGGCCGGTGTTGGGAATGAGCCCGGGGCTCGGTTTGTGGCCGAAGACGCCGTTGAAAAACGCAGGCATCCGAATGGAGCCGCCGACGTCGCTGCCGATGCCGAGCGGAGAGGCGCCGGCACCCACAATCGAGCCTTCGCCGCCGGAGCTTCCGCCGACGATGCGCTCCGGATCATAGGGATTTCCCGTGCGACCGTAGACGCGGTTGTCGGATTCCATCCACATGCAGAGCTCGGACACATTGGTCTTTCCGAGGACCACGGCACCGGCGGCGCGAAGTCGGGCGACGACCGGCGCATCGGTCTCGGAGACGTAACTGCGACGCGACGGCAGACCGCTCGTTTGCTTGAAGCCGGCGAGGGCAAAATTTTCTTTGACCGTGATGGGCACGCCAAAGAGCGGCGGGAGAGGGCGAGCTTTCGCGCCCTTTGCGAGCTCTTTGTCGCAGGTTTTTGCCTCCTCGCGCGCAAGGGTTTCGCGCGACTCGACGACCGCACGAAGCACCGGATTCACAGCGCGCACGCGCCGCAAGTGCGCCTCGACGACCTCGGCCGACGACACTTGGCGTTCGCGAATGAGGCGCGCGAGCTGCGTGGCGGAAAGCTCCAAAAGGTGATTCACACGGCCTTCCTAATGCCGGTCGGCGCGCGAATGTGGACTAAATACCGATGGCGTCGGCGAGCTGCAACGCGGACTGGCGGCAGTGCAAAATGCCGTTGCGCCCGTGGCCAAAGCTTGAAAAAAGACCGGGAATAGGCGTGGCACCGATGCGCGGGCCGCCGTCGCGGTAGGGGCGCAAACCTGCCCAATGGGCACCCTCTTCTGCCTCGTGAAAAATCGGCGAAATGCGCCGCGCGAAGGCCACGAGTTCGGCCCGGGCATCGGGCGTCGTGGAGCGATCAAAGCCTGCGTCTTCCATCGTGGAGCCGACCACGTACCGACCGTCGCCGCGCGGCACGACGTAGCGCTTTCCCTCGAAGACCACCGGGCGCAATTCGCCGCCGCGAGGCCGAAGCTCGATGAGTTGCCCGCGAAGGGGTTTGGCGGAGTCTCGGACGCCGGCACGCTGCAAAAGTTTTGCGCCCCAAGCCCCTGCCGCAACGACCACGAGGTCGCTCTCGAGGGTTTTCCCGCTCTCGAGACGCACGCCGCAAACGGTGTCACCGGAGCGCACGAAGTCGCGGACGGAATCGCCACAATACACGGGAATGTGCTCGATACGCAGAGCCGACGTCACCGCGGTTCCGAGGCGCGCCGGTTCGAGCGAACCGTCGTTGTCGAAGAGAAACGCGCCGTGCGCAGGTCGCGCGAGAGCGGGCTGGAGCGACTCCACTTCAGCCGCATCGAGGGCCCGCGAGGATGGCCCATGGCCCGCAAGCCATTGTGTGTACTCTGCATGTTCATTCGCGCTCGCCGGCAGCACCAACGTTCCGCGGCGAGCGAAGCGCACCGAGACGCCCGTGCGAGCCTCAAGGCTCGGAAGCCAGTGAATGAGAGCCTCCCGTGCCCGCACGCCCGCCGCCGCGTCGTGGCCGCTCGTCATGGCCTCGGCCTCGGCCCCTAGAATGCCTGCCGCCGCGGTGCTCGCTTCGGCGTGAAGCCCCGTGGTTTCGACCACCAGAACCTCGACGCCGCGGGCCCGCGCTTCGAGGGCGAAGCACGTTCCGATGATGCCCCCCCCGACGACGACGATGCGCATCCGCGCTGTGTACTCCACGGTGCCCGAAAACAGGGGCCGGAACGCGCTTCAATCTTGGGAGCAGGAGCCCGGGCCGGGCGTCAGAAAATATCTTTGCCGCGGGTATAATCTTTCTCAAGTTTATCCGCGACAATCGAGATGATTCGCAGGGGCCGGTCAAATTCTTCCGGATCCAGAGTGTCGAGGGCGGTGGTGTGCAAAACCGCGTAATGGTCATCGATTAGGGCGAGAGCACCCAAGCTCAACTCCGCATTCCACGCGAGGGCAACCAGTGGGTCCATGTCGTTTCGGTGGCACACAAAACTCCGAAAGCGAATCCACGGCACGTTGAAAGCGTGGAGGTGAGTCACCATGATTTTCTGATGACGCCCGGTCTTGTAATCGAACAAAACCTCGAAGCTCTCGCCGTCGTCGTGGAGCATTTTGTAGCGGGATGCCGCCAGGAGTTTTACGTCGGTCCATGAAGGCATTTTCCAAGCGTCCCATGGCCGCGCGGCGGTTGCAATGGTCCTTCCAAGAAAGCAAGGCATCGGCGGGCCGGCTCGCGGCGCTTGCATTTCTCGCGCAGGGCACCGACTATCGGTCCGTGGCATCCCTTCGCCCTCCGCGCTGCGTTTCCGTTTTTCCTTGGGCTCCTCCGCTTCCGGAGGAAGTTCTGATGTCGCGGCGGTGGGCGAGCGATTTGGCGGTGAAGCAAGAGGTTATCGACGCGGTGGCTTCGTTGCTGCTTGAGGGCGGTTACCTCCACGCCGACGACGAACCAATGCTGTGCATATGCCTCGATGAGGCGGTGGCCAACGCCATCCGGCACGGCAATCAGCAGGTCTTTTCCAAGGTTGTCGAGGTGCTCGTGGGCGTCGACCAAGATCGATGGTGCGTCGCCGTTGGCGATGAGGGCGAAGGATTTGACCCCAATAATGTTCCCGATCCCACAACGGAACATGGTCTCCTGGCTGAAAGCGGGCGCGGCATACGGATCATGAACGCGTGGCTTGACCAACTTATTTATTATCGTGAAGGCCGCACCATCGTCATGGCGCGGCGTCGGGCGGATCGATACAGTCCGCTCGCGGGCGGCTAACGGCTGATACGAAAGAAATCCATGGCGGGTATAGATGTGTTGCGTTTTGAAGAACGAGACGGGGTGCTCTTGGCCCGCGTCGTGGCCGAGCGCCTTGTCGATCTCCCCATCCTCGACGAGTTTCGTGATCAACTTTTCGCCCAGGTTTCTGCTCGACCAAAGATTCGCCTCGTCCTCGACGTCAGCTCGGTGACGTACCTTTCGTCGTCGGCGCTTGGAAAACTGGTTGCAGTCTACAAGAAGGTGAAAGAGGGAAGCGGCACCATGATTGTCGCCGGGCTGAAACCCGCACTTTTGCCGGTGTTTAAGGTCACGAGCCTCGATAAGGTCTTCGAGTTTCACGCAGACCCCACCGCCGCCGTGATGGATCTGCAGCGCAGGCGCTTCTAGATCGTGGGCCCCGAATCCCGGGGCTACGGCGCGACTAGGGTGCGACTCGGGCGCGACTAGGGCGCGACTTCGGAGCGGGCTAGCCCAGCAAACTTCGCGTTTGTGCGGGGGCGGGCGAAGGGCTAGTTAGCCCTTTCATGCAGCGCGTCAAAAATTTCAATGCGGGCCCCGCGGCCCTTCCTCGTGTGGTGCTGGAGCGCGCCCACACCGAGTGGTTCGACTTCGCGGGCAGCGGCATCAGCGTTCTCGAAACAAGCCACCGCCACAAGGCTTACGAGGCGCTGCAAGAAGATGCCGCCGCCCGTATTGGTGCATTGTACAACCTTCCGGCCTCGCACACGGTGCTCTTTCTCCAAGGCGGCGCGTCGTCGATGTTTGCCACGTTGCCGTTGAACGCCTTGGGCGGCGGGAGGGCGGCGCGGTACATCGTCACAGGCACGTGGGGTGAAAAGGCAGCAAAAGAAGCGGCCATTGTCGCCAAACTGCTCCACGAACCCGCTCCGATCGTCGCGACGACCAAGCAAGCTACGGGTTGGGCCTATGACCGGGTGCCGTCGCATGGCGCGTTTGAGGGCGTCGAAGGCGCGGCGTACGTCCACGTGACCACGAACGAAACCGTCGATGGCGTGCAGTATGCATCTAACGGTGCCTCGTCGCTGCCGCCCGTGCATGCGCCCCTCGTCGCCGACATGTCGAGCGACTTTTTGTCGCGCCCCGTGCCGCTTGGTGCCTACGCGTGCGCGTATGCGGGGGCCCAAAAGAACGCCGGGCCGAGCGGCGTTACGCTCGTCGTTGTCGAGAAGGCCTGGGCCGAAGCTTGCCGCAAAGACATCCCGATCATCTTTCAATTTCGCACCGCGATTGAGCACCGCTCCCTTTACAACACGCCGCCAACCCTAGGTATTTACCTGGTGCGCGAGGTTCTTCGGTGGGTGGCCGATGCAGGCGGTCTCCCAGCGATGGAACAGCTCGCGGAGCGCAAAGCGGCGCGCCTCTACGACGCCGTCGCGCAGTCTCATGGGTTCTATACGTGCCCTGTAAGTGAGGCTGCTAGGTCACGTATGAACGTCGTATTTCGTCTGCCGAACGAAGAGCTGGAGACGGCGTTTCTCACGGGCGGCGAGACCTTGGGCATGCTGGGCCTCAAGGGCCACCGTGTCGTTGGCGGCATTCGCGCCAGCCTCTACAACGCGGTCGAGGAAGGGTGGGTTCAAGAACTTGTAGAGTACATGAATGACTTTCGCGCGAAGCAGGGGCACTGAGCGAGGCATGGAAGCGTGGACGCCGCCTTCTGGGCCGCCGAAAGGCCCGCCGCCGAGCCGCGATATTTTCGCCATCATGGGTGAAGAGGCGGTATTTCGCATGTGCCGAGACTTCTACGTGAGGCTCGGGGCTTCCGAGATCGGCCACATGTTCCCCGCGGATTTGGAGGCCGCTTCGCAGAAACTCGCGTGCCTGCTCGTGGGTCTTTTTGGCGGGCCTCCGCTGTTTCAATCGCGCTACGGGCCACCGGCCTTGCGCGCGCGGCATCTGCCGTTTGCCATCGATCAGAGGGCGCGTCGGGTGTGGCTTCAGTGTTTTGAAGACACGCTCGAAGGTGCCGATGTGACGTACGGATTTCCGCCCGCACATTTGGCCGCATTTCGTGGATTTCTCTCGGAATTTAGCGCGTGGATGGTGAACCGCGAGGGGTGACCTTTTTCGCGAAAGCGCGAAGTGTCTGCGGCGCGCAGTCGGTGCCCTTTACATGTAACTCGGTGCCTTTTACGAAGATGTATGCGACGAAACGACCTTGGCTGCGGGCTTGCGATTTTGGCAACGATGGTGGCGACGGTGGGCTGTGAGAAAAAGACCGAAACGGTGAACGTTGCGCCGGTTGTGGAGACTGCGAAACAGCCGGCGCCCGTGCCTGCGAAGCCCGCGAGCGACAAGACTCGCTTCGCGCTTTTCTCACCACTTCCGCCGAACTACGACAGCGCGGCGAATGCAGGTTCCCCGGATCGCGTGGCGCTCGGAAAGCAACTTTACTTCGACGCGCGGCTGTCCAAAAGTCAGAAGATTTCCTGCAATAGTTGCCACGATCTGGCGAAATTTGGGCAAGACGGTGAGGCCACGAGCCCCGGGCACAAGGGTCAACGCGGCGGACGCAACTCGCCCACAACGCTAAATGCAGCGGCGCATGTGGCGCAGTTTTGGGACGGCCGCATGAAGGACGTGGAGGCGCAGGCCCACGGGCCCGTCACGAACCCCGGTGAGATGGCGATGGCAAACGGCGAGGCCGTCGAGAAGGTGCTGCGCTCGGTTCCCGAGTACGTGAAGGCCTTCGCGGCAGCCTTTCCGGGCGAGACCTCACCGGTCACTTTTGACAACGCGGCGAATGCCATTGCGGCCTTTGAGCGCAAGCTCGTCACACCCGGGCGCTGGGATAAATTCATCGCCGGCGACGACGCCGCCCTGACCGAAGACGAGAAGCGCGGCTTCGATACGTTTTACGAAAAAGGCTGTTTTTCCTGCCATAACGGGGCAACTGTGGGCGGCGCGTCCTTCCAAAAACTGGGCGCTAAAGAGGCTTATCCCACGACCGACTTGGGTCGATTTCAGGTCACCAAGAACGAAGCCGACAGGTTCGTCTTCAAGGTTCCGAGCCTTCGCAACATCGCAAAAACGGCCCCGTATTTTCACGACGGAAGCATTGCCACGCTCGGCGAAGCCGTGCGCCTCATGGGCAAACATCAACTTGGGCTGGCCCTCAGCGACGGCGAAGTGACGTCCATTGTGGCGTTCCTTGGCGCGCTGACCGGTGACCTTGCGGCGGATCTCGCATCGCCGCCGCAGCTTCCGAAGAGCACCAAGACGACGCCAAAAGCTGACGAAAACTGAAACCGTTTTGCTCCTTGTGTGAGCGTGTGTTTTCGGTGGAAGCGCCAGGGCGAGGTCGAGGACAAGCCTGGATCTTTTCTAGCGGATCGATCTCGTGGATCGGGCTAGAAGACTGGTCATGCGTCTTTCGTTCGTTCGCGCCGCGCTCGTTTTTCTCGCGTCTTCGTGCGCCGTTTTCGGGTGCGCTTCGGCGCCTGTGGGCGACGACGTCGATGCGTTTGAAAGCGCCGACCAAGCCGTCACCTACTGCGTGGGTCCGAACAAAGTTGAAGGCATCGACATCTCCTATTGGCAGGGGGCCAGCGTCGATTGGGCCCGCGTGCGTGCGGCCGGAAAGCGGTTCGCGTTCCTTCGTTTGAGCTACGGGGCGCAGGTTGGTCTCGACAGCACCTTTCGCCGCAACTGGTCCGAGGCGAAAGCAAACGGCGTTCTGCGCGGGGCGTACCAGTATTTTCTTCCGGCCCAAGATGCGACGGCGCAAGCAAATTTGCTGGTAAATGAATTGGGGCGTCTCGGCGCTGGCGATCTTCCCGCGGTCATCGATGTGGAACAAACGCCCAACGGCATCTCACCTGCCACATATGCGCAGAAGGTCGGCGAGTGGATCGACATCGTGGAGCGCGGCACGGGCAAGAAGCCCATTGTGTATACCGGGAAATATTTTTGGAACGACAACGTGCAGTCGTCGGCGTACCTAAACAATCCCCTGTGGCTCGCAGCCTACACCACGGGTTGCCCCGACACTCCGCGGCCATGGACGAAGTGGACTTTTTGGCAATACGCGAGCACCGGGTCGGTCAGCGGCATTTCTGGAAATGTGGACGTCAACGTTTTTGACGGAACCCTCGCCCAACTGGAAGAACTGGCCGGTGTCACGGTGTGCGTTCCTGGCGCCGAAGTGTGCAACGGCCAAGACGACGATTGCGACGGCCAAAGCGACGAAGACGACGTGTGCGAGAGCGAATTTGCTGCACGCTACGCTTCGGTGTTCGCCCCGCCATCGACCACCGATGCCGACGGCGATGGCACCGCCGACGTGTGCGGACGTGGCCCATTGGGTGTAGTTTGCAAGCTTCGTACAGCCACGGGTTTTGTCGCCGGGCCCGTCGCGATCCCGTGGACCGACGCGGCGGGATTTGCCGCCGACGGGGTGCACCAAACGCTGCGCTCCGGAGACGTAAATGGCGACGGCCGCGCGGACTTCTGCATTCGCGGACCTGAGGGCGTTCTCTGCCAAGTGTCCACGGCCACCGGCGCGTTCGCGAGCGTTGGCGGGCCCGCGTGGTCCAATGCCTCGGGCTGGCGTGATCCGAAGTACGGAAACACGATTCGCTTGGTCGACCTCGACGGCGACGGGCGCGACGACATTTGCGCGCGCGCAGCGAAGGGCGTCGTTTGCCATCGGTCGACGGGTGGCGGTTTCGGGGCTGAAATCGCTGGCCCCGCGTGGTCCGACGCCGCGGGGTTTGACCGCCCGCGCACCTGGGCGACGCTGTCGTTCGCCGACGTCAACGGCGATGGCCGCCGCGACGCGTGCATTCGCAGTACCGAGGGCATTCGCTGCTCGCTGTTCGACGGCGCCGCGTTCGCCGCCCCCATTTTGGGCCCAGGCTGGAACGACGACGGCGGCTGGGGCGACGTAAAATATTTTTCCACGATTCGTTTCGCGGACGTCGACGGCGACGGCAAGGCCGATGTGTGCGGGCGCGGTGCCGGCGGACTCCGCTGCGCTCTCTCGCGCGGAAACGGCTTTGGCGACGAAATTCTCGCGAACTGGATGAAAGACGCCGACGGGTGGAACGCGGAAAAATATTACGCGACCCTTCGCGTGGCAGACGTCAACGGAGATGGGCGCGCGGAACTGTGCGCGCGCGGGTCTGTGGGCGTGCGCTGTTACGGCTACAAGAGCGGGGCCTTTGCTCAAGTACTGACGACGACGGCGCTGAGCGATTCTGAAGGATGGAACGTGCCCGCGCGCTACGACACAATGGCGTTCGGAGACGTCAATGGAGACGGGCGCTCGGACGTGTGCGCACGCGACCTCGACGGCTACACCTGTTGGCCCACCACCACAGCGGGCAGCGGAACGGGCCCGGCGGAAAAAGTTGCAGAATACACAGATACCCTGGGCTGGGATAAGTCTGTGTACTATGCAAGTTTGCGTTTGGGCGGGCCGTCCAAGCAACGCGCCTTGGGGGGAACCGATGGGGGCCTTCCCTCGGATGCCGCAACCGATGCGGCAACCGATGGGCACGCGGGCGACGCCAGCACCGAGCCCCAAGGGGCCACAGGCGAGCCTTCTGGATGCGCATGCACCATCACAGCCCCCGTTCGTCGGCGAGGCGCCCTAGGCCCCTTGGCGGCCCTTGGCGTGGCCCTTGCGGTCGCGAGGCTTCGCCGCCGCGCAGCCCGATGAGGCCACGCGGTAGGGCGGTCGGCACAAGAAAACCCCTGTAATTGCAGTTGCTTACAGGCAGTTCCGTTTTTTGGTCCGTTTTTTGGTCCGTTTTTTAGAGCGCGTAGAACCGGTAGCCGATGCGGAAAAACCCACCGCCGAGGACGACCGGAAAAGCGATGCGCTTCAAGAAGCGATCGTCGGGCGTGGCCGGGAGCACGACCCCGCCGGCGACGCTGCTGTTGACCGCCGTGAGCAGCTTCTGAACCTGCGCGCTCGGTTCGCTGGAAAACCGCGTGTCGGCGCCGCCCGTGGCTGCGTACTCAAAAAAGATGGCGTTGCGGTCGTCGAGGCGAGCCTCAATGCCGAGAACGTAATTGAAGCCGAGACCCGCCCACGCAAAGTTGATCTTTTCGTGAATCGCGTCGGTCACGAGGGGCCCGTAAACCGTGTTGCCGTCGACGAGCGTCGTGGCGGCGCGCACGTAGCGCTCGTCGAGGTCGGCCTTCACGGAGAAGCCGCCGCGGTAGTAACTCGGACCGAAGCCGCCGTAGACGTGGTGCCCGCCTTCGAGGGGAATGCTGAGCCCCACGGTCAGCGGAATCTCCAGCCATTTCGCATCAAATTGATACGACATGCTGCCTCCGGTGACTCCTCCCGTGGCATCGCGCACAGCGCCGCCGAGAGGTGTCGTGGTCTCGATGGCGCTCCCAAGTACGCGCTCGTGATGACCGCCGGAAACGCGAAAAGTGTATTCTACACCGGTTCGGACGAAGAGCGGAAGGTGGAGAAGTTTCGCGAGCTCGAGCTTGACGTCGCCTCCGATGGTCATGCCCATCAGCGGGCCGCCGCTTTTCGAGCTGCTCAGAAATTTGTACGCCGAGTTCGTGCTGGCGGAATTGTGGACGAGGACCGCGTCGTCTTTGTCGCTTTGAAAAAGGTTCTTCGTGCCGCCGAGGGCGCGGAGCGCGGTGTTCGTTCCGAGCTCAATCGTTCCATCTTTGGCAATGGTGTCGCCGAGCTGGGCCATGTTCGTTCGCAGACCCGTCGAAATACCGAAGGAAAGCATCTCTTTGCGGCCCTCCGAGCAGTCTCCGCAATGAACCGGCACTTCGGTCAACGCCGCGGCTGGAACGGGCACTGGCGTTGGGGCGACGACGAGCTCGACTGCGGGCGGTGCGACGGGCGCGGGCGGGGCCTCCGGCGCGGCGTTGCCGTTGGGAGCGGGCGCTGCGTTGCCGTTGGGAGCGGGCGGTGTGGCGGGCGGGGTCGGAGCGTCGTCGGCGAACGCGGTCGCTGCGGTGACGATGCAGGTGGCGATGCAGGTGGCAACGCATCGGGACAGGAGGCGAACGACGGTGGTTGTAGAGTACATGGAAAACCTCATCGATCGATCGAGATGCTGTAGATACGTGGGGCCAGACCGGAGCGGCTTCGAACGAACTGAAACAGAATCTCGTTCGACACGGCGGCGTTGCGAAAAACCTCGCGGATCGCGGTTTTGGCGGTGAGCGACACGGCAGAACCCGCGGCGGCTTCTGTGTTGCACGGGGAGCTTTGGCGGCAGGTTTCGGCACCGGAAAAATCGCCGGGTTCCGGGTTCAAACGGCCGTCTGCCCGGGCAGTGAGGCCGTCGCGGCAGGCCTGCGGTGCACACGCTTCGCCGAAGACGAAAAGGGCGTTGAGGTCGCTCGCGCAGATGCCCTCGCACGTTGCCCACGAAAGTTTGCACGCGAGCGAGTGCCCGTTCATCGTTGCCGCATCGATGGCCGTGGGTGCGAACATCGTCGTCGTGCCCTGGGCGGCGGCGACAGTGCCGATGCCGTCGCCGGTTTTCTTAAAAGTAAACGAGAGCAGCTGGCGCGTGGGCACCAGCGCTGACGAGCCGTGACCGCCCGTGAGCGTGTTTGAAAGGAGCGCGAGTTGCGGAGCCTCGGGCATCATCACGGTCTGTCGTCCGAGGTCCGGAGAGGTGATTCCGGTGACGGCGCTCGTGCCCGCAGGCGTGGGAATTAGCAGGGTAGAGCGACCAAGCGGCGTTCCAGCGCATGCCAGCGGCGCGGTCGATCCCGCGAAGGTACCGAGGCCGAGTGCGACCAAAAAACTTGTCGGTGCCGTGGTGCTCGCCGATGGGGCAACGATGACGCCGACCCCGGCTTGATTCGCGTTGTCGCGGAGGCGCCCGCGACCCACGATGAGCTGCGCGCCAACGGGGACTTCTGCATCGACTGTGATCGTGGTGTCGAAGCCGTAGCCCTCAAGCATGCGCGGACGAATGGCGTAGGGAACGATTGCCTGCCCGATGGTTGCCGTGGGGGCGAGGGTGATGGCACCGCCTTGCACCGCCAAATTTGACGTGCCCAACCAGGGAACGGGACCATCGGCGAAGCCCGAAGCGTCGGCAGAAAATGCGCGACCCGACTGGCCTGTTGAGGGTGCGGTACCGGTTTTGGCGTCGGGGGCAAGATCCCCCGTACAGGCGGCGACAAGCAGTGCCGCGGACACGAACGCAATGCGCATTTTCATTCTCCGAAATCCCCTGTGAATTACTGGATGTTCGCATCATGCGCACGATTTGCCAAATGGTTTTTCCGGCTTAGCGGCGCGCCGCAGGCAGCGCGAGGCCCTGGCTGCGTGTTCCGCCCGAGATGGGCCGGCGCAAGACGAGTTCTTGCCCCTTGGAATGACCATCGCCGAACGCCTCGGTTCGCGATTTGGAGCCCCGGTGCACGGTCTTGATGCGCGGGTAACGGTCTCGAAAAAAGCGGTGCAGGTTCGGGTCGCCAACCCACACGAGGCCCTCGCCGGTGGTCTTCACGGCCTCGGCCTCGAGGCGCCGATGGAACCCCGCCACGACGCCCGCCAAGAATGCGCGACGGTCCGCGTTGCCTCGCAGCGCGCGCTCCTTTTTGTGTTCGCGCCAGGCCTCCTCGGCGGCGCGGTGAATGAACGCAAAGGCGTATTCGGCCATCGCAAGATTGGCCTCTGTGCCGGCTATTTCCAGTACTTGCATCCGTTTTCCGGTAGCTGCAACATACACCGAAATCCACAGGACTTCGACGAAGAACTGCTCGCCCAGCAGGGTGCCCACGCGCCTGTCGTGTTCGCCGGTGCGCCCCTTGGGAGTGCCGAGCACGCGCGCGCCGTAGTTGCGCTCGGCGGCGGGCGCTTCCACGTTGTGCTTCAACATCAGGCGCCGTGCGGCGGCCATCGCGGCCTCGGCCTCGTGAGGCGAACTGCTGGTCGCGAGGGCCAAAAGGCGCGCCACTTTTTCGATCACGCGTTCGTCGCCGGTGCCGGAGTGGGGGCGAACGCCCGACGCGCTTGCGTCGATGCCGAGCGTGCCACACAGCTCACGAAACCGAGGGCCGTGCGCGGTCTCACCGAAAATACACTCCACCTCGTCGATGTATTGGTGCGCCATCTCGTGCTTCAGCACGTCCATGACGACGGGCCATGAATGACCAAGAACGCAGGCGCGGCTGACGGCCAAGGTGCGCGTTGCGCTCTCCCAGTGGCCAAGCTTGGACGCTTCATTTACCAGGGTAAATACAGGGCGTTTGAGCCTTCCCTTAAAGAACAGTAGGTTGATTCCGTACCATTCTTGGGCGATGGCGCGGACGCACTTTTGTTCGAGTTCTGCGGAGAGTTCGTCGAGTTCGTTTTTCATGCGGTGTTCCCCCGACTCACGCGACTCACGCTACCCGCGCCGAAAGGGCGGCGTTCATCCGCCTCTGCGCGGAGTCGTTCACTTGGACGCTCACGATTTTTGAAACGCCCGGTTCAGGCATGGTGACTCCGTAAAGAACGTCGACCATTTGCATCGTCTTTTTGATGTGCGTGATCAAAATAAACTGGCTGCGATCGGTCATCGTTCGCACGGCCTCGTTGTAGCGGGCCACGTTCGCTTCATCGAGAGGGGCATCGACTTCGTCGAGAATGCAGAAGGGCGAAGGCTTCACTTGGAACATGGCGAAGATGAGCGACACCGCCGTGAGGGCCTTCTCGCCGCCGCTCATCAACTCGATGCTCGAGAGCTTTTTGCCCGGAGGCTGGGCGAGGATCTCAATGCCTGTTTCCAGCATATCTTCAGGGTTTGTGAGGCGAAGCGACGCCTCGCCACCGCGAAAGAGTTTGGGAAAGAGAGCCTGGAACTTCAGGTTCACCGCTTCAAATGTTTCTTTGAAAAGGCGCCGCGACTCGCGATTCATCTGGGCGATGGCGCGCTGCAAATCCGAGAGCGCGTCGTCCAAATCGGCCTTCTGTTTTGAGTAGAAACTCAGACGCTCGTCGGCCTCTTTCGCTTCGCGCACGGCATCGAGATTCACGCTCCCCATTCGTTCGAGAAGCAGTGTGAGTTCTTGAACCCGCGCCCGCGACTCGGCGGTTGGCGGTGGCCGCATGTGGTACTCGCCGACGACCCCGTTCAGCTCCAAGCCGCGAAAGCGACCGCGCACCGATTCGATGAGGTGCTCGCGCGCAAGGGTGAGCTCGCGGAGCTGCATTTCCAGGCGATTTACGCTGTCGCGGACCTCGCTCTCTTGGTGGCGAAGGCCCTTCAAATGGCCGTCGAGAGAGCCAAGCTCGGATTTTTTTTGCTCGTAAACGTCGCGTGCGCCCGCGAGTTCTCCCTCTCTCAAACGCATTGCGTCCAAGAGTTCACGGGAGCGGTCTTCGCCGCCGTCGCGCACGAGCACAAGCTCCTCGCGGGTGCGGGCCGAATCCGCCTCTTCAGCGGCGAGACGGTTGCTGTTTTCCGTGAGCTCTTGGCGTTGGCGATTGAGCCCCGCAAGGGCCTCGGCGGCGCTCCTCTTTCGATGCCCGATGGTGGCCAAACGCATCTTGCGATCGACGAGGGCCGACTGCCTTGCGGCCACCAGTTCTCGGGCCTCGTCGACCCGTTGCTCGGCCTCACGCACGGCGCTGTCCCTGGATATTCGCAGGTCATCGTCGCGGCTTACGGATTCGCGTAGCGTGACTCGCTCGTCTTCCACGTCGGCGAGACGCTCGCGAAGATCGTCTTCGTCCGACGCGAGAGTTTCAAGGCGAGCTCGCGCATGGTGCCCAAGACTGTCGGCCTGCTTCGCATCTTTTGAAGCCGTGAGAAGATCGATTTCGGCTTCGTGAACGCTCCCTCGGATGGCGTCGAGGGCCGAGGTCGCCGCCGCCAGATCGGTCTTCGCGGTTTGCCTTCTGCGCTCCGCATCAAGGGCCCGCGCTTCGAGTTCGGGGACGACAATTTCGAGCTCTTTGCGCTCGCGCTTTCCCTCAAGAAGGCCCGCGGCAACGTCTTCGCCGCGCCCACCGCGAATGGTTTGATCGGCGTCGAAAACAAAACCGCCGCGCGTGACTATCGTGCGTTTTTCCCCGTTTGCGCGCAAGTGCGTCGCCGCCGCGTCGGTCTCGACCAAGAGCGAGTCGCCGAGAAAAGCGCGAACGAGCGGCCCATCTTTTTCCTCGTGGGTAACCAGTTCGCAAAACAGTCTGGCGCCCTCGGGAACGGGCCCGGGAACGCTGGATGAAGCAAGCGACTCGGCCACGATGGTGGCGCGCCCACTCTTTTTTCCCGCGAGTTCGTGAAGCAGCGCGAGGCCATCGGCCTCACTCGCGACGACCACGGTTTCAACCCGCGCGGCCAAGAGCGCCGCAAGGGCCGCGGTGCAATCGGAGGGCACCGACACGCGGTCGGCGAGAAGTCCGCGCAGGGCCGTTGACTTGGTTTGAAGCAGGGCCCGCGCGCCCGTACCCACGCCCTCAAATCGCGCGTGGATCTCGACAAGGGCCTGGAGGCGCGAACGCTTCTTTGCGAGCTCGTGCTTGGTCTCGTCGGCGTCGCGTTCGGCGTCGCTGACGGCCGTTTTTGCATCCGCGATTTGCCCTTGAATCTGCCCGAGGCCGAGGGCGGCGGCGTCTTTGCGAACGCGCGCTTCTTCAAGTTTTGCGCGCGCATCGACGAGGGAATCCCCTGCTTCTCGCAGCGCATACGCAAGACTTTCGCGCTCGAGGCGCGACTTTTCGTAGCGCACGAGGAGGTCTTGTCGGCGTCGCTCCACGGCCTCGAGTTTCGCGCGTGCGCCGGCGTGAGCCGCCTCGGTGGCCGAGCGGGCGTCGCGCACAATCTTGGCGGCAGCTTCGTTTTTCGCAAGGCCTTCGCGCAGGGTTGCGAGGGCATCTTCTTCGAGCTCGAGACGATCAAATTCGACGGCCTCTTCGTCGTCGAGCATCTCGACTTGTTCGCGAAGCCCCGCGTCTTCGGCCTCCACGCGCTGAATACGCGCGGCAACTTCGCGGTGCTCAAGGCCCGCGGTGCGCGCCCGTTCTTCGAGGGCGAGCAGCCGATCGCGCGCGCGCATCATCGCCGATTCTTCGGCGCGAAGCTTGTTTTCCGCCGACCAGTGGGCGCTCTGCGCGCTCTCGAGAGTCGTTTCGGCGAGCGCGGCATCGAGGCGCAAAGCTTCGCCGCGAGCCTCACCCGCAGCGAGTTCCGCGCGCGCTCCATCGTAGGCGAGGCGCGAGCTCGCGAGGCCCACGTTGGTGGCGCGAAGGCCAATGGCGAGTTCGAGCCAACGGTGAGCCGCCTCGTGCAAATGCAGGTCTTCGAGCTCTTTGCGGTACGCGAGGTAGCGCTCGGCTTTTGCCGCTTGGCGTTTGAGGTTCGAGAGATTGCGTTCCACTTCGGCCACGATGTCGCCAACGCGCGCGAGGTTCTGCAGCGTCAGTTCGATCTTTTTTTCGGCCTGTTTTCGCTTGGACCGAAACTTGGTGATGCCCGCCGCCTCTTCGATAAGCAGCCGCCGCTCTTCGGGTTTGGCGCTGACGATGAGGCCGACTTTTCCCTGCTCGATGATCGAGTAAGCCTTGGTGCCAGCCCCGGTGCCGAGGAAGAGATCGGTCACGTCTTGAAGGCGTACTTGTGTCTTATTGATAAGGTATTCGCTGTCGCCGTTTCGGTGCAGGCGACGCGTGACGGCGATCTCGGGAAACGAGGAATACGCCGGGGGAACGTCGCCGTCGGCGGTATCGAAGACGATGGTGACTTCGGCGAAATCGTGGCCTGGTCGGGTGTCGGAGCCACTGAAGATGACGTCGCTCATGGCGCGGCCGCGCAGATGCCGCGCAGACTGCTCGCCCATGCACCACCGAATGGCGTCGACGATGTTGGATTTGCCGCAACCGTTCGGGCCCACAATGCCCGTTACGTCGTGGTCGAACTGGATGACGGTTCGTTCGACGAAGGACTTAAAACCCCCGATTTCGAGTCTTTTTATCTTCACGTGAGCCTCGAAAAGCGAGACCCGCTCGCTGTTCTTTTGCCAGTTGAGGTGGCAATGACCAATGCCGGCAGCCTGGGGCCCACCCAAAACTTGGGGCCCACCCCAAAAATGGGTGAGGGCCTTTTTTGATCCGACTCCCGTTCGATTAGGCCGACTGCCCATGGCCCGCAAGCCCTTCGCTCCGCGTTGGCAATAAGATGGACGGACCCGTCGCGTTTCGCGCCTCACGAGGATGGCCCACGCGGATCGCTGCCCTTGACACGGCTTGCGCGCGGCCCCTAACTGCGCGCCTGACGCCCAATGGTTTTTTGGGCCCGTGCTGAATGACGCCATGCCGACCTACGAATACGCCTGTAAATCCTGTGCCCACGCGTGGGAAACCGTTCAGCGCATCACCGAAAATGCCCTCGACACTTGCCCCAAGTGCAACGAGAAAACCGCGCAACGGCTGCTTTCCGGTGGCTCGTTCATCTTGAAGGGCGGCGGCTGGTACGCGGACCTTTACTCATCGCCCAAGAGCGCATCGCCCAAGGCCGAGGCCGGCGGGGGTTCCACTCCTTCGACTGCTTCGACTCCTTCGACGGGGGCTTCGCCTGGCGCGGGCACCTCCACGGCCTCCAGTTCGCCCAGTTCGCCGAGTTCGCCCGCTCCTTCCGGTGGCTCCGGTGGCTCCGGTGGCTCCTCGGGCGGCAGCTCCGGCAGTTCTTCGGGCTAAAACGGCCGACGCAACTCCGCGTCATCACTGGTGAAAATGGCTCACGCGCTGGAGAGCCTTGACACGCGGCTCTTTTTATGCATCGACCCTGGTGCCTCGGCCTTCGTTGACCGTGCGGGGGTTACCGCTTGCGGCGCCGCGCCGACGGCAGGACGAGGAGCGTAACCTCGGCTTCGCTTTTGTTCAGCGACGAAGCCACGTGGCGAATGGCGAATTCCACGAGACCACCGAGGGGTCTTTTTCCGTCTTGAGCGGCGGTCAAAAGCGTGCGCAGCGCATGATGATAGAGCCACGAGGCCTGGGCCCATGGGGGCAGATCGTCGGCACCCGTTCCCTCTTCGAGCGCGGCGAGGCGCGCGCGCAAGTCGTCGAGCGGGGTCTCATCGACTTCGCGCAACGCGCCAGGGAATTCTTGGGCGAGCTGCTGAAGTTCGCTGCGCAACGGTTTCACGCCGGATTCTGCGTCTTCGCGCAGGCGAACAAGCCACGATAACTTGCGCGAAAGGTCGCGGCGGACGACGAAATTATCGGCGCAAATGAGCGGTGTGGTGGCCGTGGTCACGCTGGGACGGTAACATAAAGGCATGAGCCACGAGAGCGATAGCGAGGAACTTCGAGCGGCCCTCACGCGCATCGATCGTCAAATCGCGAAGCTTGTCGACGACCGTGCGGCGCTGATTTTGAAACCGCCGCCGCCCGGGTCAAGTCTGCCTCCGCGCGATCCCACTGCGGCGGTTCACGACGAAGACCGGCCGCTCCCAAAATACGTGCGGGCCGCCACCCTCGACGCCATTTTGAGCGACGTGCGCCGGGCGTGCGCCGAGGCAGGAGATCCCCTGCGAATTGCCTTTCCGAGCGCGTGGGAAAACGACGCCGCGGCCGCCGCGGTGAGCCGATGGGGCACCCGCGCAACGCTCGTGGAATGCCCAACTTTGGAGAGTTCCATTTCGGCCACGCAGCGGGGCCAAGCCGACTACGCGCTCGTCCCGTATGTGGTCGCCGGCGATGGTTTTCATCGGGCCACTTTGCGTGCGCTGGCAGCCACCGAGTCGCGCATGACCGACTGCCTCGTCGCCCCCGCGGGCCGCGATGCGATGGGCCTCGCGGGGTCGACGGAACGCCCCCACACGGTCTTTGTAGGGCGCGGGTGTCGCCCGTGCGTCACCACGTGGCTGGCAGCCTCCGAGGCCCGTGTGGTTGAAGTGGGGAGTACCAGCGAGGCCTGTTCGCTGGCGGCTCGCGACCCAGGAACCTGGGCGATTGCGCCCGCGGCCACGGGCCACGCATTTGGCCTCACGACGCGCGAATCTTTTCTGGCCGACGATGCCGCTCGCCACGTGGTTCTTGCCCTTGTCGGCGGGCGGCCCCCGTCGCGCACCGGTCACGATCGGGTCGCCGTGGTGCTGTCTCCCCACGACGGCCCCGGTGCCCTCGCCGAGGTGCTTCGCGAACTCGCCGAACAGCGCCTCAACGTCGCGGCCATTCAGTCGATGTCGCTCGGCCAAGAGTCGAGCGACGCCCACGTCTTCATTGTCGTCGATGGGCACCTCACAGACCGGCCGATCGTGCTGGCCTTCGAGCGCTTGCGAAAACTCGTCCGCGTGCTCAAGGTCGTCGGCGGATACGCGCCCACCGCGCCGTAGCGGCCCGGGCTGCGGGTTGCGGCGGTGAAGCACAAATGCCCGCAAATATCCCGGGATTGCACGATGTCAACGCGCTGCGTCTAAAGTCATTTCGCGATGCCGCGCGCGCTGGTAGCCTCGGCCCCATGAAGATTCGTTGGGCCTTCGCCGGAGCTTTTTTGGCGTGCACGGTGAGCGCAGTGACCATCGCTGGCTGCAAGGGGGCCGAGGTTCCGCCGCCTGTCCAGGCGCCAAAAAGCCCAAGCGAGCGGGCTCTGTTTCTCCTGGCAGAAGATGCGCGCGCGCTAGGCCGTTTGCGTTTGCAAGCCCTTCGGGCCTCGCTCTCTCCCGAGCGGCTCGACGAAGTTGGCGAGCGCATTTTGTCGAAGCAGTTTCGTCTTCCGGTCGACGTATCACGAGACGTAGACGACGTATATTTTGCGGCATACTCATACGATAAGCCAGACGCGGTTGGGCTGCTCCAAGGGCATTTTAGGGATGTGGCCTTGCGCCAAGCGCTTTCCGAAGAGGCTGCCAAGGCAAATGGCACGGTAAGGACTGCACCGTCGGTCAACGGCGAGGTGTTTTATCGGGTGGGGCAGGGCGATCTTTACGTTCTCTCTGATGAGCTTCTCGTCGTCGGGTCGCGCTTCGGCATGGAGCGATTTTTGAGGCGCTTCACGACCGCCGGGCAGCTTACGGCCTTTCCTCTCACGATGGGTGCGGAGGGCGTCGCGGTCTTTCGCGCCGCTGGGCCGCGCACTCCGGAAGAACTCCCGGCGATGCTCCGCCAGCAGCCCATGGCCCTCGGCCTACGCGAGGCCTCGGGCACCGTCGACGCCCGTGCAAACGACCTCGTCGCAACCCTCGTCGCGGTCTTCGCCGACGACGAAACAGCCAAGCGCGCGCACGCATTTGCCGTGCCGTTTGCCAAGCTAATTCCCACGTGGACGCGGGGCGCGATGCCTGCTGCGGCCGTGAGCGTGGCGGGTTCCACGGTCACGATTTCAGAGACCATCGAGGTGGGCAAACTCGAGGCCGTCGCCGGTACCGCCGCCGCGCTTGTTCCGCGCTGAAGCACCGCAAGCCCAGGCACTTTTCGAGGAGCGTTCGTTCATGACCCGCATTGTTGTTCACCCCGCCCAAAGCCCTCTCCGTGGTTCTGTTCCTGTTCCGAGCGATAAAAGCATCGGCCATCGCGCCCTTCTCTTTGGCGCTCTCGGCAATGGCGTGTCGCATATTCGCGACTTTTCTCGGGGCGAAGACAACCTCTCGACCGCCGCCGCACTGCGGGCCTTGGGCATTCGCATCGACGACATCTCGCCCTCAGAAGTGCGTGTATACGGCAAGGGAATTTTTGGCCTCGAGGCACCGACCGCGTCTCTTGATTGCGGAAATTCGGGCACCACGATGCGCCTCATTTGCGGCGTCCTCGCGGCGCAACCCTTCTCCAGCGTTCTCGTGGGCGACGCTTCGCTGACGAAGCGCCCCATGAACCGCATCGCCGAGCCATTGCGTCGCCGCGGTGCCCTCATTCAGGGGGCGCCGCACCCGAAGAAAGCAGGGGAAATTACAGCACCTTTGCACATTCAGGGGCTCCCCGACGGAATGTCCTTGACAGGCCTCGAGTTCGAAAGCCCGGTCTCCAGCGCCCAAGTCAAGAGCGCCATCTTGCTCAGTGGGCTGTATGCGCATGGTACAACACACGTACGAGAACCGTATGTGTCGCGTGATCACAGCGAGCGTATGCTCCAAGCGATGGGCGCACCCATTCGCACCATGGGAACGATCGTCGAAATCGAGCCCGCGGGCTGGGACGGCAAGCTCGGCGTCCTTGATCTCGATCTCCCGGGAGACATCTCAGCGGCTGCATTTTTGCTCGCGGCAGGAACGATCGTCGAGGGCAGTCAGGTCACGGTGCGCTTCGTGGGAACGAATCCCACGCGCACCGGAATCCTCGACATGCTCCGCGACATGGGTGCGGGCGCCCACGTTGAGCCGCTCGGCGAGCGCGCCGGGGAGCCCATTGCCAATCTCGCCGTCTCCCACGGGCCATTGGTCGGGCGCCTGTTCGGGGGCGAAATGGTCGCTCGCGCGATCGACGAAGTGCCAATTCTGTGCGCCCTTGCAGCGCGCGCCAAGGGCACGACGACCATCTGCGATGCGCGGGAATTGCGCGTCAAAGAGAGCGATCGCCTTGCCACGATGGCCAAGGTGCTGCGTGCCTTCGGGGTGTCGTGCGAAGAGCGTGAAGACGGGCTCGTGATTGAGGGAAGGGAGGGACCGTTGACCGCGTGCCGCGTCGATTGCGAACACGATCACCGCATTGCGATGAGCGCCGCGGTGCTGGCGCTGCTCGCCGATGGTCCGTCGGTGATTGACGGCGCGGAAGTCATCGCCACGAGCTTTCCGAAGTTTGTGGCCACGCTGCGTGCCTTGGGCCAACGCGTCGACGTCGAAGATTGAGCCCGGCGGCGAACCCAGTACGCCAGCGGAAACGGAAGAAAATACGATGCGCAGCTGTCGCTTTCTTCTGACGGTCCAGGCCTATTCAACCGTATACTAACGAAGGCGCTCGGCTCGTGTCTCGAGCTCGCCGCGGGGGCTTTTTGGAAACCGAACGTTTGCGACCCATAATTGCTATCGATGGCCCCGCCGGTGCGGGCAAGAGCATCGTCGCGCGCCGATTGGCCGCGGAGCTGGGCTTCACGTTCGTCGATACCGGCGCGATTTACAGGGCTTTTGCCTATGTGGCGCGCCAGAGCGGCGTCGCCACCGACGACCCCACGACCCTCGGCGGCCTCGCGAGCGATCTCGTGCGCGAGGGCGCGTTGCGCTTTGACTTCGGCGCGGGCGGCACGCGCGTGTTCCACCTCGGTGACGAGATTACCTCGTTTCTTCGCCTGTCTCACATCGGCATTGCGGCGAGTCTCGTCTCGGCGCACTCCGAGGTTCGCGACGCGTTTTTGGATCTGCAGCGCGAACTCGGAAGTTTGGGCGGCACCGTTTTTGAGGGGCGTGACATCGGAACCGTGGTTTTTCCCAACGCCGATGTCAAATTTTTTCTAACCGCGAGCCCGCAAGTTCGCGCCGAACGCCGCGTTACTGAGCTGCAAACCAAGGGAGAAAAGGTTTCTCTCGACGACACACTGCACCAAGTTCAGCGCCGCGATCACCTCGACAGCATGCGACTCGTGGCCCCACTTCGCCGCGCCAGAGACGCAGCCATCATCGACTCCTCCGCGCTCACGATCGACGAAACCGTCGTGCTGATGGCCCATCACGTTCGCGCGTTTGACTTCGACCACGGCGAGTCGTGAGGGCGGCCAGGTTGGAGAACGCGAGCGGTTGCGGTTCCGAGCGGATCGGCTATCGGCTGGGCTATTTTCAGGGCTAGAGTCAGTCGCCGCGGTTATCGACCTGCCGCCAATCGACGACCTCCGCCAGCCGGTCGTCCGCTTCGATGACCGAGGTTTCGCGCATTCCCCAGGCGTCGCCCGCAGACTGAAAGGCCACCGGCCGGTTGAAGGTCAGGCGCACGCGTTTCATGAGCCAGTCGTGCATGCCGGGCATGTTGGGCTCGCCCGTCCAAAGATCGCCGATGGAGATGGCTCCCGTCAGCGCATTTGCTCCGTAAACGCGCACGTGCAAAAAGTGCGGCATCCGTTCGGCAAAGGGAAATGCCCGAAATCGGTAGCCAAATTCCGGGCAGGTTCCAGCCCCAGCCATCGACGCCGGACCCTCGTACATGACTTGGCCAGGTACGACCCCGTCTATAAGACGTACGTGCCCCGTATGGTCTGGCGCGTAAACTTCTGCGTCGAGGGTTTCGACGCGAAGGAGCGGAACCTTCTTGAAAAGAGACCGGGGGACCAAATCGGTGACGACCGCGATCAGGTAGCCGCCCACGGTTTTTACGACGCGTTTCATGGGGCCGCGCGCCGACTCGAGCTGGCGTTTGTAGGCGTCGAGGAGTTCGGCGTCGAGCCCGGAACCGCAAAAATGCGTGAGCTGGCCTTCGCAACGCGCGAGCGAAAAGAGGCGCGTGGGCAACGGCCCGCGGTGGTGCGCGAGGCGTGAAACGGCGTCGTCCAGCGTGCTGACGCCGCTCACGCGCGCCCAGGCATTTCCCGTGCCGAGCGGAAGAATTCCCACGTGCGGCAGCGGCGAAGGCTTGGGCCAGATGCGGTCAAGGGCGTTGACGACGGCGATCGCGGTGCCGTCTCCGCCCGCGGCAAATACGGGCGTGTCGAGGCTGCTTTCACGCAGAAGGGCATCGAGTTCATCGGCCGATCGCGTGAGCCGCACGCGCATGTGCGGCAAGCGCTTCGCGAGCTCTGCGGCAATGCGCCGACCCCCGCGTTTGGCGTTCGCGTTGACCACGATGAGTGGCGCGAGATTGGATTCAGTCGTCATGCGGACGCCAGGCCCGACGCCAGGCCCGACGCCATGCCCGACGCCAGGCCCGACGCCAAGGCCGCGCGCACCGACGCCGCCAGTGCATGGCGTGAAGGCCTGGAATTTAAGCCAAAAGCAGCGGCGACGATGGGCCGATGAATGGTCATCGAGACGGCGACACCTGCGACGCTTTTGATTGCCTTGGCGGCCAAAATATGCCTGCTGCCGCGTATGCATACCGGGAGGATGGGCCATCCGGTTTCGAGCGCGAGGTGGAAACCGCCCATTTTGAACGGCAGCAATTCCCCGTCGCGACTTCGCGTTCCCTCCGGCGCAATCCACACGCTGGTGCCCGAGGCAAGCAGCTCACGGGCGCGGAGAAAACTTGTGCGCGCCTTGTCTTTGTCGCTGCGATCGATGGCCACAAAGCCTGACTCGCGAAGGGCCGCACCCCAAATCGGAATGGCGAAAAGTTCTTTCTTCGTCAGCATGCGAAGGTTGGACCCAAGTACATGAAAAAGCAGGGGAATATCGTAGAGCGACTGGTGGTTGCTCATCACGATGTAGGCCTTGCTCGTGTCGAAATTTTCGCGCCCCTGGATGTTCAAAGCGACGGCCGAATGGTTGACGATGCGCCGGCTCCATTGGCTTAGCCGTTCGTCGCAAGCGAGGCGCGTGAGTCTCCCGAGGCTCGCGTCCAGCACGGTGGGCACCGAGATGCGAAGAGTTTCGCCACAGTTGATCAGCGACAGTGTGAGTGACGGATCGTTCATGGTGCCCATGTGTCGTTAACAAAGTTTGGAGGGTTGGGAGTAGAGTCTCTTTACTTCTCGCTCCTTCTCGAATCGCGCGCATTTACTCGGACGAAACGCTTCCATGGCTGACCCTGTTGTTCTCGCTTTCCGCGCCCTTGAACTCGACCCCCGTGACGAGGCTCGCGCCCGCGCATTTGGTGCCGCCCTCGACCTGCGATCCGAGCGGAGTATCGACGCGATGCCGCGGGCGGAGGCCGAGATCCTGCGGACGACGCTTCGGGAATACGTGAACAGTGCACTCATTCGCTGGGACGCGGCGCTGGCCGTTCGCGTCATCGACGAATGGCTCCTTCGCGAAGCCGAAGTTGCGGCGCGACTCGCGCTGCTCATGGATCGCGCCCTCGTGACGACCGAGGCAAGCCTCGATGAAACGCGCGTCGTGGAAGCGTGGCAGGCGGTGGCCGTCATGGCGAAAAAGGCCGGCGACGCGTCGTTTTTGGCCAAAGCCGAAATGTTCCTCGACGAACGCAAGGCCCGAAAAACCGCGTGGCAGAATCGCGTCGCGAACCTTCGCCACAAGGCAAATACGACCACCGGCGCTGAGCAGGCGCGGGCGTTGGCCGAGGCTGCGGAAGAAGTTCTCCGCTTTGGAAGGGTCGCCGGTCGCAGAAAAAGTCAAGGCCTCGTCGAGGCAAAGGCGGAGTCGGAGCTTGAGAAAGCTTTCGATTTGGCACCCGCCGACGAGTCGTTGGCGCGACTTGTCGCGAACTCCTTCGATGGGCACAGGCAGTATGCGGATCGCACCCGTGTCCTGCGGCGGCATGCGTCTGCTGTCATGGATACGTCCGCGTATCGTATGTCGATGGTACGTGTAGCGTATGCGACACTCAGGGAGGGCAACCACGCGGGCGTCGTAGAGGCTCTGCGCGCGGCCCGGGTTCTTGAACACGAAGACAACTTGGCGGTCGATCGCTTGGCCGAGAGCTCCGTCGTGGTGGGCGATTTTGAGGGTGCAGGCGAGGCTCTCGAGGTGCTGGTCACGAGGCAAATACCGAAGCGCGCGTTGATCGACGGCCTTGCGGCTCTTGTCGAATTGCTCGCCGTGAAGCGCGGGCGCGGCGATCTCGCAGAGCCCTACGCCCAAAGACTTTTCGACATGGATGGCAACCACGCAGCCCTTGCTTTTAGAGCCAACGCGTCAAGCAGTGACCGCACCGACCGCACTGACCGCACCGATCGAACGGAACCCCTTGGCGCCCCGTTTGAGGCGAGCGAGAACGCGGCGAGCGAGAACGCGGCGAGCGAGAACGCGGCAAACGAGAACGCGGCAAACGAGAACGCGGCGAACGATGAGGCTTCGCCCTCCGGTAAAAGCGAATACATACACCGTCATACGGAGCCTATGCCCATGAAGGTCGCCGAGAGAATTGCCAGCGCCCCGGTGTCGCCGCTCGACGCGCGGGAATTTGAGTCACTCCGCGCTCGCCTTCGCCGCGACCCCGCCGACGGCGACGCACGCACGCGGTTGAAGGCCCACTACCTCGCGTCGGGCCCTGCCGCGGCCCTCGTTGAACTCCTTCGCTACGAGCTTGCCCACGCCGACGGAGCAGCGGAGCGGCGCCGCGCGCTTGACGATTTGTCGACCGTTCATCGCTCCGTGGCACCCAACGACGCCGCTCTCATGGGCACGCTTTCGCAGCTTGTCGCCCTCGAGCCTCTCGACGCGGCGCGGGCCGCGGAGCTTGCAAATCTCCTCGAAAAACACGGGCGATGGCGCGACTCGCTCCTCGTTCTCGCGAAGCTTGCAGAGTGCAAGAATACGCCGGAAGAAAAACTTGAAGCCACCCGGTCGCTGGCCCGTCGATGGTCTGCCCAGATGGCGCAAGCGCCGCAAGCTGCCGAGGCCTGGGATCGGGTTCTTGAACTTTCACCGGCCGACCACGAGGCCTTCGGCGCGCTCCGCGAAATTCTTTTCAAGCGTCACGCGCATGGGCCGCTCGCGTCTCTGTTGGAGGCCCGCGCGTCGCTGACCGCCGATGCCAATGCGCGCCACGCGCTTCTTTTGGAGGCCGCAAAACTGGCGTCGGAACGCTTGGCGCGGCCCGAAGTTGCCATCGCGCAACTGCGCCGAATTCTCGCCGAGCACCCGGCGCATCTCGGTGCTCTCGAGACCCTCGAACGCATCGCTGACGCGCGTCGAGACTACACGCTGCTCGCGGAGGTGATGGAGGGTCGGCTAGCGATTTTGCAGGACGAGGGCCTCCAAGTCACGGGCCTGCAACGGCTCGCGGCGCTCTATTCCGAGCGTCTTCAAGACCCCGTGCGTTCCCTCGCGACGTGGCGACGTCTGCTCACACTTTCGCCCAATCACACGCGTGCGGTTCGCGCGGTTCGTGAAACGCTTGTGAGCACCGGAGACTTCGACGAACTGGAGCGAACTTACGAGGCGACCGCCGACTGGGACGGCTTTGTGGCGGTGCTCGTGGGTGCCGCCGAGAAGGACCAGGACCCGGTTCGCAAGTACGACCTCCTCGAGCGCGCAGCCCGTGTTCTTGCGGCGAAGCACCCCACGGGTGAGGCCGTCATTCGCTTGCTGGAGCGACTCCTGAGCCTCGACGGAACGCGCCTCGAGCCCGCCCGAAAACTCGTCGTCATGCACGAAACCGAAAGGCGTTATGGGCGCCTCGGTGGCCTCTACGAGAGACTGCTGGAGGCTGCGGGCGATGCGGACGAGAAGTCCTTGTGGCGTTGCCGTCTCGTGGATCTTTACACGGAAAAAGTCGTCGATCCCGTGCGCGGCTGGCGTTTGGCGGTCGAACATTTTGAGCAGACGTCGGTCAGTCCGAGCACCGTAGCGGCCCTCGAGGCTGTGGCGCGACGCTTTAGCAAGTGGGCTTGTTTCGCGGAATGCTTGCATGATGCACGGAATCGCGTCGCGGTCGAAGACGCGCCCGCCCTGCGTGCAAAACTTGCCAAGATTCAAGCGAGCGAGCTGGGCTGCGTGGACGACGCGGTCGCCACGCTCGAGGCTATGTGGGCAGACGGGCACGATGTTTTTGGTGATCTGGAGTCGCTTCTGCGTTCGCACACGCGTGCGGATGCCCTGCGTATTGCCTACGAAAAGCGACTGACGGAACTCTCCGCGCCCGACGCGATGCAGCTTCTCGCGACCTGGGCAATTCTCGAAGAAGACTCTTTCGCCGATGCGGCGCGGGCCACAGGTGTGCACGAAGAAATTCTTCGCCGCGACCCCGCGCACGGGTCTTCGCTGCGCGCCCTCATTCGTTTTGCCGAGGCGCGCGGCGACGACGCGGAAGCAGCCGAACGCTTGCAACGGCTCATCGCCATTGCGCCCGCAGGAGAGCGCGGGCCTCTGCACTTGCGCCGCGCCCGCATGCTTGAACGCCAGGAATTTACCCACGAAGATGCGTGGGTCGAGGTGGAACTCGCGGTGGCCGCCGGTGCCGATGGCGCGGCGATTGTGCCGTGTTTCGAGACGCTCGCACAGAACCCGTCGCTGCGCCTGCGCGTGCTTCCGGTGCACGCCGCGGCCCTCGAACAGCTCGAACGCTGGACAGACTTGGCCGCGGTGCTCGGCTGTCTCGCGCAGGTCCAAGCGTCGCCCGATGACCGTCATGCTACGCTGCTGCGCTGCGCCGACGTCTTTTCTGCGCGCCTCTCGGACGCCGTTTCCGCGTGCGCGGTGGCCGAGCTTCTCGTGGCCGAGTATCCCCAGATGGAGTCGTCTTGGGGCGCGCTGCGCCGCTTTGCCCAGGACCCGCAGAGCATCTCGGGCGTCTACGCATTGGCCATTCGCCAGGTGCTCGACGGCGCTGCGTCGGATGAACTTAGCTCCGCCCTCCGCGCATCGCTTTCCGCCGAAATCGCTGCCTTTTTGCACGCGGCCGGCGACGACACTCAGGCTATGCGGTATTGGCTTTTGGCCCTTGAGGCGGAGCCCACGCACGCGGTTGCGCGCGAGCACGGTCGTGTATTCTGCATGCAATCAGGATGCGACACGAAGGTCATCGAGCGTTTTTATCACGTGGCATTTGGTGCGGAGCCGGATGCTCAGGCCCTCGGGCAGTGGGGTGCGGCGCTGGTCGCGCAAGAAGCGTGGGTCGAGGCTTCGGGTCGCTACGAGGCGCGCCTGCGGCTGCTGGGTTCACCTGCCGATGCGTTTGCGGCCCTCGAAGACTGCCTCGAAAAAAGCTTGCAGTATGCACGGCTCGCGGAGATTCTTGCGGAGCACGTCAAAGCCGTCGTCGATGTGCCGACCGCAACGTCGCTCGCCCTGCGTCGCGCTGAAGTTCTCGTGGCCCGCCTCGCGGAGAGTGATCGCGCGATGAGCGAATTGCTTGAGATCCTCGATGCGCAACCGGGCATGGAGCCCGTCGAAGAGCGGATCGCGGCGTTGGCCGTGGCGTTGCCCGCGAGGGCCCTCGACGCGCAGCGGTCCCTCGTGTTGAGCGCCGAACGAACGGAGGGCGAAGAGTTGCTGGCCACTCGTTTGGTCGTGCTGGCGCGGCTCACGCCGGTGCGCGATGAAGAAGAAAGCGCGTTGCGGCGTGCCCTCGCGATGGCACCGTTTGCCGGCGCAGAGAGTGCGCAAGAACCGCTTTTGGCAAGGCTCGTGATGCTGGCGAGCGCCGACGCCGAACTGCGGGATCGCTGGCTGACGATCCTTCGTCCGCTCGGCCGAACCGGTGAGTTTGTCAAGGCGATGAGTGAGGCCTATGCCGCCGAGTCCACCGAGGCCACGCGGGCGGGCGTGCTGCAAGGTGCGGGGGTTTGCGCGGAACTGTTGGACGACGGGCCACGTGCAAAAAACCTGCTGGAACAGCTCCGCGACGACCTCGCGGCAGGCGGCGGCGTGCGCGTGCATGCGTCGGAAAGCGCCCTCGCGATTCATCGGCGTAGCGGCGATTCTCACGCCGTCGCCGAGGCCCTTCGGTGCCATTTGCTGTTGCCCCTTGACAACGCACAGCGCTTCTTGGCCCTTGACGAAACGGCCCGCCTCGGAGACGCCAACGGCGTCGGGCCCGATGACGCCTTCGCGCGTTGGTTGGCCGTTGCGGCGCAACAGACGCCGGACGCGCGGGTTCTCGGGCGCCTCGTGGCCCTCGCCGAAGAGCTTGGTCGCTGGGAAGACGTCTCGACGAACCTTGCGGCGCTCGCAACCCTTACGGACGACGACGACGCGCGCACGCTCCTCCTGGTGCGGCGGGCGAGGGCGATTCACGACCACCTCGGCGATGCGGCCGGCGCACTGGCGGTGTTGAGCGACGCGCCCACTTCGACGCAGCATCAGCTCGTCGTGCACGAGCTGCGGGTCGAGATTTCTGAAAAGGCTGGGGACAAAGAGTCGTTTCGCACGGCCCTCCAATGGCTCGTTGGCCACGAAGAAAACGCGGAAAAACGCTCATCTTTGCGCGTTCGGTTGGGGCTGCATTGGCTCGTCGCCGACGAAGATTCGCTGGCTGCGTTCGAGGCCGGGGAACTCGCGATCGGGGACGACGGCACGAATCGCGACGCCGTCTCGTTGATGCAAAAGCTCCTCGAGTTTCCGCAAAGCAGACCCCAGGCTGCCGCACTTTTGCTCGAGCGTTTTGGGCAGACCAGCGACGACCCGGGCCTTCTCGTGGCCGTGCTCGAGGCCAGTGCGGCGTCGGCGTTGAGCTCAGAGAAGTCCGCCGAATTTCTTCGACGTGCGGCCCTTGTGGCCGAAGACACGATGGGCGATGCACCGCGTGGGTTGTCGCTGCGCCTCGGTGCCTTTGCGAATGCAGGCGTGTTGGATTTGCCTGAAGATTTTCAGGAAATTGTGAGGCTCGCGCGGTCGTTGGAATCGATTCCGCGTGTTGTCGAAGCCGTCTCGGCGCGCCTCGTGAACGCCAACGCCCGGGTCAAACGGCTCGTGGCCCGCTTGGGAAGTTCGCTCGGCGAGGGCGATACCGTAGATGCGGAAAGCCTGCTCGCGTGGAACGACGTTTTGCTCGAGGTCGACGGGCCGTCGCAGGCGTTGCTCGAGACCCGTTTGGAGCACGCGCACGCTTCGCGCCAGCCCGAAATAATTCTCGCCGCGCTCGACCGTTTGCAGGATTTCACGCCAAATTCTGCGCAGCCTTCCCAACAAGTTCGGGCGCAGACTTTTCGCCTTGAAACGCAACGGTTGCGGGTTCTTGATGGCCTTGCGGGGCGCGAAGAAGATGCCGTGTCGTGCCTCTTTCGGGCCCTCGAACTGAGCGCCGACGGGGCTCTTCTTGAAGACCTTCGTTCGCGCCTTTCGCTTCAGAAGAGGGGCGCTGATTTCTTGCGCCTCGAAGAGATGATTCGCGGTGCGGAGCTTTCTACCGATGCGCGGGTTGCGTCTCTGCTGTTGTCGATGCACGCGGCGGCCGACTGGCTCGGGGACCGAAATACGGCCCTCGGGTACCTCGACGAAGTCGTGCAAATTGCCGCGTCCGACGAGCGTATTCCCGCCGCGGTAACGAATTTGCTTGACAGCACGCTCTGCACGAAATCCGAGTTTCTTGTGCTCGCGAGGCACCTGGAAGTCTCGGCCCGCGCCCGCGAAAACGCAGACGCGCTCGTGGCGGCCCTCGACCTTCAACGCAAGGGAAGCGACGAGCCCGAACTCGACATTCTTGAGGCCCTCGCGGTCGCGAGGATTGCGCGCGGAGATGCGCCCGCATCGATGGTCGCGCTCTGGGTGTCGATCCTCGCTGTCGATCCTTCTAACGCCTCCTCGCTCGCGAGCGTCATGGGGCTCACCGGCGACGACGCGAAGCTTGCAGCCGCCGACGCGCTGGCCGTGTGGCTTCGAACGCAAAGCTTCGATGACGAGGCAACGGCCAAGCTTTGCGAGCGCGCGGGCCTAACGTTTCTCGAGAATGCACGGCATGCAGATGCCTTGGAATTTCTCCTGCGCGCCTTTCGGTCCAATCCCGCGCTGAAGGACCACCACTTCCAGAAAATCGACGACCTTCTCGCGGGCCAAGGCCTCCTCGCGGTTCGCGTCGGCATGCACCGCGAACGCATGGAGACAGCCCTCGAGGCGGGCCCTCGCCTGGAGCGACTTCTCGCCTTGGCCGACCTCGAAGAACAGCTCGACGGAAACGTTCTCCGAGCCCGGGTGACGTACGAAGAAGCTCTCGATGTGAGCGACTTCGACCTCGGTGCGGTGGCGGCCCTCGAACGGGTTTACACCGACCTCAAAGAGTGGCGCTCGCTGTTTGATCTGCTCGCGCGTCGCCTGGATCTTGCCACGGATCGCGACGAAAAGTACCGTGTACGAAGCCGCCTCGCGGGCGTGGCTCTCGACCACCTCGACGCGCCGGAAGACCTCGTCGACCCGCTGACCCATTGGCTTCGCGACGACGCCAAGCAAGGTCCGTCGCGCACCGATGCGCTCGCGGTTCTTGATCGCCTGCTTCACGACGATCGCGTTCGCATGCGCGTCGTTGAAGAGTGCGACAGCCTTCTCGTCGCCGAAGACGGAGCGGTCCGGGCGCGGCTCCTTCAGGTTCGCGCGGAACTCGAGTCGACGAAGGCCGACGCGGCGCACCGGTGGCTGGCCCTCGCCCGTCACGAGCGCACGCATCCGACGAATGAAACCCTGGGTCGAACGGCGCTCATGAGGGCATTTGCAGGAGATCCCACGTCCACGGAGCTTCGCGCGCTCATCGGCGAGTTCGCCTCTTCGCGTGAAGATTGGGGCGTGCTCGCGGGCAGTCTCGAGGACACGCTTCGCGAATTTGAAGTGTGGGAACGCCGCGACGCGGTCTTGGCTCTCGTCACGATTCTCGACGAAGACGCGGGCGATCCTCGGCGCGCTCTCTCCGTTCTTGAGGCGGCCACGGCCGAAGCCAACGCCGACGATGCGCTCCACGAACGGGCCGAAGAACTCTCGATGATCTTGGCGGATTGGGCGGCCAACGTGCGCGCGTTGCGCCGTCGCGCAGACTCCACCCTCGACACGGAACTTCGCCTCACGTGCCTGCGCCGCGCCGTGGGCGTTGCCCGCGACGAACTCGAAGATTCAGCGGGAGCTCTCGAGCTTCTGTCGTTGGTTCTTGAAGAGGGCGAGGCCGAAAGTGACCTCGCGATGGCCGTCGACCTCGCAAGAAACAGTAATGATATCAATCGCTTGCGACAGCTCTTGCCTCGCCTCCTCGATGCGCGGTCCTGGGCCGGCGATGACCTTGAGGCCGATGCTTTGGAGCTCGCGCAGCTCTTGATGAAGACCGAGTCGGGTCTTGAAGAGAGCTTCACTATTCTTCAACGGGCCATCGATGCAGGCGCGCCGCGTGGGCGTTTGGGGGCGCTTATGTTGGAGGTTCTTCGCGCCGGAACACGCCACGACGACCTCGCCCGCGAGCTTGAGGCGGCGGCGGAATTGTCGTTCGAACCGGCGGCGACGGCGGCATTTCACGATGAGCGATCACGGGTTCTCGAGGGTCCGCTGAGCGACAGCGATGGGGCATTCGGTGCCGCAATCGACGCCTGCCGCGCGGTGCCGAACTCAGTGCGCTACGACCGCGTGGTGCAGCTCGCGACGGCCAATCGCCGCTTCATCGCCGACGCCATTTCGCATGTCGAGTCCGCCGATGGGCCTGGCCGCGACGACGCCCATTGGCAGCTCTTGGCGTGGGCTACGGAGCACTTGGACGGCCCAGAGCGCGTTCAAAGCGCGAGGCAATTTGCTGAGCTTGCGTGGGGTTTGCAGCGCGGCGAAGAAGCCGGGCGGGCGTGGCTTGTGGCCCTTGAGGGCGAGCCGGAAAACGACCCCTTCCAAGGCACTCTCGAAGACCGTCTTCCGATGTTCGGAGAGGAATTTCTGGAGGCTTACGTGGCGGCTCTTGGCCGCGTCGAAACCGAGGCGTTGGAGCCAATGGTGGCGGCGCGTGCTTCCGCAAGGCGTGGTCGTCTTCTTTTGGTGAACCTCCATCGCCCGGCGTTGGCGCTCCCTTGCCTGCGCCGGGCCGATGAAGCGGGCCTTGAGGCCGGGGCGGGCGATGATGATGACCCGGGGTCGATTCTTGAGCTCTTGGTGCAGGCCCTCGAGGCCGCCGGTGAGCCTTTCGAGTTGGCGGCGGCGATGGACCGCAGTCTGCCGGTTTTGAGCGGTGAGGCGCGCGGCGAGCGATCGGCGAGACTGGCGCTCGTGCGGCATGCAATGGGTGCAGATTCGTCCCTCGTTGTCGACGCCATCGAAGGCGCCCTTGAGGATTGTCCACGCACGATTTCGGAGCTTGAGCCGGTGCTCCTCGCATGCCTCGGGGCCGATTCGGTATTCGAGCGCGTGCGAGACATATTGGAGGGTATTTACAGGCTTCGTGGCGATCGCGCGGCACGCATCGGGCTCAAAAATCGCGCCGTAGACAGGGCCACCGACGCCGGCTCAAAAGTCGAGGCTCTGATGGACCTCGCGCTCTTGATGGACGACCTCGAAGAGGCGCCCGAGGCCGTTCTGCTGGCAGCCCTTGGTGCGGCGGCGATCGACGCTTTTCACGACGAGGCCTTTCAATTGTTTGCGTCCGTGCTCAAGCGAACGCCCGATGCCCGCGCAGCGACGGGCACATTGCTCACGATGATGCGCGCGGAGCAGGCGGAAGAAGTTGGGCTTTCGCGGTTCGCGTTTCTCCTCGCTTCGAGCGATGGCTCGCGCCTCGACGACGCCGAGAGACTTCAACTTTTTCGGGCCGCGGCGAAGGCGCAGCCCCATGAATTCGCGTGGCTCAGGGGGCTCGAAAATGCGTTGCGCGCGCAAGGGCCAAGCGCCGAACTCGTCGACGTGCTGCTCACGCGCGCGGGCCTCGAGTCCGACGACGACGCGCGCATCGCTTGTTTTCACCGATGCTTGGCGGTCGCGGGCGAGGCCCTGCGCGACCATGCGTTGTGCGAGCGGGTGCTTCAAGCGTGGTCGCAAGTGGATGAAACTGCTGACTATTTTGCGGCACGCGTGGTGTTTGCCGAGTCCACAGGCGACGTGCGCAGCGTGCTTGAATGGTCGGCGCGCGGGGCTGAAGCCTCCTTCGACGTCACCGTGCAACTGGCGCTCTGGCGTTCGCATGCGGCCCGCGCCGAAGCCGTCGACGCGTGGTCCGAGGCGGGTCGAGCCTACGAACAACTGCTCCTGATCGAGCCTTCGGACACCGGGGTGCAGGCGAAGCAGCGGCGGGCCCTCGCAGCCCTCGGCGACTTCGACGGCGTGGCCTCGGCTTTGGAAGCCCATGCAGTCTACATGGATTCTCCTGAAGTGCGCGCAGGGCTTTTCTTGGAGCTGGCCGCGGTGGTTTCGGCGAAGCTCAACGATGCTGCCCGCGCCAAAGATGCTCTCCGGCGCGCCCTTGAAACCGGCGCACGCCGCGCGGAGGCCCTGGCCGCGGTGCGCGAACTCGGCGCGTCATCCGGGGACGACGCGTGGCTTGCGGAAACCCTGGAAATCGCCGTGGATTCCGCGTGTTCCGCGGGCGACGTAGACGATGCCGTGGGTCTTTTGCTGGAAACCGCGGGCACCCTCGAACTGCGCTTGGCGGACCCCTACGGGGCCTTGGAGCGCCTCGAACGCGCGCGCTCGCTTGCTGCCCCCGGTGATGGCCGTATCGGGCCGTCTATCGTGCGCCTAGGCCGGGCGTTGGGCCGGTGGGAGGTCGTCGTCGAGGTTCTTGAGGCCGAGGTGGATCGCGCGCCGACGCCCGCGGCGTTCGCAGAGCTCGCCCGGGCCGCCGAAGGTTCCGGCGAAGGGTGGCTCCTCGATCGTGCCCTCGAGGTCTGGCGCCGCGTCGTCATCGAAGCGCCCGAGGTCGAAGAGCTTCTCTACGCGGCCCTCATTCGCGATGCTCGTCCCGACGACGCCTTGAACTTTCTTCGCGAGCGAACCGAGCGCCTGCGCGGGCAGGGAAGGGTGCAAGATGCACGCAATGTCGTGGGGCGCGTGCTCGCAGCCTCGGGCAACGAACGGTCTGTAGATTTGCTGGAGTTGGCGCTGCGCGTGGACGGCGAAAATGTCGCGCTGGCGGTGGAATTCGCGCAACAGCTCGGTGCCGATGGCCGCAGCGATGAGGCGCGCGAGTGCTTGGAAGCGACGCTCAATCTCGCGGGTTCCGGTGCGGAGCGGGTTCTTCTTCACACGGAGCTTGCGGGCATCGCGCGCCAACAATGGGACGTCGAGCGCGCGAAGCGTCACCTCACGGAAGCCCACCGCATCGAGCCCGCGTCGGCGGCGGTGCTGCGGGATCTGGCGACCACACTCGGCGAACTCGGCGAGGCTGAAGCGAGCTTGACGATGCTTCAAGCTCTCGCCAAATTGCCTCTCACAGAGACGACCGACGTTCGCCGAAGCGAAGCCCTGCGCCTCCTCGCGCGCGCCTTCGAAGACCAGGGCGAGTTCGACAAGGCGAGCGAGTTTCAAGGGCTCGCCGATGAGGTCGCTCGGGCCGGGTAGAGTCGGGTATGCCGTCGCGTACACGCAGTATTACTGCGTGTACGCGTCAGTCTTCGATGATGGCGACGCAGTCGATTTCAACCATCGAATCGCGAGGAAGTTTGCTGACTTCGACGGTGGCGCGGGCCGGCGCCATTTCGCTGAAACGCTGCGCGTAGCACTCGTTTACTTTGGCGAAGTTTCCGAGGTCCGTGAGAAAAACCGTGGTGCGCACGACCTTGGCGTAGCTTGTGCCGGCCGCCCGCAAGATGGCCCCGAGGTTGTCCAGAACGCGCTCGGTCTGCGCCACGATGTCGCCGGCGACGATTTGACCCGTGGCGGGATCGAGAGGAATTTGCCCCGATACGAAGAGGAGGTTTCCGGCGCGAATCGCTTGGTTGTAAGGGCCGATGGCGGCGGGCGCTTCGGTGGTGGAAATGATCGCGTGTTTCATGGGGTCAGTCTCTCGGGTCGAGCGTGTCGGGCGTGGGCAATGCGAGCAAGGGGATTCAGAGGGCGCGGCGGCCAGCGAGGGCGCGGCCGAGGGTGATGGGATCGGTGAATTCAAGATCGCCGCCGTGGGGAACGCCGCTCGCAATGCGCGTGACCGCCACGCCGGACGCTTCGAATTCGCGCTTAAGAAGCAGGGCTGTGGCTTCACCATCGACCGTCGGCGGCGTGGCCACGACGACCTCGCGAATGCCTTCGTCGCGGGCGCGCGCGAGGATGCGATCGATTCCGAGTTCATGGGGACCAATGCCGTCGAGGGGCGAAAGCAGGCACCCGAGCACGTGGTAACGGCCACGAAAGGAACCCGCCCGTTCAAATGCGAGCACGTCGGGAACGCGCGCCACCACACATAGAATCGTTGGGTCTCGGCGTGTGTCGTTGCAGATTGCACATAGTTGCAAATCGCCGCCGGTCTTCTCCGCCAGGTGGCCGCAGCGAACGCACGCGCCGATGCGATCGGGCAACGCCGACAGCTCAGCGCCGAGGTCGCGGGCGAGGGATGCGTCGCGTTCCAAGACCTTGAGAATGTAGCGAAGCGCCGTTTTTTCGCCGACCCCGGGCAGCTTCGTTAGCAGCCGCTGGAGTCTCTCGAGCGAGGCAATACGCACGGTTACATGCCGGGCAGCTTGAGACCGCCCGTGGCCTTCGAGACCTCCGCATCGACGGTTTTTTCACCTTCGTCGAGGGCACCGTTGATGGCCGCGACGAGGGCGTCGAGGGCGAATTCGAGACCCTCGGCCTGGACGAATTCCGCGTCGAGGGCGAGGTGCTTGATGCGGCCGTCGCAGGTGACCACGGCGCGCGCCTTATCTCCAACGGTGGAGAAAGTGACCTCGACCGTTTTGACCTCCGCGCGCACTTGCTCAATTTTGCGCTGAAGCCTTGCAGCCTGGCGCATCGCCTCGTTCATTCCACCGGAGCGGCCCATCATGCCTTCATCGGTAACAGTGAATGCACGGCAGGGCACCTTTTCGCTTGGTGTTTCCTCGAAAAAAAGAGGGACCCACACGAAGAGCACCTGGGCAATCGCGAGGGGACGCTTTCGCAAGCGCGCGATGCGTGGATGATGGCAGACGTCACACATACAGCGGAGTCCCGCGTATGTTGCGCCTAGCTGGGCGGCTTGACGTCGCGCACGGTGGCCCCAAATCTCTCGACGAGGCCTCGCACTGCCGGGTCGTTTGTGATGGCGTCGCGGGCCTCTTGCGCCCGGTCGACGCGGGCCCGTTCGGCCCTTGCGGCGAGGGTCTCGCCCGCGTGGGTTTCGAGCAAAATAGTCACCGTCGCGGACGGGCCAAGAACGCGCTTGACCGCGGCCTCGAGAGCCTGAACCGACAAGGCTTGAAGCGCGCGTTCAGCGAGGAAATCGCCTGGTGAAATCGCCACGGTGAGACCGGGTTTTCCCTCGCTGACGTCAAGCGCGTGTTCGTAAATAGCGGCGATCGCCGGGGCCTCGCGGCGCAGGTCGTCGACCACCGCGGGCCACTCTTCGGAGCGGCTTCGCGGCGCGGGCGCGGAGACGGGCGCGGCGGGTTGTGCGGAGACGGGCGCGCGGCTTGGCGCGGGCGGCGGCGGGGCTACGACGGGAGCGGGCGCGGCGACGACCGCGGCTACCTCGGGACCCGGAACCGCGTGAAGGTGCGGACGCTCGTGGACGGAGGGCGCAGCCACGGCGAGGGGTCCGTCGAAGTGCGACAACGCGCGGCCTCCGGGCACAATTTCGAAGCGCGGCGGTCCGTCGTTGAACGCGCCGGCACCGGCGTTTTCGTTGCGAATATGCGCACTGGATGATGGCGATGGGCCGCGAGGTGGACCCCCGCGCGAAGGCGCGCCCCCGAGCCTGCGTTCCAAGTCTCCGAGCCGTTGGAGGAGGTCGTCGAGGGGCAAAAGCGGGGGCCGGCGGGCCAGGCGAATGAGCGCGATTTCCAGGGCTGCGCGCGCCGACGGGGAGCGAACGATGTCGTCGAAGGACTTTGAAAAGCCTTGGTAACAGCGCGTGAGATCGTCGGTGTCGTGGCGCGCCGCACTCGCTTGAACGTCCGCGAGTTCGTCGCTCGGAAGGTCGAGGAGGGTCTTGGCAGCAGCCCCGGCGACCCGCGCAATCACGAGGTTTCGCAGCTGCCGGAGAAAATCGCGGCACACCTGCGCGATGTCGTAACCCTCGTTCGCCAAACTGTGCACGATGGTGAGGCATGTGTCTGCGTGGCCATCGAGGACCGCCGCGGAAAGTTCGTGAAGCACTGTGCGGTCGGCGACGCCGAGCACCCGCGCGACGTCGGTCTCTTTGAGATTGGTGCCCGCGTACGCGACCACTTGATCGAGCAAACTCATCGCGTCGCGCATGGACCCGGAGGCCTCGCGCGAAAGAATCGCGACGGCCCCAGCCTCGGCCTCAATGCCTTCGGCCGCGAGCACTTCGCCGAGGCGCTTGCCCACCATTGACGCGGAAATAAGCTTGAAGTCGTAGCGCTGGCACCGGCTCAAGATCGTGATCGGAACTTTGTGAACTTCGGTGGTGGCGAAGATGAATTTGACGTGCGGCGGAGGCTCTTCAAGGGTCTTGAGAAACGCGTTCCACGCCGCGTTCGAGAGCATGTGAACTTCGTCGACGATGAACAGTTTGAAGCGGTCGCGGGCAGGACGAAACGCGAGGCCCTCTTGCAGGCGACGAACCTCGTCGACACCGTTGTAACTGGCGCCGTCGATCTCCTGCACGTCGAGGTCCGAGCCTTGCGAAATCTCCGTGCATGCTGCACATTGATTGCATGGTTCGCGGGCCGGGCCCGTGGCCTTTCCGTCGGGGCCGAGGCAGTTCAACGCTTTCGCCAAAAGACGTGCGCTCGTGGTTTTTCCCACGCCGCGAACGCCTGTGAACAGAAAGGCATGGGCCACGCGACCACTCTCAAGGGCGTTGCCGAGGGTCATCGCCACGTGCTCTTGACCCACGAGGTCCGCGAAGGTTTGGGGCCGGTACTTTCGGGCAAGAACGAGGTAGCTCACGGCTCCGATCTAACCCGATTCGCACCGAGCGCCCACGGTCGTCGAAGCTCTTCGCGATGAGCAACGCGCGCTGCGCCGGTCTCGATTGACACCGCTTCGCAGGCGTCGTATTCCAGCAGCACTCTGCGGGACTAACTCAGTTGGTAGAGTGTCAGCTTCCCATGCTGAATGTCACGGGTTCGAATCCCGTGTCCCGCTCTCATTTTCCGTGGTGTCGGTAGGTGGCCTCGGTGGTCGCGGTGGTCGCGGTCGTCGGGCTGGCCGGCCCCGCGCGAGGGCTATCGCCCCGTGGGCGGCGGTTCGCAGGCGGAGGTAACCCCATCCTCTCCCATTCTGCGGAGCAAAATGGGAGAGGATGGGTCCCTTCCGCTTTTGTACGCCGGGAGAGCGCGGCGCGTTCCAGTCGCGTCACGGCCCCGCCCGGCGCTCGAAACGCGGGTGTTCATCAAAATAGGAAAAACGTTCATCAAAAGTGGACGAACGCTCGCGGCACGTAGGCGCGCGTCTGCGCCCCGATTCGTCGTTCCCGCGGCGGCGGGAACCCAGCAGATTCGCACGGTATTCGGGGGGGCGCGAGGACTTTCCCGCCGATGAAAGGTTTGGTCGCGACCTACGCGCGCAAAATGCGTACGGGCCGTCCGCCCGC
>CAMCKZ010000009.1 GCA_945875545.1 Polyangium aurulentum | reverse complement strand
GTCCCGCGCGCCCAAGAGGGCCGCCGCCGCGGGTACCGGGGTCGCGTCGGCGGCCGCGCCCGCGCCGTCCCGCGCGCCCGCGCCGTCAACCGCGCCGTCACCGTCACGCGCATAAATTGCGTTTGGCGGCGCAGGCGTTTCGTCATTGGACACCCGCGGCAACGGCCGCTGGGTCGGCGGCGCATGCTGGATCGGGCTCTCCGGCGACTCGACGAACGTCTCCCAAGCGCGCCCAAACGTGGCCCGCCGCTCGCACCAGGGGCACTGTGGCGCGTGTCGCGTATGCATGTGGGCTGCGGAGGCCGGGCAGCGCACAAGCTCGTTCTCGGCCATCGTGAGCAGAGCAGTCCACTCGCGCGGCGTCGTGCGCAGGTGCGGTCGATGGAGCCCGGCGACAAATGTGCGTTCAAACGCGGTTTTTAGCGCGGGATGAAGCAGGGTCACCGCCGGCATTCCAAGCCGCGGCAACAGATTCGTTCCCGGCCCAAAAACGTACTCGCCGGCGAGAATCGCTTCGGCCGTGGTGGGCGGATTTCGTCCATCTTTTTGGACGCCGGAGAAGGGATGGGGCCCATCGAACAAGAGTTGAAACAAGAGGACGGCGAGCGAAAACGCGTCCGACGCAACGGTCTTTTCGTTCGCAGAAAAGAACTCCCCGTGATGTTCCGGCGGCAGCAGTTCGGGCTTTCCCACGGGGCATGGAAGCAGGGTTCCATCCGCATCGAGCAGCTGAAACGAGTCCACGTCGATGAGCGCCACGGTGGCATCGCTGGCCACGAGAACGTTCGCCTCGCTGAGGTCTCCGATCACAATATGTGCATAATGCAACTGTTCGATGGCGCTTGCGAGATTGGCCCCGAGCCTGTGCAAATACCGATGATCGAAGGCCGGAAAAACGCGCATGCGTTCTGTCGGGCACAGAAGGGAAAACAAGGTTTTTCGCTTGCGAAACCACCGCATGGTGTAGCCCACGTACGCGTCGCCATCGAACACGAGGTCCTCGGGCCATCCCCATGGCGTCTCGTCTCGCGCGCCGATCATTCGCGGTGCATCGAGGGTGAGTAAGCGGTCGAGGGATCGCCTTCGCGCGTCCGTTCGCGCGTGAGGTTCGAGCCACTTAAACGCTTTTCCCGAGGCCGGATGACCCCATACACGGGCCTCGCCACCGCGCCCCAGAAGGATGGCACCGCCCGTGTCGATGACACGACCCGCGCTGTCGCGAAGCACGGCGACCACGCCCTAAACCGCGGCCCAGTCGAGGGCCGGAAGCGGAACGCGGTCCCCGACGCGGCTTAGAGAGACCCCAATGAGACTTGTGGAAAGCCAGCGAAAAAGCTCACGAAAACGAAGAGCATCGAGGCGAAGTGCTCCGCGCGAAGACAGCTTTGCGAGTCTCTCCATGTTCGCATCGGCGACACCGACGGCAAAAAACGCGAGGGCCCGATCCGCTTCCGCCTTGGCGATGAGCTTCGTTGCCGCGTCGGTATCGTCCGTCGGCGAGCCGTCGGTGATGAGAAATACCCAAGGCTTGTAGTGAGGCACGCCGACCTTTCGATAAAGCTTCGTGCGCTCCTCGACCAAACGCAGACCCTCGCGAATGCCTTTGCCCATCGCGGTGAGTCCGTCGGCTTTGGCGACTTGCGGAATGAGTTCGCCGGGCAGATCGAAGCCCCGCGTGACGCGCGCATCGCTGGAGAATTCCACGATGGCGACCTCAATTCGCTCCCGCGCGATGGGGTCGTCGAGGAGGTCTTGCCACAACGTGACGAGGCCTTCGTTCAGCGCCGTGAGCCGGTCGCCCTCCATGGTTCCCGACGAATCGAGGACGAGCACGCACGGGCAACGGGGCTGGCTGTTGCGAAATTGAGCAAGTGCGAGGGCTGGCACCATGCGCGTAGAGACACATGATCAGCGCACCCAGGGCCAAGTTATTGGGGCGGTGGCGGCGAGCGAATGAAGTCCGCGAGGAGGTCCACCAATTCGCCTCTCCGGGGCGATGAGGCGCTCTCGTTGACGAGGGAAAATGCGAAAGAACACGCCAAAACGCGCGGCGTTTTCGCCAAGACTACCGGGCCAAGATGAGGCATTTCCGAGGGCCGCGACCAGGGCAATTGGGCCTGCCGTGCCGCGCCGAATTCTTGCTTCGGTGTGAGCGAACTTGTGGGCCACGAGCGCGAATCTGCCCGCGCAAGCACAGTCCACTCGCTTCCACTAAGCTCAAGGTGGGTTGCCCGATGCATCGCGAACCGAGCGCCCGAGGCCATCTCGGCGGCCGACTCGAGATGGGGTCTTACGGAGCTCACAAGGGTTGCCGGTGCAAAGCGAACGCCGGTTGCGAAAGCCAGTTCAGACAGCTCAGACTGCCAAATATCAGGAGCAATGAACGATTGAAAGAGCTGCAATTCCTCTCGTGAAGTGCCGCGTGGATCGGTCTCGCCCGAGCCGACCAAAATCGAGCGCTGAGACGCCACGCGCATCCGTGTATCATGCATCAATACCCCTGGTGCGACCACGAGCAAAACGTCATCGGCGGCGGCAGTTCCGCCGGTGCGAAGATGGATTCCGCGGCGTTCGAGCTCGGTCGCGAGACGAGAAAGTCCCGATGGGCCCGTGTCCAGACCCAGCGAGGAATCCTGTGTAAGATACACGGATAACGTCGTAGGAGTTGGGCCCGGCGACACGGGTGCAGGAGCCGCACCCCCGGCGCCAAGGAGCGCAATGGTGCGTAGAAATAACTGAAGATTCCCCGGAGAACGTGCTCCCCACTTGGGCCCTCCGTTCCAGATGAATTCCGCGTCGGCGAGTACCGCGATGGCCCCCGCGCCCACCGCCGCAAACGCGCCCACAATCGGCCTCTCACGCGCGTAGGATTCAGCCGCCCGCGCGAGGGCGACGGCAGGCTCGGAGACCTTGAGAGACGGCGACAAATAGAACGTTGCCCGAGGCACGCGAAGACGTTCGCTGCGCACGGGAACCCAGAGCTCCGTGGGCGTATTTGCGGCGGTGTCGGGCGCGATCGACGGCTGTTCGACGGTGATTCCGTAGCGCCCCGAAAGCTCGTTTTGGAACTGCGCGTTGGCAAAAAGATCGTCGTGTTCGACGAGGGCGAGAACTCCCCCGCCGCCCCGCATGAATGCGTCGAGGGCTGCAAATTCGCCAGCATTGTAACGTTCATGCATCGCGACGCCCAAGACCACCACCGCGCTTGGGGCGTCGAGGGATGGGAGCATTTCGGTCAGCGTCGTGTGGGTTTCGGCGACCGTCGCCCCGGCCTCACGTAAGGCATCCGCCGCGATCGCGTAGCCCGATGGACTGCGGTCCAAGGGCCCATAAACTTGGTCGTGGCTCGCGTCGAAGATGACCACACGCCCGGCGAGGGATCGGTCAGATGCAACCTGCGCGCCGCAGCCACGCACCGGTGTGCACGCCGCCAAAAAGAGCAGCACGACCCATCGGCAAGCGACGACCGTGTTCATCGATGGTGCCCAACAAATCCGTCGCGGCTGCGCCTTAAGGCTTCGGAATGGCCTCGATGGCGGGCAGGCCCGGGAGGTTGACGGATGCGGGAACCGACGCGACGAGGACGGTTCCTTGGCCTGGCCCGAGGTTCGTGTTTCCAAATACGACGTTGTCGCCGGTGATGCCGCCCGTTGCCGTCCAAGCGCCATCGGCGCGCTTTTCAAAGGCCGCCGAAACCACGAGTCCCTGCACTTTTACTGGCGGTTGCTCCAGGACCAAATCGGCGGGCACCGTCGCAAACGCGATCGTTCCGTCTTCTCGCGCCTCGGCGCATCCCCGAATATCGAGCGAGAAGCCCGTTGGCGGCGTAGGATTCGGAAGGAAATCGCCCCATTCTTCCGCACTTCCGGCGCGCAGCGAAGGGGCCACGCAGGCCGTCTGCGGGTGAAGTTGACACGCTTCGGTGTTCGCGCACGGCGTCGGGCAGCGGTTCGGATCGCGGTTGCGCCCGGCGTTCGTAAACGTTCCCATAAATCGCCCGGTGGCCTCATCGATGCGGAGGCGGCCGAAGAGTTTCACTTGCGTGGCGGTGGGCTTATCGACGTTCAAAAGAAAAAAGTACGCACCGGACTTGAACGCGCCGGGCCCAGCTGCGCCTGTGCATTCAAACTTGTACGAAAAGGGAACACGAGAACGATACGTAAGTACTATTCCGTCTGTCGTTGTAAGGCCCGCGTATAGCAAAAGGGCTAGTTTGGGACCAACGGGAAGATGCGCTTTCGGGGCGATGAGAAGCGATCGGCCGTCTTCGGACGGCGTGAAAATAGCTCCTCTTGCATCGCCCGTGTCGTAGGCGAGGAGGGGGCTGATGGCGGCGTCTGCTTCGGCGGTTGGGCCTTCGTCCGCGAGATTTCCCGCCCCGTCCACAACGAACGGAACGATCTCGAGGCGCAGTGTTTCCCAGCGAATTGCCTTGTCAAAACGAATCGACAGGTTAGCACTTTTGCTGTCGAGGAGGCCGTCGGTGAGGCCCTCGATTGTGGCGGCCGGCGGCGAGGCGTAGGGCGCGCAAGCTCCGACGGCGTGCAGGGCAACAAGAAAAAGTGCGACGCGAACGAGGTGCGTCGGCATCACCCGGGAAAATACCGCGCGTATTTTTTCTGCCGCAAGGAGCTGATTCATGAGGTGTTTCTCGGGTGCTCGTTAAAAAAGAAAGGTCGTCCGGGCTTGGGTCAGGAAGGCTGTCGCCGCATCTCCGTTGCGGTCGCGGAGCGCGTCGCCGGGAAACAAAACGGCACCTTCGAGGTCGAGGATCGCGTGCTCCTCCCAGCGGTATTGAATGCGCGCGTCGATTTCGGTGCCGTAGTACCGGCCGCCGAGACCTCCGGCGAAATTCAGCAAATTTCCAGGCACAGAGAACGCGTCGTGGCGCTGCACGCTCGCCACGGGATCGTTCGCCACTGCGGGCGCCCAGGCCATGAGCACGCCGCCGCGAAGGAGCCAGCCTGCTGCGGGACGCACATCGATTTGAGGAAAAAGCACCGCCGCGTTCATCATGGAACCGCGCGTCGCGATGGCCTCGACGGGAATGATTGGCGCACGAAGATTCTTAAGAAGTTCCGTCGCTGCGGCGGCCGCGCGACCCGTTTGGTACGCGTAGACGTGCTTGAACAGCAAGAGGCCAACGTTCGAGTCTTCGGCGAAACGAAACTGCGTAAGGGCGGAGCGCGAACGAGGGTCTGAATCGCCGCTGGCGTAATCGCCTTCGAGGTAAAAAGTGAGGTCCGGTTCGTCCCATCGAATCACCGCGCGGGCACCAACTTGTGCGACCTCTTGAGACACGGGTGGATCGTTGCTTATGACGGAAAAAGCCTCGGAAAGCTCTCGCGTACGGCCCACGATCAAGGCGCCTTCCGCGCCCGCCGTGAGCTTGCCTAGGCTCGTGGACGCGCGGGCGCCAAAGCTCCCGATCGACGACCCAAACTGCCGGTTCGAGCGCACCGCACCGAAGCCGCGAAACTCGTTGTTCGTCAGTGGGCCAAACGCCGGTTCGATGATCTTGAAGGCACCGAAAAACTGGTTCACGTCGTCGCGGTCGTTCATGGGGTTGTCCCCCACGATGCGGTCGTAACCAAGGAATAGGAACGTGCCCTCGGTCTCCGACGTGTTTCGTTCGCCCTTGGGTTTTAGGCCTTCCAAGGGCTTCGTCGCAAAGACAATGCGGTCGACGTTGTTGCCTCGGCCCGCTACGCCAAAGCGGTTTCGTCGCCCGTCGCCGTCGCTGCCCAAGAGAGCGAGGCCCTCGTTGATGGCTTGGCGGCCAATGCGCAGAAGACCAATGGGCGTCACGACATCAATGAAGAGCCGCCGAATAAAGAGCGGGTTGGCGTCGCAGAGACCGTAGGCCCAGCCCTTCGGATCCACTGTATTTCCCCCGGTTACAGGGCGATAACAGATACGTGCAAAGTTCACGTTTCGGCTGTTGATGTTGCCCCCCGAATCGGGCTCCGGTGCCGATCCGAGGGCCCCGTTGTCGCCCCAAATCACGCCGTCGAGGGCATCGATAGACGTCGTGAGTCGCAGGCGATCGCGGAAGTCCAACGTGGCGTCCACGCGCAGGCGCTGATCCATCGTCGTAAAATTCGAGTTCGTCTCGGACGAAAGATCGAGCGGAGTTATCCGTGTATGCTGCACGCGATATTCTGCGCGGGCCCGCACGCCGTAATCTTCCGAGAGCGCGTGGCGCGCTGCAGGCCCGGCGGGATCACCATCTGCCCAAGGCTCTGCGGAAAATGCGGCCGACGTGATCAAGACGCACGAGACAAACAATCTCACCATGACTCGCAATTACCGCACGAAGCGGGCGGCCATGGGCGCAATTTTTCTGCGACCCGAGTTCGGGGCTTGGGCACGGCTCGTGTCGATCGCGCCGGCGCGCCGAAACCTAACGATTTTGCTGGCCATCGCGGGGAGTCGTGGCAGTAACTGCCCGTGTGACCCCTGTGCGAAAATGGCTGGCCAAGAGCGAACCAACAAAATACCCGTGGGCTCAGTTTGTGCGAGATGGGCTTACGGCTTGGGACGGCGTGCGAAACTTTGAAGCGCGCAACAACCTCCGGGCCATGACTCTCGGTGACCTCGTCCTTTTTTACCACTCGAACGAGGGCAAAGAGATTGTCGGCCTCGCGCGCGTTGCCCGGGCGGCCTACGCCGATAAAACCAGCTCCGACGACTGGAGTGTCGTGGACCTGACACCGGTTTGCGCGCTCCCAAAACCGGTCAGCCTCGCGGCGATCAAGAGCGAAAAAGCCCTCTCCGAAATGGCCTTGATCAAGCGTTCGCGGCTCTCGGTGGTGCCCGTCACCGAAGCCGATTTTGTGTGTATTATGCACATGGCTGATTGCCCGCTCTAATCCGGGAAAGCGCGCAAAGATCGCGCGAGCCCGGCCCTCCTAGCGGGTAAAGCGCGCAGGGATCGCGCGAGCCCGGCCAAAATGACGCCGCAGCCGCAAAGTTGTCGCGTTCAAGGCACTCGACGGCTGCGATTTCGCCGCGCACACTAGAGGCTCACCCATCAACACGCCCTGGGGTTCCCATGCGTCCTATGACCTGGACCACGCCCGAAAGTGGTATCAAACCGAAGACAGTTCCCGCGGTACGCTATGCGCGTCCGCCCATTTTGCCGCGCGAGCTCTACGAGCCGAGCACGCTGCGCACCATCGGTTTTATCCTGTACGGGGTTGGCTTTTTCGCCGGGTTCGGGGCCGTCGCCCGGGTGATCTGGTCGGTCGATGCGTTGCCGGTCGCGGCGCGGGTCGTGCTGATGGCGCCGTTCGTTTTCCTGTCAGGGCAGGGCATGCAGATTTTGGGTCTTGTGGGCCACGAAGGGTTTCACCTTTCGCTTCACAAGAACAAATACGTCAGCGCCATCACGGGCCTATTCACGGCTTCGGTCATCATCGGTTTTAGCGTCACCGGCTTTGCGGCGTCGCACTGGAATCACCATCGGTACACGAACCAAGCGTCGGACCCGGACGCGCAAGTATTTGCAAAGTACAAGAACTTTTTCTCCCGGTTCATGTTCGCTCGGCTCGACGCAGATGCGAAATATGCCTTGTATGGTCTTCGGCTGTCTTTGGGCCTCGACTTGCCGCTGAAAGTGAAGCTTCCGTTCTCCAAGCGGGCCACCACGGTGCTCGCGAACATGAACTTTATGGTGACCGCCCTGTACGCGAGCTTCTACGTTTGGCTGACCATGCACGACCTCGCGACGGGCATCATTTGCGTGGTGCTGCCGCATATGGTGGTCGTGCACTATTCGGGTTTGCGCCCGTACCTGGAACACGCAGGCCTCGAAGAAGGTGTTCTCTGCGACACGCGCTCGCGCACACATCCCTGGTTCACGTTTTTGTACCACAACATCAATTACCATTTGGAGCACCACATGTACCCGTCGGTGCCGTTCTTCAACTTGCCCAAAGTTCACGCATTTCTGCGGGATAACGGGCACTTTGCTCGGGCGAATAGCGCCATCGAAACAACCATTTGGGGGGCCTACTCCAAGACCACGGGCCACTACCCGTACCCGAGCGCTGGCTCCAAAGACCTGGCGTGGAACCCCCTCGGAGATACGTCTTCGTCGTGAGCGCATGACCCGCAGCCGCCCGCCGAGGACGGACGACTGCCTGCAGACTGCACGCTACGGAAGCGCGCGCACGGCGATGGCCCTGGTCAGTTCGACGCGCGGCTGCTCGGTGAAAGACTGGCCGTGGGGAACGAGCACCACCGTGAGCTGGCCTCGGCCAAGCGACGACGGCGTGGTGACGACGCGAATCGCGCCGGTTTGTGCCTGTTCAATCTGCGCCGACCACGTGACGCGCTGGCCGTCGAGCGTCGCGAAGACGTGGACATCGGGCGTGGCCGAGGTCTGAATGGTGGGCCGAAGGATCAGCGTAAAAGGGCGACCGACAGTTGCCGTTACTTCGCTCGAATCGCCCTCGGGTGCCGCCGTTCCTCGCTCAAGTTGATCACTTTGCGCGGACATTTCGTACGTGCCAAGAGGCGAGGTTGGACCCCGTTGCACCAGGAAAAAGGCTGCTGCCGCGGCAAAAAACAGCCCCGTCACTGCGGCGATACGCGTCGTAGATGACGCGCGTGCACGATTCGGCGGAAACGGAATAAGATTGCGCGGCGTTTCTTGTTGTGCCTCGGCCACACCCAATTGCTCGAAGAGCCGGTTTTCAAAAGCGCTGTCGAGGCTGCCTTCGAGCTCACGTTCGGCCGCGGTTGAATTCTCAGGACGGTTCGCGTCTTGGAGCGCTTTGCCGATGTGGATAAGAAGATTGTCGTTGCTCATTGTAGCCTCACGAGAGGGTCTTCGCGGTCAAGGCAGAAGGTCTGACGTGGAGTCGGGCGGAAAGAGTTCTTCGGCGAGGGCTCTCACGCGCTTGGCCAAACGGCTGCGCCAAGCGTATACGGCGTCGGTTTGCATGGCAAACCCGGTGCAAACCTCTTCAACGGTGCACTCATCCACGTAGAGGCGCACGAATAGCTCGAAACCGCGCGGGCTCAACTCCGCACGCAAGCGATCCACGAGGGTAAGAAGCATTTCGCGCGACTGCAGAACGCGGTGCAAACTGGGTGCCGTTGTGTCGCTGAAATCTTCGTCGAGGTTGAAGTCGGTGGGGTCTTCCGTCCACGGAGATCGGCGCCCGCTCCGGAGTATGGAGAGGGCATCGCGCTCGGCGACAAGCCCGATAAAGTTCGCGAGCGAGAGGCCACGGGCAGCATCCCAGGCGCGCAGCACCGCGCCGTCGTTGTCGAAAAGATGGAGAAAGACATCTTGGGCGATGTCGCACACTTCTTGTCGCGCATCGCGCTGCGACGACCGACGCCCCGACCGCAGCAGGCACCGGGCGACCCGGGCCTCAACGACCGTTTTCGCGGCGCGTATGAACGCGCGGGTGGCACGCGGCTCGCGCGCGAGCACAGCAGGCAGAAGCGTGGGGTCGACGACGCTCAACGCAACGCCCGCCTGGTCGAAAGCCGTGCCTTAAGCCTGGAAAAACACTGCGCCCGAGGGACCGGCCTCACGGACAAGACCTCACAGCGATACGACAACCCCGGGCACAACCAAATCTTCGCTGATGGGCCTGCGCAGTTCTGCGGCGTTGAAGATGTCGAAGTAAGCCTCAAAAAACAGCGTACCTTGAGGTTCTTCAAGGCGGAAGACCAGGGCCGGGTGCGTGGCCTTGTAACGAATCTCGGCCTGCTGGCCGCGGATCATCATCGGCAAACCTGACTCAACGGTGAGCCCTCGCCTGGCCAGGAAGACCTTCAGCGTGCCGAGGGTCTGGTTGCACATTTCTGCGGCGATATCTTCGGCGTCTTCGATGGTGGCCGGAACATCGGCGCCAAAAATGCGCTTGTGCACGGACTTGAGGTAGAGAAGCGACGACGAAACGGCGAGGCGGCCGCTCACTTTTTTTCCGGCGAAGGGAAGAAGTGTGTTGACAAACGATAGAACGTTGCGGTTGGAGCGCAGGTAGATGTCGTCGATGTTCGCGTTTACGTCGAAGCTGCCGCGCAAAACGGTCTTCAAAGACTGCGAAAATGCGTCTACGAGGACGTTCGGGTAAAAGACCTCGCGGAGGAGGAGTTCTCCCGTGCGCTCCACTGCATGGGCGCTCGAGGTCGGCGGCATGATGCTGTCTGGGGCATAACTCGAAAAGCGACCCGGGTCTCCGACGGGGCCAATCCACAGGACCGGCGACTCGGGGTACAGGGTTTTCGCGGCGGCCAGCACATCGGAGGCGGCGGTTTCACCGAGGGCCTCGTCAATCGCGATAAACGTGATGACGCGCCCGTCGTGGAGCACCTCAAGGGCCTCGGTGACGTCGGAGATGGGGGTCGAGGGGAGCCCAAGGGACTGGAATCGCCGCGCGACGGCATGCACGAGGCTGTCGGGACTGCCGACGAGTAGAGCTTGGTTGTTGCCGTTCATACGTATCCCGTCGCGAAGATTCAACTACCCACAACCTATCATCGTCTTCGACCCGTGCGAAAGAAACGCGAACAATCGACGCGGCGCAAACGAATAACGAGCCGGCTGCGCTGCGCCCCGTCGGGCCCCGGGGAACACCCGTTCAGCCGGGGTATTTTGTGGGCCGCGGGGAGATGGCCAACTCCGAATAATCCGGGCGATCGGCGGCATTTTTGTGGACGAACGAGTGCATCAACGACCCACGGTAAACGAGGAAAACGCCAGGCATACGGAAGCAGTCACCGGGCCCGAGGCCTAGGCCATGACGCGCGAGAATGCCCGCCTCCACGCGGCGTCTCCATCCGGCGAGCCCCGCCACCTGCGCGAGGGTTCCGCGCTCGAGCCCGAAGGCCTCGTAGACCCGCGATTTCGGGTCGCTCACGTGCTCAACGCCGGTGAGGTTGTATTTGTTTAAGAATGCGCAGCCGTCGGTTGGCGACCCCATGTGAACCACGATGATGCTGGCGTGGGCCTCGATGTCGCAGCGAACGCGTGTGAGGTCGCTGACCGCCTCGCGCGAGAAAGTGCACCCGAAATCGCGCAGAAACACGAGGAGCCCCGGCCTCGTTTCCGTGAGCGCCCAGAGCGTGTGCCCCGTCGTGCTCGTGGTGCGCGTCAATGCGTGGGTAATATCCGGTGTGCGCATGGTCGTTGGAGCTCGTAGAAGCATCCGAGTCGCCGGTACGAATGGCCAAGAAAAACTTCGTCGGCGCAATGATTTCGCAGCGAAAAGCCGCGCTTATGGCCCCACAATCTCGAAGCATTACGGTCGTCCAAGAGGCCGCTGTTTGAGGCGGGCTCGGCCCGGGTTCGGCCTGCTGATTTTGGTGACGACTTGGCACTCGCAGCGCCGTTGCGCTCGGCGCACCGAGGGGTGATACTGGAGCGATGAATGCGGAGTCTGCAGGTCCGGTCGAGGCGATCCATCCCGCGTTAGCGCAGTCGCCAGCCTTGTGCGCGCGCCTTGTTTGCGGCGACACGTCGCCCCCGTGGGAGGGAGTGCTGCGGGCCGTTCTCGGCTCTGAATCCACGCTTTGCACCGGGCCGATTCGTTTCGAGGGCGAAACCGATCCGGTGACGATGGTCATCGTGGATGCGTCCACCGGCGGCGAGTCCCTCGCGCGCCTTTTGGAGGTGCAGCGGGAGTTCCCTTTTGAGCCCGTGATCGCCGTCGTTCCCGCAGACGACGAAATCGAGGGCGATGCTCTTTTGCGCTTTGGAGCGCATGCGGTCCTGGCCGCCGACGAGTGCACGCCGCGGGGTATTTTGCGTGCGATTCGCTACGCGCTGCTGCGGCGCGATGCGGAGGGCGAAATCGAGCGATTGCGTCTCCAAGATATGCTCACGGGGCTTCCGAACGTGCACGCGTTTCGCCGAGGAATTACCCACGCCATTCTCCATTCGGGGCACGGGCAAAAGCGCTTCGTTTTGGCCGTTCTTGATGTCGATGGTTTTCGCGAACTCAATCAGCGTTTGGGGCGCCACGCCGGCGATGAGTTTTTGATCGAAATAGCGTCGCGGCTCGCGGAACAACTTGACGGCCCAATGCAGGTCGCGCGCCGCGGTGACGACCAATTTTTGCTCCGCCTCGACGGCCTGACCGAGGGCCCCGAGGTGGTTCGCCGCCTCGACGAACTGATCAAGGTCGCGTCGCGCGTGTGGCGTGTCGGTGAGCAAGAGGTTCGCCCTTCCATCACGGCTGGCGCGGCCTTTTATCCGCTCGATGGCGAACAGCCCGACGTCCTTTTTGAGATCGCCGACGAGGCCTTGCGCCGGGGTAAACGCACGGCCCACGGGCACGCTCACTTTTCGGCGGACCGCCTTCCCGCGCGGCTGCATACGCATACGCCGCTTCTCGAGGCCCTGCGACTGGCCCTCGAGCACGAAGAATTTGTTCTGCACTACCAGCCGCAATTTGATCTGCGCACCAACGAGCTCGCGGGGGTTGAGGCCTTCTTGCGGTGGGCACGGCCAGGGCACGGGCTCGTGCACGCGGCGCAATTCGTGGGGGCCCTCGAGCAGAGCGGAAACATGGTCGATGTGGAGCGATGGGTGCTTCACACGGCGTGCCGCCAACTGCGCGCTTGGCGGGAGATTACGGGGCGCCGATTTCGCATGGCCGTGAATCTTTCCGCGAGGCATTTTACTGATCCAAGTCTTCCTCGAACCGTGGACCAAGCCCTGCGTTCCTCGGGCCTTCCGACCGGCGCGCTGGAACTCGAAATCACCGAGCGCGTCGCAATGCACGACGTGCAAGCAAGCCTCGCGCTGATCGACGAACTCGACGCGGTGGGTGCCACCGTGGTGATCGACGACTTCGGAACGGGGTCATCGTCGCTGCAGTACCTGCGGCGATTTGCGATTCAAGGCGTGAAGATTGATCACACGTTTGTGAGTGAACTCGCCCAAGGCCGCGAAGGTGAACTCGTCACGCGCGGCATCGTGGCGCTCGCCCGGGCCCTCGAGCTGCGCGTTGTCGCCGAGGGCGTCGAAAGCTCGGCGCAAATCGAGCAGCTGCGCGCCATCGGTTGCACCGAAGCCCAAGGTTATTTTCTCGGCGCGCCGGAGCCCGCTGCGCAGCTCGAAGCGAAACTCATTCACGAACTTGGCGCGGGTTGGGGCGGGTTTCGAAAAACCGAGGGAGTGGCCTGAGGGCTGGGAAAATACAGCCTTTCCCGGCGCGCGATTGGCGTGCTAGTCATCCACATATGAAAAGTTTTGCATTCGGGGTCCTTCTCGCAGGGTGCGCGTCCACCGCTCCGGCCGGCCTCGCGGCGATCGCGACCGCGCCCGACAGCGGAGCCCCCGACGGCGGCGCGCCCAGAACGGCCGATGCCGCGGTTGATGCAGCCGTACCTGTCGTCGTGCCCGGCGGCGACACGGACGCCGCCTTGCCCCCGCCGGTGCTGATCTCTGAGGTGTTTGGGCACAGCTCGAACACCTTGTACCGTTTGAACCCCGTCACGAAGGCCGTCACCACGGTCGGCCTGTTTTCGGGTTGCGACGAGGGCGTCATCGACATCGCCATCGACAAAGACTCAAAAATGTACGGCACGACGTTCGGGGCGCTCGTCGCCATCGACCGCCTGACTGCGCGCTGTACGCTGATTAGAACTGACGCCAACTACCCGAATTCATTGAGTTTTGTTCCGGCTGGAACCCTCGATCCCGTGAAAGAAGCGCTCGTTGGTTACTCGGGCGCAACGTACCTGCGAATCGATCCGGTCAGCGGGAGTCGCACCACCGTCGGGCAACTCGGCGCGGGGTTTCAATCGAGCGGAGATGTGGTCAGCGTTATCGGTGGCAGTACGTTTCTCACGGTCAAGGGCAACGGCTGCGCCGATTGCCTCGTGGAGATCAACCCCACGACGGGCGCCATGGTGAAAAACTGGGGTGCCGTGAACCACTCCGATGTCTACGGTCTCGCGTTTTGGGCCGGCGCCGTTTACGGCTTCACGAGTTCCGGAGAGCTCTTTTCCGTGGCCTTTCGCGGCACAATGATGACCACGACGGTCATCGCTATCCCCGGCCGTCCGCCCGGTCTGAGCTTTTGGGGCGCCGGGTCCACCACGTCGGCACCCGTCGATGAGGTTCGTTAAACGGCGAGCGAGTTTGCCGTCGCGCGGTTCACGCCGGTCACGCCGGTCACGCCGGTCACGGTTGCCGAACAAACCGCATGCGAAGGGTGTCTTTCACCACGCCCGGAAACCGCAGAACCTCGTTGTGCATGGCGACGTATACGCCCGGTATTACGAGCTGCACCGCGAGAAGAGCTTCTGTGAGATTTTGCAGCGCATCGGTGGTGCGTAGCTCGTAGGGCCGCATGGCCCCCGTGAGAATAATCGGCCGCGCGGGGGCGTCGCCAAAGCGCTGGGCCAAGTACTCGCCGCTGTGCTGAAGGCGGTCTGTGCCATGTGTGATGACCACCCCGTCGTGCCGTTCGAGCGCGCTTTCAGCCGCGTCTCCGATGGCCACGTGATCCCCCGCCGTCATGAGCAGCGAGTCTTTGTTCATGAGCGAAATCCGCGTGATGCGCACGCCGTGCAGAATGAGCCCCGCGAGCATCATCTCCAAAACGGAGCGCTGGTTCGATATCGTTCCGTCGCTCTCGCTGTACGTCTTTTCGATCGTTCCGCCCGTCGACAACAGGGCGATATTTCGCACATGGCTCATGGCCGCTCTATGGCACACGACGCGCCGATGCGGGAAGGGCGCTGCTCGTTTAACGCTGCGGCAGACGCCGGTTTCACCGAATCTGAGAGACGCTGCAGAAGCCGTTGATGCACGTTTGCGTGACGTCGCAACAGTCGGCGGAGGTGCGGCAACGCTCTTCGGTGCGCGCGCAATCTTGGGACTGGGAACACTCGTTGCGAACCTGGCCGTTGCGCATCACGGGGCGGCATCGGCCGTCGCAACAATCGGCGCCGCTTTCGCAAGTTTCGCCGAGGGGTTTGCAGGCATCAAGCGCCCAAAAACCCCGCAAATTGCCTGACTCTAGCTCTTGCCCTTCGAGGTAGAAGGCCGGGTGCGAGGGGTCGTCGATGTAACCTGTTTTGATGTCGATCGCGGCTACCCAAAGCTTCTTGCGAAGAGGGCTTGTGGCATCGCTCGTGGTGATGGTGTTGCCGAAGGTTCGCCGGCTCGTGAAGACCGCCCAGTAGTAGCCACCGACGGCAACCGGGAGCACGGTGGGCTCAAAGTTCAGGCGTGTTTCGGCCTCGGTCGGCAAGTACGTTTGCCACGCCGCCCCCGACGGCTTCCAGCCGTTCATGCGACGGAGCTGGATGTCGGTACGGCTCGTAATATCTGCAATCTGCAAGAATCCGGTTTCGTCGCACCACGTGCCGTAGTCGTCCGAGGAGCCGTTCTGAAAGATGACCCCTTGGCTGCTCGGAACGAAGGCCGGCCACGACAGAAAGGCGTCGTCTTTGCGCACGAGGGTTCGGAGGTTTCGGAACGCCGGAGGGCTCACCGCGAGGTCCGTATCCATCACCGCGAGGGAATGGCCTTGCCCGCCTTGAACCGCGTCGTAGTGGTTGAACGCCACGTGCTTGCCGTCAGGAGAAAAGCTGGGCATTAGAGCTTGCCGGACGTTCGTGGAAAACGACGGCGAGGGCACAAGTTGCCCCGAAGATGTGTCGAGAAGTTGCGAATCGAAGCGGTCTCGCACACTCGCCACGTTGCCTCGCCACGTGCCGTTGCCGCACCCCTCAACACCGGCCGGGATGTCGCTCACGCCCGCGGACGACAAGAGCCATTTGCCGTCGGGGGAGAGGGCCCCAAATCCGTAGCGGTACCGCGTGGTTGCGGAGCGCTGGCGAGGGGCCGCCGTGGGCGAGAGGTCGTAGGCGCGGTCGTCGATGTGGCCGTTGGAGAGGGCCAACACCGCGCCGTTTGCCGACACCGAGTGGCAAACGGTGCACTGGCCGCCGCCGCCCAAAAGCACCTCGGGTTGAGGGGAGTTGGGTCGAATTTTGAGAATCGCGCCGCCGCTCCCGTTCGGTTGAAGCTGCGCGAGTCGGGAGTCGTAACTGTTGTAAAATACCGAGCCGCGAAGGTTTCCCGGGGCGACCGTCCACGTGGCGCGCACCGGCGCGTAGGCCCGCACCGCATCGACCTTGAGCACCTGCACCGCCACCGTATCTCCCGCACCGGCGCTGTCGGTAATCGTCTTCCAGCGGGCCGCACCAACGCGCACGCGGCCCGGCGTGGCCCCCACGTAGTAGCCGTCGAAGAGCAGCGGGCTCACATTTGTGCGTGCATTATGCACGGTTATTTTTACGTGGTACGCGAGCGCCGCGGCACCGGAAAACTGCAAGGTCGGTGCCTGAAGGCCCCGAGGAAAAACCGTGCCATCGTACGGGTATAGAAACGTAAACCCTGTGTCGGTGGGCAGCGCGGGAGTGCCCGCAGAAACCGCGAGCACCGCGGCATCGAGGCGCGATTTCGTGGCGGCGTCGATGTTCGCGGCACCGTCGGTGGCACGCAGCCTCAGGTCAACGGCGGCGTGCCCGAGCCCATTGGGAACCTCTGCGTAAACGCGCACTTGCCCCGCCACATCGCCCGAAATCGTGAGGTGCCCGGCGGCGTCGATCGTGCCCGCACCGGGCGGGTCCACGTACCAAAGAACGCCCGCAATCGGCGTGGTTGACGCCTGCTCAAATGCTTCCAGAGCGAGCGTTTGACCGGCTTGCGCGGGGTCGAGAATGCATTGCCCGGTGGCCGGCGAAGAAGCCGCGGTGCACGCGTTCGGGCTCGCGAAACGAACGTTGAGAACTTGCGGCAAGCGCAGCGCGCTGCCCGCGTCGGGCTCGATAAATGCGGAGTCGAATTGGACCTCCGGCGCCGCGTCTTTTACGGGCGCATCAAACGTCGAAGCGCCGCCGCCGCCGGAACCGCAAGCCGCGACGAGGGCAGCGGAAACGGTGGCAACGACGAGAACAAGGGTGAACGCAGACGGAACGGACCGACAAGGCATGGTGCGCATGGCCCTGCAAGACTCGCGCGAGAAGGGCCGGGAGGAAAGGGGCGGGATAACAAATCCTCGCTAGTGGGCGATGGATCGCCCGTTGCTCACGGCCTTTGCCCAGGATGCGGCGCTTGCGGTCGGTGCCCAGTGGCCCCAAGAAAGGCGCTAGGTGCACCCGTGTGCACGAGCCCCATTTTTTTTCGCGGCTGTTTTTTGCCTTCGGCTGTTTCCTCCGCGTGCTCACCGACCCTCGTTTTGCGGCGTCTGTGCGGCGCCTCACGGGGTCAACGGGGGTGAGCGGTGAGTCTTCTGGCGAGGTGCCGCATGAAGCGCCCGCGTTGCCGCCTGTGCGCCCGTTGCCGCCGCCCCCACCGCCCGCTCCGTCGGCGCCCATCGCCCAGCTCCTCGTGGCCCCGCACCCGGCGCCCGCGGTGAATCCCAAAGCGAGCGCGCGCGTCCTCCTCGCGTTGCTCCAGCGCGAGGGGCGCTTTATCGATTTTCTTCAGCAGCCGGTCGATGCGTTTTCCGATGCGGACGTCGGCGCAGCGGCCCGCGTGGTGCATGCAGGATGCAAGAAAGCGTTCGCTGGGCGCATTGAGCTCGAGCCCGTTCTTCGGGAAGAAGAAGGCTCGACGATGGCGCTCTCCGGTGCGGAAGAACACGTGACGTGCGGCGGTGCCGGGCGCGCAAAGGCGGGGAAATACACGGTTGTTCACAGGGGTTGGCGAATTACGCGCGATGACTTGCCCCAGCTCACCTCCGCGCATGATGGGGTCGTCGTTCAAGCAGCCGAGGTAGAGTAATGGTACGGGCTTTCGTTGGTATAGATCTAGGTACTACGCATACGTCACTGTCGTTTGCCCGCGATGGCGAAGAAGCGAGCGTGGGGCCCTTCGCCATTCCCCAGCGCGTGGCTCGCGACCTCGTTGAAGCGCGATGGCTGTTGCCCAGCGTTATTCGCTTGAGCGCGGGCGAAGGCGACCGCGATGGCGACGACTTTCCTTGGGGTCAAACTCCTCATTCTATTGGGGAATTGGCTCGCCAAGAGCTCGCGTCTCAGCCCGGCCGCGTGGTCGCGAGTAGCAAGAGTTGGCTCGTTCATCGGTCCATCGACAGGCGATCAAACCTCTTGCCCATTAGCGCCTACGAGGGCGTGAAAAAGATATCGCCCGTGGCCGCGGCGACGGCAGTCTTCACGCATCTTTCCGAGGCCTGGCGGGCAGCCGAAGGGTCGGCTTTGGGGGAACAAGATGTGGTCGTGACGGTACCCGCGTCGTTCGATGCGGCGGCGCGCGAACTGACCCTCGAGGCCGCGCGCGATGCGGGGCTTGCGGTGGTGACCCTCCTCGAAGAGCCGCAAGCGGCCTTTTATGCGTGGATGGATCGTCAGGGAGAACGCTGGCGAAAACAACTTCGCGTCGGCGATCGCGTGCTCGTCGTGGATGTGGGCGGAGGCACGACCGACTTCAGCCTTTTGGGTGTCTCCGAAGACCAGGGGCAGCTCGTTCTCGACCGCATGTCCGTCGGCGACCACTTGCTCCTAGGCGGCGACAACATGGATTTGGCCCTCGCGCATCTCGCGCGGACGAAGTTCGAAGAGCAGGGAAAGTCCCTCGACGCGGCGCAGTTTGCGGCCCTCATGGGGCTCGCGCGCACGGCCAAAGAAGGTCTCTTGGCGGAGGCCGCGCCGGATGCGGCCCCCATCGCCCTTGCGGGTCGCGGCTCCAAACTTTTTGGCGCCACGTGGCGCACCGAACTCACGCGCGACGAGGTTCACAACCTCGCGGTTGAAGGCTTTTTTCCAATGGTTCCCGTGGGCAGTCGGGCCCAGCAACGCGTGCGTTCAGGGCTTGCGCAGGTCGGCCTGCCGTATGCAAACGACTCGGCGATTTCGCGCCATCTCGCAGCCTTCTTGGGGGCCCACGGCGAGGGCGCATCGCGCATGCCGACGGCGGTGCTTTTCAATGGGGGCGTGTTCAAAGCGGAACGCCTGCGTCGTCGCGTGATTGAGCTGCTTGAATCGTGGGCGACCGCTCTCGGCGCGCCCGCGCCTCGCGTTCTGCCGGGCGAAGATTTGGAATTGGGGGTGTGCCGAGGTGCCGCCGTATTTGCCAAGGCCAAAGCGGGGCGCGGCATTCGTATACGGGGCGCCACCGTGCTCAGTTATTACGTGGGGGTCGAAGGCGCGCTTCCTGCAATTCCTGGGGTGGAACCGCCTATACATGCACTCTGCATTGCCCCCCAAGGAATGGAAGACGGTGCGCGTGTGGAGCTGCCCACCGACTCCCTCGGCGTCATCGTTGGCGAGGCCGTGCTCCTTCGTTTTTTCGTTTCGTCGTCGCGCAAACAGGACGCCCTCGCGGCGATGTTCGACCACCGCGAGGGCAAAGACGACCTCGTGGAACTGGCACCCATTCACTTGCAGTTTACATCCACTTCCATCGCCGCCGGTGAGGTCGTGGCCGCTCGCCTTTCGAGCGAGGTCACCGAACAGGGCGCGCTTATCCTGCGGGTCAAGACCGGCACCGGCGAGGAATTTCAGGTGGACCTCGCGTTGCGAGAGGCCTTCTAATCCCCGATGACACGCCCGGCCCAGCGCTCCGCAACCTACGGCATCGGCATCGATCTCGGCACCACGCACAGCGTGCTGGCCGCGGTCGCCATCGCGGGTTTCGAGGTGCCCGAGGTCGTGCCCGTGCGCCAAAGAATCGCCGAGGACCACTACGAGGCTCGGAGCTTGCTCCCCTCATTTCTGCTTTTTCACGAAGAGGCCAAGGCTTGGGATGTGGGCGTATTTGCACGAAATATGCATGCAACGGCTCCTGAACGCGTGGTCGCGTCGTCGAAGAGCTGGCTCACGGAGCCGCGTGTGGACCGCACCTCGGCGTTTTTGCCCCTCGCGACGGACCTCGACTTGGAGAGCGCAGCTGCCGCCTCGATTTCACCGACCGAGGCTCAGTCGCTGATTCTACGAACCATGCAGACTGCATGGAACAGCGCGCATTCGGATGCGCCGTTCGCGGACCAGGCGGTGGTCGTCACCATTCCGGCGTCGTTTGATCCCTTCGCGCGCGAGCTTGTATTGACCGCTGCGCGCGCGTTGGCACCGCTGGCAACGCTCCTTGAGGAGCCCACCGCGGCCCTGCTTCACGGGGCTGCCGAGCTTTCGCCGGCGCTTCGCGAGACCGTGGCGGCCAAGGGGTCGGCCCTCGTGCTCGTGGCCGACATCGGCGGTGGGACGAGCGACTTTGCCCTGGTGCGCGTCCTGAACAGCGGTTCGCAAGCGCACGTCTTTGAGCGGATTGCCACAGGCCGTCACCTGCTTCTAGGCGGAGACAACATCGACCTCGCGCTCGCCCATCGCGTCAGTGAAACGCATGAAACCCTGCGAAATATTGGGCCTCGTGCGTTTTCGTCGCTCGTGAGCGAGTGCCGGCGGGCCAAAGAAAATCTCCTCGGTGACGAGTCCCTCGCGGCGGTTGATATTCGCGTGGTGCTGCCCGGAAGCAAACTCATCGGAGGCTTGCGCACCGGAGAGGTCACCCGTGAGCTCGTGAATGCATGCGTTCTACACGAGTTTTTTCCATTGCCCCACGAGCTCACTCCGAAGCCCGCGAGGAGCGCGTTCTTGGGTTTTGGTTTGAGCTACGAGCGCGATGTGGCCATCACGAGGCACGCCTTCGAGTTCGTGGATCGGCACCGGGCACTCCTCGATGGTCCGCTCTTCGTTTTGCCCAACGGCGGAACCCTGAAGCCTCCCGTCCTCGGGCAGCGCATCGCTGTCGCCCTTGAAGCGTTTGGCGTGGCCGTGGCAGGAATTCTTACGGGAGACGCGGGCGACGTCGCGGTGGCCCTCGGTGCGGCGTCCCACGCGCGCGCGCTTTTCGTAGGAAAATCCCTGCTTCGCGGCAAGGTAACGCGAAATCTGTTTCTTCGCGTCGATGGCAACGACGGCCGCCCGTCGTACGTCTGCGTGCTGCCGAGTGGCTCGCCAGAAAACGAAAATACCGCACTTCCCATCGACGACCTCGCGTTGCGCACGGGCGAACGGGCGCGGTTCGAATTGGCGTGGACCGATGGTGTTTCGGTTCCCCTCGGGGCTCTGGCCGACGAGCTTCAACAAGAGGTCGATGCGCTGCCGGCGCTCGTCGTGGCCGTGCCGTCCGCGTCGTCGGCGACGGTTCCGGTCGCTGTGACCGTCAGGCTCGACGAGCTCGGATGCGTGCATCTTACATGCGTATCGCCGCACATGGCGCAGCCCCTTTTTTGCACCTTTGAGACCCGGGCCCGCACGCTCCGAAAGGTGCGCCAGGCCCGCCTCGACCCGGGGGTTGTACGCGGCGTAGAGGCAGCACTTTCGCTCATAAACGACGCATTTCCCCGGTCGGCTGGCGACGGCACCGAGCGCGCCGCCAAGGACCTGTGGCGAACCCTCGAGGGCCGCTTTGGTCCCCGTAAAACGTGGTCGATATCTCTCTGCCGAGCTCTCTGTGACGTGGTCACCGAGCGCGCCAAAGGGCGGCGAAGCACGGCGGATCATGAACGCGTATTTTGGCAGGTCGTGGGTTTTACATTGCGCCCCGGAACCGGCGCAAACGGCGACGATGAGCGCATCGACCGACTCTTTCGTTTGGAGCAAGATCGGGTTCTCCACGCGCAGGAGGCCCGCGTGTGGGAGGCCTACTTTCACGCTTGGCGGCGGGTCTCCCTCGGTCTCGACGCGCGGCGGCAGGGGCTCTTGTTTGAGCGGGGTGAACTCGCGCTAACGGTGAAACGGCAGAAAAAAGCTTGCCCACACGCGTTCGACGCATCGCTTGCGGAGCTGTGCGGGCATCTTGATCGCGTGGAGCCGAGGCGGCGGGCCGTGCTCGGCGACGCCATCTTTGATCGCTGCATGGCGGGTGAGACGGCGGCCCATTGGTCCCGATGTTTGGGGCTCGTCGGTGAGCGAGAGCCGTTTCCGGCGGGCCACGATCAGGCGCTGCCCTCTCTCGTCGTGGAGCGTTGGTGCGAGCTTGCGTTGCGGGAAAACTGGTCCGTGCAGAATGCATGGATCGACGCCGTTGGGCGGATGGCGCGGCTCACCGGCGACCTGCGCCGCGACGTGAGCCAGGCGATGCGCGCCCGCCTGATCGATCGCCTGCGGGGGTTGCCGTCAAGTCCGGCGGCGGTCTCGGCGCTCGACGCCATCACCCATGGGGCAGCTCCGTCGCTGGCGTCGCGCATCGAGGCGGGCAGCGACGATTTGCCCCTGGGCCTCTTGCTCGACCCGTAAAAAAGCGACTCAAAAAAATGGTCGCTAACCCGTGCGTCAAATCGTTCTAGGAGTGAGCTGTGGTCAACGAAATTGCTACCTGCACGATCGCGTCGTTCCCTCTCACGCTTCTTGGCGTCACGGGTTTTGTCGCGTCGATTTTTGCTCTCGTGCTCCTCCTGATGCCCTCACGCCACGCGCGCAAAGCCGCTGCCGCAGCGGTGGCCGTGGGCGTCTTCGCGCTCGCCTTCGGGGTCATCGCAAGGCAGCGCATGGATGCCGCCGTCGAGCGCGCGCGAGGTCAGGTGTCCGACGACGCCGTCGCCTTTGGTCACCTCGGCGCCATCACGTGTGGCCGCATAGGCTTTCAGGTCGGCATGATGCCCATCACCGCGGGCCTCGTCGTCTTCGTTGTGTCGGCCATTCGCCGACGGAAGGGCGACGAACATTTCGTGGACGATGAGATATAACGTATGACGTGAGGTAGCCGTCGTACACACGAGGGATATGGTATGGCTTACTGCCCGCCTCGGTACAGGCGGAGGTAGCTATCGACCACGCGATCAAAGTCAAAGTGCTCCCGCGCCCGAGCCATCGCGCTCGCCCCGAGAGACGCTCGAAGTGCTGGAGAAATCCACAGTTCCAGAATCGCCGAGCGCATGGATTCCGCGTCGCCGAAGGGCACAAGGCGGGCTGTGTCTTGGGTCGCTTGGCGAATGCCGCCGACGTCCGTCGAGACGACCGCGAGGGACGTCGCCATGGCTTCCACGAGGGCCAGCGGGAGGCCTTCTATCTGCGACGAAAGCGCAAAGACGTCCAAGGCTGCGAGGACGCGCGACGCATCGCTGCGGGCGCCGAGCAGATGAACGCGCGGCAGTTTTTGACTGGCGACGACGGATTCAAGCGCACGTCTCTCGGGGCCGTCGCCGACGAACAAAAGATGCGCTCCGCGAAGAAGGAGCGGGGCCATTGCTTCGAGAAGAAGGGTCGGGCATTTTTCCGGAACGAGACGCCCGAGTGTGCCAACGACGAAGGCGTCTTCGCCGATGCGGAGCTCGTGGCGAATGGCGGCGCGTGACTCAGGATTCGCAGTAAAATCGCGGGTAGGAATGCCGTTGGCGATGGTCACGAGTTTGCCTTCCGGCACGCGCTCTGTGGCCCTCGCGCGGTCGGCGGTTTCACTCGACACGGCGACAAAGGCATCGAGGCCTCGGCAGAGAAGCGTGCGGAGTGCAGCATTTCGCGCGGGTGCTTTGGCCCCGTGCTTCGTGTGAATGACGCGCGGAACTCCGGCCAGGCGGGCTGCGGGAACGCCGTAAACAAGCGGCGAATCGTTGTGCGTGTGAACAACGTCGGCGCGGTGTTCCCGCATCGCCCACGCAAGCCGGGCGACAAGAAATGGGTCTCGCCCAGGCCTTCGCGGCACCGGGTGAACCTCGTGTTTCGGGAGTCGCCCTTCGAGTTCCCCGCCCGCAATGAGCGGCACGACAACGACCTCGTGCCCGCGGCTACGCAGGGCATCGGCGAGGCGCACGATGAGAATCTCCTGGCCGCCGAGCGCGAGAGATTGAACGACGTGGAGTATTTTCATGGGCTGTACGGGTCTCCGGCCCCTTGCGCGAGGGGCCCATCGAGCCTACCGACGACGGGGTGGCGGTCAATCAGAGGTCTATCGAACGTTCGTTTCTCGAGTCCATCGGCCGCGAGCCCCTCGTCTTTGACGGAGCGATGGGCACGCAAATTTATGAACGCGGCGTGTTGTATAGTGCACTCTTCGAGGCCTTGAATGTGTCGCGCCCGGAGCTCGTCGCGGCGATTCACCGCGATTACCTGCAAGCGGGTGCCACGGTTCTCGAGACCAACACGTTCGGCGCGAACTCCCTTCGCCTCGAACGCCACGGGGCCGCATCGCGCGTAAAAGAGCTGAATGCCGCGGGCGTGGCATTGGCTCGCGACGCGGCGGAGGGCAGGGCTTTTGTCCTCGGTGCCATCGGTCCCACGGGCTATTTTCTTGGCGAGGCCGGCGTAGACGACTTGGCGCGGGTGGGTTTTGCGCTACGCGAACAAGCCGATGCCCTTTGCGACGCGGTCGTCGACGGCCTGCTTGTCGAGACCATGCGTCAGCCCGTGGAATTGCGCCTTGGAATTGAGGCGGCGCTCGGGGCATCGGGCGGACGGCTGCCCGTGGTGGCGGTGGTCACCCTGGACGAGGCGGGCCGCATGGCCGACGGCACGGACGCCGGTGAAATTGCACGACTTGCGAAAGAATGGGGGGCGTCCGCGGTGGGCGTCAATTGCAGCGATGGCCCCATGCACGTGCTTGAAGCCGTGCGCCGCATGACCGGGGCCGGCCTTCCCGTCGTCGCGTATCCGAACGCCGGGCTGCCTCAGCGCGTCGACGAGCGCATGGTCTACGTCACGACGCCGGAGTATTTTGGCGTGTATGCGCGTCGTATGTTTAAGGTAGGTGCCGCGGCTGTTGGCGGGTGTTGCGGGACCACCGCCGAACATATCAAGAGGGTGGCCGCGGCGGCGCGTATGGCGAAGGCCACCGACGGCGAAGAGGCGTCCGCAGACGATACAGAAACGCGAGGACTCGCTTACGAGGTGAGGCTCACGGCGAGCGTTCGCCCGCCAGCGATAGAAGCGCGAAGTTGCCTCGGTGCGAAGCTCGGCAAGCAGTTTGTCGTGAGCGTCGAGGTCAATCCGCCGATCGGCGTTGATCTTGAAAAAACCCTCGCCGCGGCAAAGTTGCTGATCGCCGGCGGCGTCGACGTCGTGAACATCGCCGACGGTGCGCGCGCCCAAGCGCGAATGAGCAATCTCGCGATGGCGGTGCGCCTTGGTGAAATCGGAATTGAGAGCATTCTGCACGTGTGCGGGCGCGACCGAAACCTGCTCGCGCAGATTGCGCACCTGATTGGCGCTCACGCCGTCGGCATTCGCAACCTCGTGATCATCACCGGCGACCCTCCGAAGATGGGCGACTTTCCCGATTCAACGGCGGTCTACGATCTCGACTCCATCGGCCTCTTGAAGCTCGCGACGCGGCTCAATCACGGCATCGATCCGGCTGGAAAACCCCTGGGTGCAGGCACTTCATTCGTGCTCGCGACGGGGGCCGAACCGGCGGCACTCGACTACGAACGCGAACTGCGACGACTCAAAGAAAAGAAGCTCGCGGGGGCCGAATTCGTGATGACGCAACCCGTGTATGATGCATCGACTGTCGAGCGGTTTTTGGGCGACGCGAAGGCTCTGGGTATTCCCGTGCTGCTCGGAATTCTTCCCCTCGCATCTTGGCGCAACGCTGAGTTTTTGCACAACGAAGTACCGGGTATGCAGATTCCCGAGACCGTTCGCGAGCGCATGCGGCTCGCAGGTTCTGGCCCTTCTGCGCGCAAAGAAGGCGTCGCGATTGCGCGAGAAATGCTGGCCCAATTCCATGGGCGCATCGCGGGCGCGTACGTCATGCCGCCCCTCGAGCGCTACGAGGTTGCCCTTGAGGTCGTCGACGGTTACCTCGCGAAGTCCTGAAGTTGGCGCGGCCAAAACGCGTTGTGGGGTTGGCATCACGCGTTCGGCAGTGGCGCGTTTAAAAAAGATTTCGTGAGCGGGTTTCAGCACACGCGGATTCGCACGGACGGGCCATAGGCGGCGAGCGTGAAACCATAAAAGGCTTTCGCGAGGCGCGTGTTTTCGCTAGCATGCCGCTTTGAGCCAAGGAGAAATCGAATCTTCGTTTCGCCTTCGCTGCGGTAGTTTGGGCCTATAGCTCAATCGGTCAGAGCCCCCGGCTCATAACCGGGTTTGTCCAGGTTCGAATCCAGGTGGGCCCACTTCACGAAAGATCACGGCGATGAGCGCGTCTCCAACGATTGTTCTCCTGCAAGCGCTCGCGGCCGTCGACGACTCCATCATCACCCTTGACGCCACCCTCGCCAGTTCCGACGGCCGACTGAAAAAAATTGCCGGTGAGCGCACGTCCATTGGCACCGTCCGCGATTCCATCACCGCTCGCCGCACCGAAGAAACGGGCAAACTTCGTGCTCTCGACGAAGACCTTCGGGGCCTCGCGCGGCAGACCGAGGTGGCGCGCGATCGCCAGTTTCGCGTACACAAACTAGCCGACGTCCAGACGGCGGAAAGCGAGCGAGAAGACCTGCTTCGCCTCACGCGCGACAAACGCGTCGAGCTCGAACATCAATCGACGGTGCTCGCGAGCATCAGCGCCGAATTCGAGGTCCTCGAGGAGCGTGAACGCGTCCTCGACGCCGAACTCTCCGGAGACGGCGGCCGCTACGCGTCCACGGCTGGCGAGGCCAATACGGAGCGAACCGCGAAGCTTGGCGAACGGCAGGCCATCGAGGCGCAGCTTCCTGTGCCGCTGTTTCGCAAATACGAGCAAGTGCGTGAACGCCGCGGAAACGCGTTGGCGCGTGCCTTCGCGGGCCGTTGCGACTCATGCCAGATGGCCTTGCCTCCGACGTTTTTTCAAAAACTGCGGCGCGAGGGCCTCGTCGAGCAGTGCCCGTCCTGCCAGCGGCTCATCTACTACGCAGCGAGCGCCTAGGTCGATGCTGGCAACCGGAGGGCCGCCCCAAATCGTCGGTTGGCGTCGTCGAAATACGACGCCATCTTTTCTAAACCAGGCCTACCTCCGCCTGTCCTAGCTTTGGGAGCGTTCGCGTTTCCCAGCACACTTCCAGAGGCCCATGAAGAGTTGCCCCACCTGCCAACGCGTTTTTCCAGATAGCTCGGGTTTTTGCCCCTTTGATGGTGCCAAGCTCACCTCCGCGAGCTTGGTGCCGCCTGCCGCGAGCGCTGACGATCCGCTCATCGGCCGCGTTCTTTGCGGCACCTACGAGGTCCGCCGGCTCGTTGCCGATGGCGGAATGGGCCGCGTTTACCAAGGCATTGACCGGGGCCGCAAAGACCGCGTGGCCATCAAGGTGTTGCACGCCGACGTGGCCAAAGATGAAGTCGCCCGCGCCCGTTTTCAGCGCGAGTTTGAGATCAGCGCCGCCTTGCCGCATGACCACATCATCGAGGTCTTCGACTTCAAGAAAGACGAAGAACTTGGCATGTGGATTCTGTCGATGGAGTTTCTCGAGGGCGAAGAACTGCGTTCGCACTTGGAACGCGACGGCACCATCAAGCACGCGCGCCTCGTGCGCATCTTTTCGCAGATGGCCATCGGCCTCGACGACGCCCATCGTCGCAGCTTTGTGCACCGCGATCTGAAGCCCGAAAATATCTTCATTTGCGGTACGCGAGAAGGCGATCTGGTCAAGGTCCTCGACTTCGGCTCGGTGCGCGTCAACAAGGGCGACGTCAAGAAACTCACCGCCATGGGAACGACCATCGGCACGGCATTTTACATGGCACCGGAGCAGGCCAGCGGTCTCACCCTCGACGGCCGCGCAGACGTGTTCGCGTGCGGGGCCATCGCCTGCGAGTGCCTCACCGGGCGCCGCCCCTTCGACGGCCCCAACGGTCCCCAGGTTCTGATGGCCATCCTGATGAACGAACCCGAGCTGCCCAGTCAGGTGCTCGCAAAAAGTGGCATCGAGATACCTCCCGGCGTGGATGACGCGATCGAGCGCGCGCTCGCGAAAAAACCCGATATCCGCACGAAATCGGTCGGGGCGTTTGCCACCGAACTCGGGCGCGGTTTCGGCCTCGAAGGAGACTTTCTCGAGTGGGCGAAGACCCCGCTCATCGAGCTCGAAGCGCGCATGGCTGCGGGGCACGCCCGCGCGATGACCTCCCCGCCCGCACCAACGACTAACCCCGCTCATGCCGGTCATGCCGGCCATGCGGGCCATCCCGCGACTGCCGCGCGATCGGGTCTCGCAGGGGGCCGCGATGCCCTCTCCGACGGCGCAGACGCCCCGACGGGCCGCATAGAGTGGCCCAAGGAGGCTTCGCAGCCCCAGGCCCCACTACGACCCGCTTGGGTCGTTCCGGCGCTTGCAGTGGCCGCTCTGGGCCTCGCGTTGGCCGTTGGGGGCTTTCTCTCGACGCGTTAAGGGGCTTTGGGCGCGTCAAAGGCCTCTCATCACGGAATCAGCGGCCTGTTCGAGGCCGGAGAGCCCGCGGCGACGCGTTTTTCCGAGTCCATCGGTGCGAGACCGAGGCCCAAGCGTTCGCCTTGCCAGCCGGCGCGTTCAACGATCTCGGTCGCCCACGCTTCATTCTGAAGAACCCACCGCACGGTCTTCGCAATGGAATCTTCGAGGGACTTTTGTGGCCGCCAGCCGAGGTCGTCGCGGGCCGCTGGGCTTACGGGACGATACGCTCGATCGTGGGCGGGTCTGTCGTCGACCGGTGTGACGAGCTGGGCGTATTCGCTGTAACCGGCCGACTGCATGGCGGGATTTTTTGCCGCCGGTCTCTCGACTTCGAGCGCCGCAAGAATTCTCGCGACGAGCTCGTGGTTGGTCGTTGTTTCGCCGCGCCCCATTTCATAAACGGCGCCGTAACGACCGCGTTTGGAGGCAGCGAGAAGTCCCGAGCAAAAGTCGTCGACGGCCATCCAGTCGCGGCGCGGCGTGCCGTCTCCGTAGAGGGGAATGGAGGCGCCCTGAAGGGCACGAGCGACCACGAGAGGTAGAAGTTTTTCAGGAAATTGCCAAGGGCCCATCAAGTTCGAAGCGCGCACGACCAGGTACGGAAGGCCGTAGGTGCGGTGGTAAGAAAGGACGATGCTTTCCGCCGCGAGGGCCGAGGCGGCCGCGGGCGATGTGGGGCCCAGCGGTTCGCCGTTCTCGCCAACCGGGCCCGCCGCCCGGAGCGACGAAACATGCACCAGTGAAAAACGCGACAGCCTGTCGTCGTCGTAACCCGCGAGAATTTGCCTGCATTGTTGCGCGACCTCGAACGCTCCGCCCACGTTGGTCTTCATAAAAATTCGCGCCTCGTCGATGCTGCGGTCGACGCTGGTTTCGCCCGCAAGATGGACAACCTTGGTGGGCTTCGCGGTGCGCAGAATCGCGCGCAAGCCGCGCCCATCGGCGGTGTCGACTTCGAAAAAAGAAAAGCGGGAATCGCTTTCACACGCCGCCAGGTTCTCCCAAGAACCGCTGCGCACGAGCTTATCGACGACCACAACTTTGGCCGCGGTATTCTTCAACAAGTAACGGACGAAATTGGCCCCCACAAAGCCCGCGCCACCCGTCACAAAATAAGTCTCGCTCATGATCGCTCCGGCCCGAAGAGTATCGAACTCTTGTTCATACTGCAGGTTACCAACCTCGACGAAACGCACAATTTATGGTGCGGTACGCGAAATGAATGCGCTCTCGGTTCTCTTCCTCACCACGCTCAGCGACCTTTCGGGCGATGCCGCGTGGCTTCGCGTCGTTGAACCCGCGAGGCAGCTTGCGGAGCGCGCCGATATCGCCGCGGTGCATGTCACCTCGCACCTCGATCCAAATCTCGACGCGCTCATGGAGGCCGCCGACGTCGTGGTGATTCAAGATCTGGCCGACCCGGATCTCTTCCCGCGCGTGACCGCTGCCCGAGAGCGGGGCTGCGTCGTGGTCTTCGACCTTTCCCACGACGTCACATCTCTCCCCTTGCTCCACCCGCTTCAGAGCTTTTGGGTTGAAGAGCAATCGCAGCGAAACGCCTTTAAACTCGCGAGCTTAGCGACGCTTTTTACCGCGTCGAATATCCGCCTGCTGGCCCAGTGGGCAACGGTAAATCCCCGCGGAAATTTGGTCGCCGATAGCTGGCCCCACGAGGTTGAATGGCAGCGCGAAGAGCGTTCACCAGAGGTGCCTTTTCGCGTCGCCATGGTCGTGGAGCTCCATGAGTACGAGGGGGCGCGGGAGGTCATCGAGTCCATTTTGGCATGGCTCCAGGCGGTGCCCGCCGCCATCCTCGAGGTGCTGGCACCGGAGATCGTCCATAGCGCTTTTTCAGGTGGTCCCGAGGGGCGGGTCGTTTTGTCGAGCGCCCGCGAACACTTCGAACGGGTGGCCGCATTTGGCCGCGCCGACGTCGTCGTGCTGACCCTCGAGGCTACTCCCTATGCGCTGCGGCAGGGTGATCGTCACTGGCTCGAGGCCGCCGCATGTGGCGCCGTCGTTCTCGCCCCCAAGCGCGGGCCCTACGAGGAGCGCATCACCCACGGAGCTAACGGTGTACTCTACACCGAGGCCGACGAGGTCATCGCGGCGCTCGATCGGCTGTCCACCGATTCAGCATTTTTGCACCATATTCGTGCCGCGGCAGGCAACCAAATTGCGGCGGAACGGCAGCTCAAAGCGAGCCTCGACGAGCAAGTTTCTTATTGGCGTCTTTTCTTAAAACGCGAACGCACCGGCGCCACGCCCACGCTGCCCGCGCGTCTTCCGGGCCCCATGTTGCCTCACGAGCACGCGATGTACGAAGGCATTATTTCCTTCGGTCCCCTGTCGGATCGCGAGGCTGCGCGCTCGCATTTCTTGCGCGCCGCGGAACTGATACCCGGTAGCCCCGAGCCTTTCATGATGTTGGCGCGCGTCGTGCCAAATCCCATCGAGTACATTTCGCAGGCCCTCGAGCGTGCCCCGCGAAGCCTGCGCGCCAATCTCCTTCTCGGCGATGCGCTCCAAGACGCGACGATGAACCAGGAGGCCCTCGCGGCTTACATGCGCACCGCTGAAATCTTTCCTGCGTGGGAATTGCCGTACTTGCGCGTTGCCCTCTTGCTCGCGGGTCTCGGCCTCCAGACGGACTCCGACCACTTCGTTCGCATGGCCGCCGACGTCGCGACGTTTCTCGAAGAGGGCATCGAGACACGCCCGTAGGCGGACGCGGGGGCTTTTTGGCGAGGGTCTAGCTCGCGAGCGCGGCTTCGATTTGACCTTCGAGCTCCTGCTCGGTGATTCGCTTGGCGACCGAAAGCTCCCGCAAAAGGAGGCCCTTGGCTTTGTCAAGGAGATTCTGCTCACCAAAGGAAAGATTCTTGCTCCCGCGCAAACGGTGCATGTCGCGCATCACTTTGGCGACCTCGTTCAGCGACTTACTTTTCACCATTTCTTGGTAAATACGGAATCGGCGCGACCAAGGCTCGACCTTCACGGCGACCTCTTTGCTGCGAATCGTGTCGAGGATGGCGTCGGCTTCTGGCGCGCTCATCACCCGCCGCAGACCCACGCCCTGCGCGGACCTGACCGGCACGATGACCTTGGAGCCGCCCTGCACAAGCAGTACGTAAAACTCCGTGGGTGCTGCGCCGCCGATCGTCTTTTGTTCGATGGCGACGACCTCTCCGACGCCGTGGCTCGGATGAACCGCGAGGTCGTGGAGTTTGAACGTCACGGGTTCAAGCTGGGCTGCCGCCACCGCGGCCGGCACCAAGCTTCGCAGCGTGGGTAGGCGCGAAACCGATTTTCGGCTGGGCGGCACCGCGGGCAACGACTTGCGGGATTTCTTGGCCACCGCGACCGACGCGCTGGAGGCGGGCTTAACTGGCGCGATTGCGGCCGCTGGCGGTCGCGTTTTGGTCGGCGCGGCGACGGGAATCGCTGGCAGCGTTTTAACCGCGGGCACCGATTTCGCGGGTTTAACCCCTTTAACAGCGGGCACCGATTTCGCGGGTTTAACAGCTTTAACAGCGGGCACCGATTTCGCGGGCTTAACGCCTTTAACCGCGGGCACCGATTTCGCGGGTGTAACAGCTTTAACGCCTTTAACCGCTGGCACCGACATCGCGGGTTTAACAGCTTTAACGCCTTTAACCGCTGGCACCGACTTCGCGGGTGTAACAGCTTTAACGCCTTTAACCGCTGGCACCGACTTCGCGGGTTTAACAGCTTTAACGCCTTTAACCGCTGGCACCGACTTCGCGGGCTTAACAGCTTTGACGCCTTTAACCGCTGGCACCGACTTCGCGGGCTTAACAGCTTTGACGCCTTTAACCGCTGGCACCGACTTCGCGGGTTTAACAGTTTTGGCAGACTTAACGGCCTTCAGCGCCTTTTTGGCAGGTTTCACCGTTTTGGCAGGCTTTGTGGGCTTCGTGGACTTCACCGGTTTTGCCGGATTAACAGCCTTCTTGACAGCCTTCTTGACAGGCAGGGGGGCCGGTTTCTTGGCGGAAGCCTTGGCCACTTTGGCAACCGACTTAGCCTTAACGTCTTTGACGTTTTTAGGGCTCTTGGATGCAGCCGATGCCGCCTTGGAACCCGCCTTGAGTGCGGTCGCCTTCTTTTTCGCCGTCGCCATTGCCATTGCCATTGCGTCCTTACGTTCGGGAACGCTCAGGCTACCCGTTTATTCCCGCATTCCCGTCAGGCGGTAGAATCCGCCCACTTGATGCGCAGCTTAGCACGAGGGATGGGATGGCGTCAATCGTGCGTGTGAGGCCCACCGCGCGCCTGAGCCGAGAGGCTTGCCGCGAGGGTATTCACGACCCGAAGGCGTCGACTGAGGTCGCGCGCCACGTTCAAAATGACCATCGTGTAGCTCTTCAAATCTTCGCGATAGAGCGCCGTCATGGCCCGACACGAGACGCGCAACAGCACCACCGGCGTCGCCGCGCGGGCCGTCGCCAAACGGCCCTGCATGTCGATCACCGAGGACCCACCGACAATACTTTTCGCGTGGATCATGTTGATGCACTCGCCGAGATCCAGCGCGTTTTCCGCGGTGGCGGGGCGCTTCCAGATCTCGACGTCGCCCTCCAGAACCAGGTAAAATTCCCGCGCGGCCTCTCCTTCGCGAAAAATAATTGTCCCCGGCCCAAGCTCCAGGCGCTCAACGTGTTGCGTGAGCCACCTCAGCGCGTTGTCGTCGAGGCCACCACACAGCGCGCAATCGCGAAGCTCATCGACCGTGGCCAAGTCTTCTTTCGGCGCCCGTGGGAACGGCGTGTCGACGCATGCGATCATACGGCCCTCATGCCCGCGCTGAGGGCTGTCAAGGCCTTGGTAAACACGACGCGGCGCCGGCCAGGCCCCGCATAACCATCGACCTCCTCGAAACCCCAGCCGAGCGCCTCGTGAAACCGAATGGACGGCTCGTTGCCCGGCGTGGTGATGGCCTTCATCTGGAGGCAGCCGTCGTTGAAACAATCGCGCTGGAACTCTTTGTACAACGTGCGGGCGACGCCGCGCCGACGATGGTCGGGGTTGATGCCGACGAGGTGCACGTAACCGGTGCGTTCACCCTCCTCCGAAACGAACCCCAGCAAAAAACCGACCAATTCGTCTTCGTGGTCGACGACGATGCGCGCGTAACGACCGAGCTCGTAAAAAAAGATGGGGTGAGCGAGCGTGCTGAGCGGCCCGCCCCACCAGTGATCAATGACAGCGACGATGCGATCAAAGTCGCCTTTGGTGATGCGCCGGGTTGCATAGGTCACACGTGTTTCTTAGCACCCGGCCCTTACCCTGGGGAGCTCCGAGAACGCGAACACATTGCGTGTTCTCCTTTTTTTGTCTTGCGCGGCGATGCGCACTGCACGAGCCATGGGCAATGGCGCGCACCATTTTCATTGCTCCGTCGATTCTGTCTGCCAACTTCGGTGCCCTCGCGAGCGACGTGATGGCCGTTGACGCCGCGGGTGCCGACTGGATTCACGTCGACGTGATGGACGGGCGATTTGTTCCCAACATCACCCTCGGGCCGATCGTTGTCGAGGCCGTCCGAAAAGCGACGAGCAAGCCCATCGATGTGCACTTGATGATCGTGGAACCGGAGAAGTACGTGGAGGCGTTTGCGAAGGCGGGTGCCGACATCATCACTGTTCATGCGGAGGCCTGTCCGCACCTTCATCGCAGTCTCGAACAGATTCGTTCGCTGGGCAAAAAAGCTGGTGTTGTGCTGAATCCGGGCACCCACGAAAGTTGCCTCGAGTACGTGCTGCATCTGTGCGACGTCGTACTGCTTATGAGTGTCAACCCGGGGTTCGGAGGGCAGCGCTTCATCCCCCAAACGGTGCCAAAAGTGCGCCGCGTCCGCGCCATGATCGATCACCTCGGGCTTGAGACTTTGATCGAAGTCGACGGGGGAATTGTGCCCGATACGGCCGCCCAAATAGCGGCCGCGGGTGCGGACATTTTTGTGGCGGGCAACGCGATTTTTCGCGCCCCCGACTACAAGCTCGCGATCGATGGCCTAAGACGCGCGTGCGCCGAGGCGAGGTGACGCCCGTCCGCTGGCGATCCTACGCCGGCGTGCTGTTGCTCGTGGGGTGCCGCAATTTGTTGCCCGCCGGTGCCCCATCTTCGGCGGTTGACGCTCCCGCGCAGATGCCACCCGAAATTCAAAATAGCAGCAATTTCCCAGTCGTTTCGGCTGCGGTCATCTCGCCCAGCGACCGTGCTCTGAGCTTGGCGTTGGCGTCGGCTGTTCGGGTGCGGGGCCTGCCGTCTCGGCGCGCGTTTGGGTCGGAGCACGTGGACCGAACGCGCATGGGCGCGATCGTGCGCAAAGAGTTGGCGGCCATTCCCCAAGAAGCCATTCGGAACGAAGCGACGGAACAAAAACTGTTGTCACTCGTCGCACCGGCCGCGGACTACGAGGAGATGGTGGTGGGCATGGTGAGCGCGCAAGTGGCGGGGCTTTATTCGCCGCTCGCGCGAACCCTTTACGTCGTCGACGACGACCCCCGCGGATCGCCCGAGGAGCACGCTCTTCTCGTTCACGAAATGGTTCATGCGCTCCAAGATGAGCACTTCGATCTTGGCGAACGCGTTCGTTGGCGCGCCGAGAGCACCGACCAAACCGCCGCGGCCCACGCGCTTGCGGAAGGCGACGCGACCCTCGCGATGCTCCTCGACGGGGGCGGCCACCGTGAGCTTTCAGACAGGTTTATTGCTGATTTTACCACGGGCATGATGGAGACGAACCGGCAGATTTTGGAGGGCAAGGTGCCCCGGTCTATCGCCGACTCCCTCGTCAGCCCATATGTGGACGGAATGCGGTTCGTATGGCGCCTGTATGTTCGAGGCGGATGGGATGCGGTGAATGCGGCGTGGAGGGATCCACCGGTGACCACCGAGCAACTTCTTCACCACGGCAAATACGTAACGCACGAAGGGCCCGTGCCGCTCGTCGGCGACCCCGTTGGCCCCAAAGACTTTTCGCTCGCGAGTGCCCATACGGTGGGTGAACTCGACGTGCGCGATTGGCTCGGCGCGTTCGTGGCTTGCGAGGTCGCGGAGTCCCACGCCGGCGCATGGGAAAATGGTCGTATGGAACTTTTTGCGCGGGGCGACGAACGCGCGCTTCGCATGCGTATTCGCTGGGATGCGGACGCGGGCCCAACGGCCCAGCGGCTAGCGAGGCATCTCGAAAAGAGCTTTCAAATGCGGTTTGGTCGGCCTCGCCCAAGTGCTCTTTTTCACTGCGTTGAACGGCCCAATGTGGGGCCCTTGGCATGGGCCGCGTCGCCCCGCGAACTGGTGGTGCTGGCGGGGCCGGCGTCGTTCTCGGGCGGGCAGCTGCCAACCTCGGGTTCATCGTGCGCCAGCCTTCGCTCGTGGGCCGAGCGGGCCATTCCGCTCCCTTGAACGCGTGCCGCGCACGGCGCGATGAAGGGCGCCAAAATAGTTAGTGCATACTGCACGTAGTTAGGCGGGTAACAGCCATGAAACAAGGAAATCTTCAGCAAAGAGCCATTCCAAAAATGCCAAACAAATGAAGGGACCGAAGGCGACCCGCGCGCTGCCAAGGCCGGCCGCAGGTGCGTCGGCGAGGGGGTCTTGCCGAAGAGCTTCTTGGGCCTCGATGTCTCCCGAAGCGGCCAACTCTTTGAGCTCTTGGCGTTCTCGCACGACGGCCTCGGGTTCGTCGATGCGCCCCGCCACCATGAACGTGCACAATGCAATCATCGTTCCTTGCACCGCCGCCAAAACGAGGCATGTCGTGGCACCTTGCCAGCCAAACCACACGCCCACGGCCGCAAGAAGTTTGGCGTCGCCGAGGCCCATGCCAGGAAATCCCCGGAGTTTTTCGTAGCCCCAAATAAAAGGGATGTAGACCACCGCGAAGGCCACGAGGCCGCCGAGGGCCGCGTCTTCCCACGGGGTTCGTTTGATCCACACGCAGACGGCACCCAGGATCGCCAGCAGAACGACGCCGCCATCGGGCAGGTACATGCAATCGAGATCGATAAATGTCAGCACGATCGCCGTGAGGGCACCTGCGAAGACGACGAGGGCGAGCACCAGATTTGCCGCGGTCAGGCCTTGGTCAGTGCCCGTAGCCCGCACGAAACTCAGGTACGCGAGGGCCCCGCCGAGGGCTTCCACGACGGGGACCCGCCATGGAATCACGGCGCCGCAGCACGATGCGCGCCCTCGCAAAAAGAGCCAGGCGAAGACGGGAATGTTCTTCCACGGCGGGATGGGCACGCCGCACCCGTCGCAAGAGGAGCCGGGCCTCACGACACTGCGGCCTTCAGGAATTCGCACGATGGCGACCGTGGCGAAACTTCCCCAGAGAAGGCCCCAGACGACGGACAGCACAGCGAAAAAGGAGGGCGGAAGGAGGTCGGCCAGGGGCATCGTCTAGGAGTGTGCTGGGAAACGCGGACGCTCCCAAAGCTAGTGCAGGGCGAGGCAGGAATACTTGTCGTATTTCGACGAGCCGAAGCGACGATTTGGGGCGGTTCCGCGTTTCCCAGCGTCCACCTAGACGGGCGCTGGGCGGCCCAGGTCGACCACGAGGATGGTAACGTCGTCTGCGAGCTCCGGAGACGCTGAGTAGGCCTTCACGGCCTGCCCAAGGGCATCCGCGAGGTCTTGAGGGGTTCCCGCATGGCCCCGCACCATGGCCTCGATGCGCTCGTAACCAAACGGGCCATCGGTTCCGTCTTGCTCAAACAGGCCATCGCTGAAGATCACGAGGCGCGCGCCCGCGGGCAGCGTTCGGTGCCGCAACTGGAACTTTGCTCCGGCCATCATGCCAATGAACGGGCCCGGCTCGTAGATCTCGCTCACGGAGTCGCCGGCGTGCAGAAATATTTCGGGTGCAGCGGCGTTTGAAAAGCGAAATTCCCACGAGCCGTCGCGCGCGAGGACCAGGTCAAAACAGATGGCTGTCGAGCGCAATTCCAAATCGGTGAAGTTGATGACCAGGATTTCGTTGACGCTTTCGAGGAGCTGGTTCGGGAACTCGTGGTTCCATTTTGCACCTTCGTATTCGGTCTTGAGAACCATCGTGCGCAGGGCCGCCTGCACGCCATGACCCGTGGTGTCGGCCATGAAAAAACGGAAGTGCCCATCGCTCAGCTCGAACGCATCGACCAAATCGCCGCCGACGAGCGCCGCAGGCATGGAACACAGGCCCGTGCCCAAGGCCGGCGTCACAAGATTCATGCGCAGGGCGACGGCCTGAAAGCGAGCCGCCTCCTCGATGTCTTGGCGCACCAGCAAGTCTTTCGCCTCGATCGACTTCATGGCCTCGCGAAGTTCGGCGGTGCGCTCATTGACACGGAGTTCGAGTTCCCGCGCTCGCTCGCGGAGCCCCCGCAGGCGCGCCCGACCGAGCGCCCAAACGGCCATGAGAACCGCTGCGATCGCAGTCGCCCAAACGCTGCGGCGCTCGAACCAGCGTGGCTCGACGACGATCGTGAGGGGCGTCTTGGTGTCGGCGCAGGCGCCATCGATGGAGCACGCACGAATGCGAAAACGATAAGTGCCCGGCCGTAGGTCTGTGTAGTTTGCATCTCGCCGCAAGCCGTCGTCGATCCAGCCGTTGTCGAGGCCTTCGAGTCGGTGTTGAAAGCGAATCGAGCCGGCCGCAGCGTAGTCAAACGCCGTAAAAACCAGGGAAAGATCGTGACGGCCCGACTGGTACGCGAGATGGGCTCTGGTCGGTTGCCGCACGCGGTCGATGGCCACATCTTCCAAGTGTGGGGCGGGGGGACTCGACGTTCGTTGAAGTCGCACCGCGTCGAGCCGCGTGAGTCCGGCGGTGGTGCCGAACCAGACGCTACTAGGCCCATCGCTCAAGACGCTGGGCGAGCCCGCATTCGACTCGAGGGATCGAAATCCGTCTTGGAGGCCGAAGACTCGGGGACTCACGTCGCGGGCGCGCCCCGATGCAAAAGCCTCGGCGTCAGCGCGCAAAATGCGGACGACTCCGCGATTGGTCGCAGCCCAGATGGTTCCCACAGGTTGCTCGGCGGTCGCGTAAACTTGCTCGTCGATGAGACCCGCTCGCGCATCGATAACGGTCTCTTCGCCGCCGCGCCGCCAGACGATTCCAGCCGAAGTGCTGATCCATTCGTTGCCGAGGGAGTCGACCCGTCGATCCAACACGGACGTGTCGGCGCCAATGTGCCCCTCATCGCGACGAGCGCCCGCTTCGTTGATGCGAAAGAGGCCCGCGCGCGTGCCCACCACGACCTCGTCGCCGGCTTTTTGGACAAAGAAAACCAGAGCGCCCGGGAGAATTACCTCGGGAAAAGCTGGGACGTAACGAGCACCTTGGCGGCGAAGAAGCCCGTGCCCGTGGGTGCCAAGCCATTCGGGAGTGCCGTCGGGGCCGAGGATCGCCGATCGCACGCGAAGGCCTTCGGTGCCCGCCAGCGTAACGGCGGCTTCGGCCTTGTTCGGCGGCACGACCAGCACTCCTTGCTCGCGGGAGAAAGCGTAAATTTGCTCGCCCTCGCCCTCAAGAAATCCGTAGATGGTGTTCGCAGATATGCGTGCATCATGCACATAAGCGCTGCCCTCGCTGCGGAACGCTCCGCCGCCCTCGGTGCCTACCCAGAGGTCGCCGCGGCGGGCGCGGTAGACCGAGCGGACGTCGGTGGAGGAGAGCCCATGCAGCACGCCGTAGGTCACCGCTACGCCGGAAAATGCGCGCTGCAAGCCGCCGCCGGCCGTGCCGATCCAGAGCCCATTTTGCTCGTCTTCGAAGAGCGATTTGACGTGGTCGTCGGCGATGCCGTCGCGCGCGGCAAAGCGCTCGAGGCGCTGGCCCGCCAAGCGAAGCAGCCCGCCGCCATCGCTCGCGACCCACACCGTGCCCTGCCGATCTTCGAGGAAGGCCGCAACGCTCACGGGCGGCACCCCTTCGGAGGCACCGTAAACGGCGGCAGCGGCGCCCAAGCGCGCAAACTGCCCTCGACCGCCGGCCATCACCGAGCCGTCGCGCAGCGTGTAGAGGGAACTCACCTCGCGAAAGGGCAACCCTCGTTCCGCAGTGACGTTCCGCAGCGCGTCTCCGTCGATCTGAAAAAGGCCGGCGGGCGTGCCCACAAGCACATGGTCGCCGGCGACCGTTGTGGCCGTGACTTGCTGGTCCTGCGCACCGGGAATATCGAGCCTTTGCGCCGAGCCGTTTCGCGACCGGAAAAGGCCCGCGTCGGTTCCGGCGATGACGTCGGCGCCGAGGAAACTGAGACTCGTGACGCCGCCCGAGCCCGCCGCAGCGCTCGTGGAAAGTGGAGTGGATTCAAGGGTTTCACCGATCATGCGGTAAAGCCCCGCGTTCGTCCCGACCCAGAGAACGCCCGCGGGATCGACGCCCAGCGCCGTGATGTTTGGGGACCGCAACGCCCGTTGATTGGTGCGATCAAACGTCGTCAGTTTCACGCCGTCGAAGCGCACGAGCCCGCCCTCGGTGCCGAGCCACATGTAGCCGTCGGGTGTCTGTACTATGCACAGAATGGAATTCTGCGGAAGCCCGTCGTTTTGCGTCCACGTTCGCGTCGCGTATTGATCAAACGACAGCCCCGGATCAACCGCCCCCGCAGGGCCGGCGACGAGGCAGGCCGCGAGAACCACCAGCGAGGTTCGTTGCAGGCACCTCCGAGCTGCGAATGAAATGCGGGGCACGGAAAAAACGCTACCAGCTTGCCAAGCGGAGCATGAAAGCCGAAGCGCAACGCCTCGACGTTTTTCGCGCGCAGGGCGCAGGGCTAGGGCTGCGACTTTTCCCACTGCTCGCAAGGTTCGCGCGACGCGCCGGGCTGCGCGACGCGTGTTTTTCGCGGCCGGCAAGACACTGGGTGATGCCGCGTGGAGGTGCGAAACATTCGCGCCGGTGCGAGGGCCACCCTCGACCCTGGACCCCAGGCCTTCTAGGGTCCAGAGCATGCCACGTACTATCTTGTCGGAAGCCTGCATTCATCCCGCCATTCGCGAACAAGTCGCCAACAATCACCGCGATATCGTCGACGAAGTGCGTGCGGCGGTGCTCGCTCACGATGTCGTGGTGGTGGGAATGGCGCAGAATCCCGCGCCGAAACGCGCGCGAAAGACTCTCGACGAAGCAGGTGTAAAATACACATATCTTGAATACGGGTCGTACTTGGGCCAATGGCGCCGCAGAAATGCTCTCAAGCTTTGGACGGGCTGGCCGACCTTCCCGATGGTGTTTGTCCGCGGCGTTCTTTTGGGCGGTGCCAACGACATTAAGAAGGCGATCGACACGGGCGAAATCAAGGCATTGTTGGCGGCCGAGCGCACGACGTGACCCCGGAGCTCGCCGCGTGGCGCAAGGGCGGGACCTGGACTTTGCACCGAGGTCATCGCATCTTTTTTCGCGACCACGGCGACGGGCCTCTTCTCATTTTGCTCCACGGATTTCCGAGCGCCACGTTCGATTTTGCGGCCATAGAGCCGAGCCTCACCGCGCATTTTCGAGTTATCGCCTGCGATTTCATCGGCTTCGGACTTTCGGAAAAACCTCCCAAGTACCCGTATTCACTCGTGGATCAAGCGAACCTCGTGACCGCTCTCGCGCGAAAGGTTGGGGTCCGCGAGGCTCACTTGCTCGCGCATGATTACGGCGTGTCGGTGGCGCAAGAACTCATCGCGCGTACGCAGGAAGACGGAGCACAGTCAGACAGCATACTTCATATTAAATCAGTATGTTACCTAAATGGAGGCATCTTTCCCGAGATGCACCGGCCTCGCTTCGTGCAGAAGCTCCTCGTGGGGCCCTTCGGTCGCTTCGTGGCGCGGTTCATGTCCGAGAGGCTCTTTCGCAGGGGCATGCGGGACATTTTTGGACCGGCTACGCCGCCCAGCGACGAGTTCCTCGCAGACACCTGGTGGCAGCTGCGCCAAGACGATGGCCACCTCGTGTTACCGAAGCTCCTGGGCTACATGGCCGAGCGCCGGATTCAGCGGGATCGCTGGGTGAACGCCGTTCTCGATTCCCCGATACCCTCGCGGCTGATCAGCGGCCCCGAGGATCCGGTGTCCGGCGGGGCCATGGCCGACCGCTACGAAGCGGATGTCCAAAATGCGGACGTCGTCAGACTTCCGGGCATCGGCCACTACCCGCAGGTGGAAGCACCTGAGGCTGTTCGCGACGCTTTCTTCGCGTTTCATCGGGCGCGCGGGGCTCTCCGTCACAGCTAAAAACACAGCTAAAAAGCCTGGAAAACCAAAAAACCGTCGCCCTCTTGGATTGGGGGCGACGGGCTCTTTTGCGGTACTACAGGCCATATGGCCTAGTAATACCATGTAACATGACGGACTGCCGCGAACCTACCGCGAAACAAGCGGTGTGTAGTCGCGGGCTGGGGCACCGGTATACACTTGCCGCGGACGGCCGATCTTCATGGTCGGATCGTCGACCATTTCCTTCCAGTGGGCAATCCAGCCGGGCATGCGGCCCATGGCGAAGAGCACGGTGAACATGTTCGTGGGGAAGCCCATGGCGCGGTAGATAATGCCCGAGTAAAAATCGACGTTCGGGTAGAGTTTTCGCTCGGCGAAGTAGTCGTCGCGAAGGGCGACTTCTTCGAGCTCTTTCGCGATGTCGAGGAGGGGATCGTTGATCCCGAGTCTGGCGAGAACGCCGTCGGCGGCTTTCTTGATAATCTTCGCGCGGGGATCGAAGTTTTTGTAAACGCGATGCCCAAAGCCCATGAGCTTGAACGTGGAGTTCTTGTCTTTTGCCAGGGCGACGTACTTCTTGACGTCTCCGCCATCGGCCTTAATGGCCTCCAGCATCTCGATGACTTCTTGGTTGGCACCGCCGTGAAGCGGACCCCAAAGCGCATTCACCCCGGCCGAAATCGTGGCGTAGAGGTTGGCTTTGGATGAACCCACGAGGCGCACCGTGCTCGTGGAACAATTCTGTTCGTGGTCGGCGTGGAGAATCAGGAGGAGGTTCATCACCTTCTCGGCCTCCGGATCGACGAAGTAGGGCTCCGCTGGAACGGAGAACATCATGTTCAGGAAGTTGCCGCAGTACTTGTGATCGTTGCGCGGGTACACGAACGGCTGACCGATGCTCTTCTTGTACGCATACGCCGCGATCGTTCGCACCTTCGAGATGAGCCGCGCCGCGGTGATGTCGAAGTGGTCTTTGTTGTCGACGTCGAGGGTGGCGGGGTAATACGCCGACAGCCCGCAAATCATCGACGACAAAACGGCCATCGGATGGGCGGTGGACGGGTACCCATCGAAGAAGCGCTTCATGTCTTCGTGCAGGAGCGAGTGCCGCGTCAGCGACGTGGAAAAACGCTCAAGCTCCACCTCGTTCGGCAAGTGCCCGTACATCAAAAGGTACGCGGTTTCGACGAACGTGGACTGCTCGGCGAGCTGCTCGATGGGGTAGCCACGGTAGCGCAAAATGCCTGCATCGCCGTCGATGAACGTAATCGCGCTCTTCGTACTGGCGGTGTTCATGAACGCCGGGTCGAGGGTTACAAGCCCCGTTTTCGCGCGCAGCTGGGAAATATCGAGGGCACGTTCGTTTTCGGTGCCGGTGACAACCCCGCACTCGAAGCTCTGATCACCGACTTGAATATGGGCCTTGTCGCTCACGAGTACCTCCCAAAAAGAGATTCACCACTGTACGCCAAGCGGGGCAGTGTCGATCCGTCTCGAAACGAGCTGGGTCGCCGACGTCGCGCTGGGCGTGCGAGTGAATAACGCGGTGCGCCTCCCGTTGCCACGGAAACTTCGCGCCGGTGCGTAAACGGATTTGCGGCGGCAAAATGCGACCATTCAGGGCCGTTTTTTCCCGCAGTTCTACAGCAGGTTGGCGGCGAGCTCCGCGAGTTCGCTGCGTTCACCTTTGGAGAGCACAATGTGCCCCGCCAGCACTTGGCCGCGAAACCGATCGGCGACGACCGTGAGACCGTTTGAGGCCGAATCGAGAAACGGGTTGTCGATCTGATTGGTGTCGCCCGTGAGCACGATCTTCGTGCCGTCGCCGGCGCGGGTGATGATGGTTTTTACCTCGTGGGGAGTCAGGTTTTGGGCCTCGTCGACGATGATGTATTGCTGGGGCAACGAGCGCCCGCGAATGTACGTGAGAGGCTCCACTTGCACTTGCCCTGAAGCGATCAACTCGGCGTAAGCGCGGGTTCCTTTTTTGCTGCCCGCGCCATAAATCATTTCGAGGTTGTCGAAGATGGGCTGCATCCACGGGTTCAGTTTTTCGTCGACGTCGCCGGGGAGAAAACCAAGATCGCGGCCGAGGGGCATGATGGGACGCGAGACCAGCACACGCGTGTAGACTGCATCTTCTGTTGTACGTTTGAGACCCGCCGCGAGCGCCAGCAAGGTCTTGCCGGTGCCCGCTTTGCCCGCGAGCGTCACGATGCGAATGGAGTCGTCTAGGAGAATATCGAGGGCAAAAGCCTGCTCTTTGTTGCGTGGGCGAAGGCCGAGAACGCCGTCGCGGGGCACCCGAAGTGCCGCCACTCCCTTACGCGCGAAGTCGTAGCGACCGAGGGCCGTGTGCGCGGGGTTGGTCTTGTCGCGAAGGACGACACCTGCGTGAGGACGCAGGTACGTGAGCTCAATCGCCAAGAAACCCTCGCGAAAAAATTCATCGATGGCGCCCGTGTCAACGTCGATATCGCGAAGGCCCGTCTCGAGCGCCTCGTCGACATCAACCCGCTGATTTTCGTAGTTCTCTGCGGGCAGGCCGAGGGCGTCGGCGCGAATGCGCAGGTTCGTGTCCATCGTGACGAAAATCGTCGGCGTGCCCGGGTCCGAAACGCGCACATCGAAGGCCGTTTGCAGGATGGCCGCGTCCATCGTGGCTTTGTCGATGGCGCTCGGAAGCTCGGGTTTTTTCGATGGAACCGCGACGGTGAGCTTGCCGCCGCCCTCAAGAGCAACGCCGCTCGAGAGCGTGCCCTGCTCCCGAAGCTCGTCGAGGAACCTGGTGATTTGACGGGCATTACGACCTCGTTCGCTGGCCTCTCGTTTGAACTGATCGATTTCTTCGATGACGTAGATCGGGATGACCACGTGGTTGTCGTCGAAGCGAAAAATCGCTCTGGGATCGTGGAGGAGGACATTCGTATCGAGGACGTAGTTCTTCTTCATTCGGGTTCCCTTTAGATCCCACCCGGCGTGGGTCTTTCGCCCTATGGTCCCCGCGCTGCGCCTCGGATGCAACCGCAGACACGCGGGACGTGCGACGAATGTCATCGGCGCGCGTACGCAGCGGAAGTAGTGGCAGCAAGTTCCTTGGCATTTGGTGCCGCAGAACGCCGTTTTTGAGATGCTCACCGTGCCCCCCCAATTGGACGAACAGGCTTGTCGAAGCAGCGACGAAGAAGCGGCGCTGGACCACCCGTGGCTTCCGAGTGCGCTGCGAGCCCTTCGCGAAGCGTCGGCTACGTGCCCGCTGTCGTCGGCCATCGTGCCCCTTAACGCCAGCGACGAGCGACGCCGATGGACGGGCACAGAGGCGAGTCCCGCGTGGAATTATGCTCGATATGATGCCGATGGGCGAGGGGAGGCACTCCGCGCGCTGGCTCGTTTTCTGGGCGGCGAGCGCGGCTGTTCGGTGGCCCGGTTGCTCGCGGCGCGCGCGCACGAACTTGCAGAATACACGGAGATGGCGGAGTCGGTCGGGACGCGGAGATTTTCCCACCTCTCGCAACGGGGTAACGCTCCATCGGCGGCCGCGATCGCCCTCGCGAACGAATGGTGCAGACTGCAAGTACCGCCCGCGCACGAACCATTCGTTGCGAGCGATGGTCCTGGCGTTTCCCTCGAAAGCGCGTTGCGATCCCGGCTCGCCGAAGTCGCGGTCGACTGGCCGGTCACGGCGCGGGCCGGGATGGCCGCCCTCGCCGCCACGGGCGACGGATTTGTGGCCGTCGCGGTGGGTCGCAGACTCACCGAAGCGACCTTGCGGCGCACCGTCGTTCACGAAATCGAGGGTCACGTTCTCCCGCGCGTGCGCGCCAACCGCGTGGGGCATGCGTTGACGCGGATCGGATCCGCCCAGGGAATTGCAGCGCAAGAAGGTTGGGCCCTCCGGTGCGAAGAGCGCGCGGGTCTCCTGACTGCGCCACGGAAACACGAGCTTGCGTGGCGCACCCTCGCATGCGCGCGCATGGCCGACGGTGCCTCGTTCGTCGACGTGCTTCGGGCTTTGCAGCGCGAGGCGGCGTTCACCCACGAGGCGGCGTACGCCCTCGCAGAACGCCTTTTTCGAGGCAGTCTCGGCACGCTTCCTGGCCTTGGCCGCGAATCGCATTACCTTAACTACTACATACGCATACGCGATCACCTTGCGGAGCACGCTGGCGACGAGGCGCTCTTTGCCTGCGCCGTCGTTGCCCCGGAGTGGTGCGCGGACCTGCGCAAAGCCATGGGGACGGGCGGTGTTTTGCGCTAAGCGCGCACCATGGCCACCGACCCGGAAGTTCTGCTTCGCTCAGCCCTTCAGCAGCGCATTCTGATTCTTGACGGCGCGATGGGCACGATGATCCAGCGCGAAGGCCTCGACGAAGGCGCGTTTCGCGGGTCGCGATTTCAGAATCACGGCCGCGAACTGAAAGGCAACAACGACCTTTTGGTGCTCACGCAACCCGAGGTCATTGGCAAGATCCACAACCTGTATTTTGCAGCCGGTTCCGACATCGTCGAGACCAACACATTCTCGTCCACAGCGATTGCCCAGGCGGATTACGGCCTTGAGGCCATTGCCTTCGACCTGAACGTCGAAGCCGCACGAATCGCTCGACGGGCCGCGTCCGAGTGGTCCGATCGCACGCCGGACAAACCTCGATTCGTGGCCGGCGCTATCGGGCCGACGAATCGCACCCTCTCGCTGTCTCCCGACGTCAACGATCCCGCTTACCGCGCGGTAACATTTGAGGAAATACGCGCCGCATACGAAGTACAGACGCGGGGACTCATGGAGGGCGGGGTCGACCTCCTTCTCGTCGAAACCATCTTCGACACCCTCAACGCGAAGGCCGCGCTCGTGGCCATCGACGACGCCTTTCGCGCCCTCGGTCGACGCCTTCCTGTCGGCATTTCCGTCACCGTCACAGACCGCAGCGGGCGAACTCTGAGCGGTCAAACCGTCGACGCTTTTTGGACGAGCATCCGCCACGCGAACCCTCTTTTTGTGGGCCTAAACTGCGCGCTTGGGGCGCGCGAAATGCGTCCGTATTTGGAGGAACTATCGGAAATATCCAGCGCCGGCGTGTCGTGTTACCCGAACGCAGGCCTCCCGAACGCGATGGGCGAATACGACGAAGAGCCGGAGCAAACGGGCGGCTTCCTCAAGGAGTTTGCGGAAGCCTCGCTCGTCAACCTCGTGGGCGGGTGTTGCGGCACAACGCCGGAGCACATCGCGGCGATCGCCCGAAGCGTCGCGCACGTTCCGCCGCGAATCATCGGAGAAAAAGCGTTCGACAAACTGACGCACTACGCCGGGCTCGAACGACTCACGGTCACCAAAGAGTCCAACTTTCTCCTCGTGGGCGAGCGCACGAACGTCACGGGCTCGGCTCGTTTTGCGAATCTCATCAAGGCCGACGACTTCAACGCGGCCCTCTCGGTGGCCCTCGATCAGGTTCGCGGGGGCGCCAATATTCTCGACGTGAATATGGATGAAGGCATGCTCGATTCCGAGGCGGCCATGGTCCGATTTTTGAACCTCGTCGCGTCGGAGCCTGAAATTTCCCGCATTCCCATCATGATCGACAGCTCCCGCTGGTCGGTCATCGAGGCGGGGCTTCGCTGTGTTCAGGGCAAAGGAATCGTCAATTCCATCAGCATGAAGGACGGCGTCGAGCCGTTTCTTGAGAAGGCCCGCATCGCGCAACGCTTTGGTGCCGCGGTCGTGGTGATGGCCTTCGATGAGAAGGGCCAAGCCGACACGTCGAAGCGCAAAGTTGAGATTCTGGAGCACGCGTTTCAGCTCCTCGTCACGCGTTTGAACTTTCGCCCCGAAGACATCATTTTCGACGCCAACGTGTTCGCCGTCGGCACGGGAATTGAGGAGCACGCGCGGTACGCGATCGATTTTATCGACGCGATCAAGGAACTGAAAGTGCGCTGCGTGGGGGCCAAATTCAGCGGCGGAATTTCGAACCTCTCGTTCTCATTTCGAGGAAATCAGGTCATTCGCGAGGCCATGCACGCGTGTTTTTTGTACCACGCCATCGGCGCGGGCCTCGACATGGGCATTGTCAATGCGGGCCAGCTGGCGGTCTACGACTCCCTCGAGGCGGAGCTCCGAGACACGGTTGAAGACGTGCTCTTCGATCGGCGAAACGATGCCACCGACCGGCTCTTGGTTCTTGCGCAGAGGGTGACTGGCTCCGGCACCAAGCGCGAGGTCGACGAACGCTGGCGCGTCGCTTCCGTGGAAAAACGCTTGGAACATGCGCTCGTGCACGGCATTCTCGACCATCTCGAAGCCGACGTCGACGAGGCTCTCGGCGTTCTTGGCGCCCCGATCCAGGTGATCGAAGGACCGCTGATGGCCGGCATGCAAGTGGTCGGCGATCTCTTCGGAGCCGGGAAAATGTTTCTCCCGCAAGTCGTCAAAAGTGCCCGCGCAATGAAGCAAGCCGTGGCGCGTCTGACCCCGCTCATTGAGGCCCAGGGAGAGAAGGGAAAACTCCGAAAGAACGGAAAAGTGCTGCTCGCCACCGTCAAAGGAGACGTGCACGATATCGGAAAAAATATCGTCGGCGTGGTGCTCGGCTGCAACCATTACGAGATCATCGATCTCGGTGTGATGGTTGCCACCGACAAAATTCTTGAGGCCGCCAAGCGCGAGCAGGTCGACATCATCGGCCTCTCGGGGCTCATCACTCCGAGCCTCGATGAGATGGTCGGCGTGGCGCGGCAGATGCAGGCACGGGGCTTGAACCTCCCGCTTTTGATCGGCGGCGCGACCACGAGCAAGCCGCACACGGCGGTGAAAATCGCGCCGGAATACAGCGGCATTGTGACCCACGTCCTCGACGCATCCCGCGCGGTCGGGGTCGTATCCAAGCTCCTAAACGAAGAGAAAAGACAGGTCTTCGCGAAAGAGCTTCTTGCGGAACAGGCGATCACGCGTGCCGCATTTGCGTCGCGTACGGGCCGCGATCTTCTCACCATCGGAGAAGCCCGCGCACGCCGACGCGAGCTTTCTTTTGCGGATTTGCCGACGCCCTCTTTTCTTGGGGTTCGCCACATCGACCTCGCGCTCGACGCGCTCGTACCGCTCATCGACTGGACGTTCTTCTTCACGAGCTGGGAACTTCGCGGGCGCTACCCCGAGCTTTTGAACGACCCAGAACAAGGCAAAGCAGCGCGAGAACTATTCGCGGATGCCACTGAAATGCTTAAGGAAATTGTGGCAAACGGGCGCGTCAAGGCCAAGGCCAGCTGGGGCTTTTTTCGTGCCCATTCCGACGGCGACGACCTCGTGCTCACGGGGCACGACGACCTCGAACGGCGCTTCCCGATGCTTCGGCGTCAGGTGGCCGGAAAAGATGGAAACCCGTGCCTCGCAGACTTCGTGGCACCGAAAGAAAGGGCCACGAACGACACCGTCGGGGCCTTCGCTGTGACCGCTGGAATTGGGGCCGAAGAACTCGCGCGGGAGCATGAAATTCGCCTCGACGACTACCGCTCAATCCTTGTAAAAGCCCTGGCGGATCGCTTGGCAGAAGCCGCGGCCGAATGGCTTCACCGGGAGGCCCGCATGGCGTGGGGCTACGAGCCAATCGAGGGCATCGCCGTTGACGATTTGCTGCGCGAAAAGTACCGCGGCATTCGCCCCGCGTTTGGTTACCCCGGATGCCCGGACCACCTTCCCAAGGCGACGCTTTTTGACATGCTCGACGCGGCGCAAAGCGGCATGGCGCTGACCGAATCGATGGCCATGACCCCCGCCGCGAGCGTGAGCGGGCTCTTTTTTCCACATGCGGAGGCCAAGTACTTCACCGTTGGCCGCATCGGAAAAGATCAACTCGAAGACTACGCAAGGCGCTGCGGCTTATCGCTAAGCGATGCAGAGAAATGGCTCGCTTCCAACCTGGGGTAACGCCATTGTCTCGGCTAGGAGAAAACAAATGAGTGACCCGATGATGACCAGCCGCCGTTCATTCCTTGGAAAAAGCCTCGCGGTTCTTGCTTCTGGAGCGGCGTTGGCTGCCTGCGGCAAGAAAGAGGCGCCGGGCCCCAAGGCGCTTTCGTGCAACGACACCACGGGTCTGCCGCCTGCCGATTTGCAGATGCGCACCACGCTCGGTTACGTCGACGCCTCGGTGCAACCGGGCAAACAGTGCGGCGGCTGCCAGCTTTACAAAGCAGCTCCGGCCGATGGGCAGTGCGGCGCTTGCACCATCGTGAAGGGCCCCATCAATCCCGCGGGTTACTGCAACAGCTGGATGGCAAAAACCACCTGAGCGCCAGAAAATTCTCAGCCGCGGCCGCGAAGATTAGAGCGATTTCGGGCCCCGCAAAAGCGGCGCATCGAACGCGTCAACGACGGCGCCCGTGTCGTCCACCGCGTCCATGTGCAGTTTGGTCCCCTCAGACCGAATGCGCATCACGTGGTAGTAGGCCCCGCCTTTCGTGCGTTCCGTGCAGTATGCACGCGTCATGTTTTGGCTTGGGTCGCGAATTGCTCCGCCGCCCCCGCCCGTGACGACCCATGGGCGCCCCCCGTGGTCAAAACGCTCGTAGCCGTGCATGTGGCCCATCAAAACAGAGGCCACTCCTGCTGCCACAAAACGGGGCTCCCACAGCGCCAGCAGTCCCGGGTTGTCGTAGGTGTCGCCGCACGTCAGAAACGGCTTGTGAAAGCCCACCACGGCCCCGCGGTAGTCGTCGCTCGCCTTGCGCGCCCCAAGCTCCGCGAGGGTCGCGTTGAGCCAGAGGCCCTGCTCGCTCGCGTCGTCCATGGGCGACTCGGTATCGAGGATGATGAACGAGATTCCGGCGCTCTCAAAAGAGTGCCAGCGGTCGGTGCCCGAGAAGCCTGTTTTGGCGAAATACCGCATGAAATACTCGGAAAAGTCCGTCGAATTCTCAAATTCGTGGTTTCCAAGTACGGGAAAGAATCCACCGAGCGACAGCAAGGGCTGCATCACTGGAAACCAGCTGGCCCAGGTCTCCAATCGCGAATCGTAATATTGAATGTCGCCAAGGTGGACAACGAAGTCGGGCTTGAACGTCGCCGTCGCAGCGAAGGGCAACAGCGGCCCCGTGCGAAGCAGGCCCGGATTCGTGTCGCCGATCGCGACGAAACTTATCTCGTCGGTCGCGGCACGAAGCGTGCAGAATGCACCCAGTTTTGAGGCATCTCCGTCGAGGGTGTACGTCGCACAATTGCCTGCATTTAGCCCGGTGACAACGGCCTCGTGGGTCCACACGGGCCCGGCGTAATCTTTGGGCGCCTTCGGGGCGAGGGGTGCCTCAAAGCTCTCTGTCAGGGTGAATTCGGCGACGGTTCCCGCGACGGCCACGGCCGCACTGGCCCCGACTGCGACCTTGATTCCGAGGGCCCGCGCGCCGCCGCAGGTTTCCCAACGGACGATGGCCGACGTGCGCGTGACGCCGGCGACCCACGGGCCCTTTTGGATGCCCGCGCCGGGGCACGGCGGACCTGCGTCGACGATCGGCGGGTCGACCTCGGCAGACGCTTCGGGGGTCGTCTTCGTGCACGAAAATAGGCCCCACGTGAGAGGCACGAGGGCGGCAAGACAAACGGTTGAACGCATGATGCGGTTATACGCCGTGCGTGGTTGTACTGGAAATAACCTTGTGTTTTTCCGTGTAAGGTATTTCCCTTCGTTTTCTCCTTGCACGCGCCTCATCTCTGAGTCACTACGCGCCAGCCCCATGTTCAAGGACCTTTTTCGCAGCCGCGCGCTTCCTCTTTTTTCCCTCGTCGCCCTCGCGTGTGCGGGCTGTTCGGGGGCGCCGGAGAACGCGTCGCCCGACGCCGTGGAGGTGGAGCTCGGCGACGACGGGTTGACGTCGACCTCGGGCGTGGAGAGGCCGGTGCAGTTTTCGTCATACGTGTACCAGCCGTTGAATGCATCGGATGCAGCCGTGAGTGCGGCCATCGCGAAGCAAGTGAAGACGGCCCTCGGCGCGCTGCGATCGCCGAAAATTGGTCTGCGCGACCGGGCCGCGTCGAACACGATGAATCCCAGCAAATGGACGAGGGAAACCGTTTCGGTGGTGGGCGCGTCGAGCCCCTCTGCGCCCGTCGCGCCCGTCGCGCCCGCCCCGCAAGTGCAGCGCGTTCGCTTCACGTACAATGATCGCGCGGTGGTGTCGCGGGCCTACGACCGGCTTTCCACGTCGGCGCTCACGCTGCTCTTCGGTGATTACGAGCAGAAGGCCGACCTCGTGCGGGCCTCGTGCTCCGATGATCGCACGAGCGCGACGGACTCTCTTTGGTATCATTTTTCGCCGGAGCTCACCTCGTGCCGCACGCTGCAAGCCGCGGAAGCGAAGCGTTTGGCGAACGAACGAAAAGCCCTCGGGCCGAGCCTCTTGAAGGTTGGCCCCGAGGAACTTTCCAGGGTTTTCATGCCGCTGACGATGAAGCTTGGGGCGGCAGCTCAGGGCAGCGTGAGCGCTTCTCCCGAGTACGATCGCCTCTACGGCGTAGGCACCAGTCGCTCCACGGTGCAGGTGCATTCGTTCTTCGGCGTTGATGCGGACGCGGCAAGTCCAGACGATGCCCTCGGCCGCGAAGCGGTTTCCTTCTTTCGCACCATGCTGCGCGCGATGCCCGGTCTGCGCGTGGTGGCAACGCAGCCCTTCGCGATGCTCCTCGATGTATTTGTCGACGGCGCGAAGGTCGATGGCGTGACTTACGACAAGCTAACAGGCTGGATTTTGGCTGAAGAACCGTTCCCCACGGCCCTCGGCACAGACGCCGCGCGAATACTTGCATTCCGCAAGCAATGCCTTGAGAAGCTCACGGAGCGCGCCATTGATCTCAGCGTTCCGTTGACGGTCTCTCGGAACGGGCAAAACGGGGTGGCCGCGGAACGAAGCCTCAATATTCGCTTCTTCTATGGCTACGAAGACGGCACCGCGGAGGCACGGCAAAAGGCCCAGTGGCGGTACCTCGAAGCCTTCTGGCACGGCGACGTTTTTCTCTACAATGGTCACTCGCACTTTGGTCATGGCCCCCTCGAACCCACCGCCTATTCGAGCGCGAACTTCAACGACCGGTATCAGCTCATGCTGATAAATTCCTGCCTATCGTTCAATTACTACCACGACGATTTCTTCGCGATGAAGCCCGGCGGCACCAAGAATCTCGACAAGATCGTGAACGGGTTGCCCTCCAGCGTTCGCGGCAGTGGAGCGGTCACCGCGGCGCTCTTGAAGGGGCTCTTCGACGGCAAGCAGTCCACGTACACGACCCTTTTGGGATCCATGCAGAGTGCAGCTTCTTCCCAAATGGATGCCCTGCGCCTCGTGGACGGCGAGCTCGACAACACGTTCTCGCAGAGCAAAACTCCGCTGACCGTTGTTGTGCGCCAAGCTTCGCCAATGTGACGCCGGCGTAACCGGGAGCGACAGGGAGCGACAGGGAGCGACAGGGCGCGAGAGCGATAACCGTCTGGATTTATTCGGTTTTTAGCGGCGCCAGCGGGCGCGAGCGTCGGCCTGGGCGCGGGACAATCGTTTCTGCTCGATCACAAACGCGCCGTACGTTCGCGGCACGCGGTCGTCTTTGCCGAAGGCCATGAGAACGCGGAGAGCCGCCTCGGCGTCGTCCGTCGCGCGATGGGCATTTGCGAGCTCGACCCCCAAGCGGCGCGCCACCTCACCGAGCGTTCGCGACTTCTCGCTCGCTTGCAGTTCGCGGGCCCACACGAGCGGGTCCAGCCAGTCGACCTCGCGGCGAAGTGCCGGGGCCAACGAGGGGCCGATGACGACCCCGGCTCGAAGCGTTTCGGCGAGGAGAAAACCTCGATCAAAGTCTGCATTGTACGCGGCGGGAATGGCCCCGGAGAGCATCGCGAGAACCTCGGGAAACACCTTGGCGAAAGTGGGTGCCTCCGCCACATCGGCATCGGTAATGCGATGAACCGCGGTCGCCTCGGCGGGGATCGGCCTCTCGGGGTTCACGAGCCATCCGCGTCGGTCGATGATAGCTCCCCCGCGCGCGATCACGATTCCGAGTTCGACGATGCGATCGACGCCGGAATCGCGGCCCGTGGTTTCGACATCGAGGAGGGCCACGGGAAGGTCGGCCCAGGGCGCCTGTGCGTCGAATTCTTGGGCTACACCCTGGATATTCGAGCCAATCAGATGGGCGATGCCAGGCCAGTGGCGCCCGGACGGGAAACAGCCGCAAGCGTCGTCCGGGGTGGCACTCAAGGAGCCGTCTCGAGGCTGGTCAACTCCATCGAGACCGAGTCGCTGAGACTGGCGCTGGGCTCGTGCAAACGGCCGTTGATGTAAATGGTGGGCGTGCCGGCGAGCTGCAGATCCGCTGCGAGTTTCTTGTCGCGGTCAATGCGCTCGGACACGGCCTTACCCCTCAGATCGGCGCGAAATTTGGGAAGATCAAGGCCCACTTCTTTCGCGTAACGCTCGATATCGCTGACCTCCAGCGTCTTTTGGTTGTCGAACAGCTTGTGGTGCATGGGCCAAAACTTGCCCTGAAGGTGCGCGGCCGCTGCGGCGCGGGCCGCGTCTTCTCCGTGCGGGTGGGAAGGCAACGGAAAGAACTTGTAAACCACACGTACTTTGCCCTTGAACTCGTCGACCACTTTCTCGAGGCGCGGGTAGACCACGGCGCAGTACGGGCACTGAAAATCAGCGAATTCCACGATGGTGACGGCTGCTCCATCGGGGCCCGCAACGGGCGAATTATCGATGGGAACGCTCTTCACCTGGTCGGCGTCAAAGCGCGAATGAAAGGCCTTTTCGGCCTGTTCCCGCGGTTGCCCGTCGCGGATGGCGCGCCACAGAAAAGAGGCCGCCGGAACGCAAGCGCCGCAGTTGGCCTTCTCGAGGATGCACGCGGCGATGGTTTTGTCAATAGCCGCGCATGGGGCCTTCAGCGATGACACAATTGCTGAAAATTCCCTGCGCTCCCGCGGTGTAAAGGCGCTGGTATCGATGCCGGGCAGGGTGAGGTCTGTGGCGATGGGCGCGGCCACGGGCTTCGCTGCGGCGCCTTCGGCCGGTTGCTGCCCTTTGCACGTGGCACCGAGGGAGCCCATGAGAGCAAGAAAGACAATTCGCAAGACACCGTGGGCCGCCATGCGTGAGGCATTTACCCGATAGGGCCTCCGTTGGGGAGGGGCGCAAATCGGCCGCTAGGCGAATGGTGCGGGAGCGCTGCGAGTCCGCTCAAGTGCCCAAATGCGCCATCGCGACGATGGCCTCTTTGACGTATCCCTCGCCGGCAAAATAGACGCGCCCCTGCACCGGCGAATGAACCTCTTGAACCATGTGGTGAATGGCGACGGTCGTTCCCGCGTGCACGTTGCCGCGAACCACCACGCGGCCTCGCGTCGTGTTCGTGTTGGCGAGCTCGGTGACCAAATAATCGACTACGCGGCGTGACGCGAGGACGTCCCATTCGTGGCGCACCTGCTCCTGCACGGCGCGCCGCATCTGACTTGCCGTCTGAGGTGCGGACGCGACCGAGGGCAAACCCAGGCGGGCGCCTAGAGATTCGGGCTTCGTAGCACCCGGCGTATCACTGGCCGTGACGGTCGGTTTTGCAAGCAAAACCCCAGCCCGCGGCAGCAGCGAGGCGCCAGGCGGAGGTGGCTTGGGCAGCCGCAGAGGCGCTCCGAGACCCGTGGGGGGCCGAGGCATGATGGCCGGCATGTTGGGACGGGGCAGAAGGCTTGTGCCCACGGGGCGCATCGCCGGCGGCGCAATGAGGCGTGGCGGGGCCACCATGCTCGGCCGCGCTCCTCCCGCCGCGACGGACGTACGACCTCCGGGCACCACCGACGGACCGGCTGACCCTTGGCTGCGCATGGGCTGTGTTGCGGCTGCTTCAAGGCGCGCAAGCTCCTCGCGTGCCTGCACGAGGGCCGCATCTCCAACCACGCGAAGAATTTCGACGCGGGTCGCAACCTCGCGCATGGAGCCCACCCCGCGGGCCTCGATCAGCAGGCCCGACTTCGCGTGACCCCCTGAGATTTGCCCGCCCACAACGATGCACTCACTCGCATCAAGTCTGGACTGAATGCAGTCGAGAGCCACGTGAATCGAGCTCTGGGACTTCACCGAAGACTCCGAATCAACGAACTTGACAAAGACATCTCCGACCGCTTCGACCGTCGCGCGGTTGCGGATTCCGCCCCGTATCAACACCATTCCGCCCGCCAAAAGACTTGCGCCCTCCACGGTGCCACCGACATCAATGTTGCCCGTGGCCTCGATGCGAAAACCTGGAAGCACGTCGCCGTCGATTTTGACCGATCCGATGTGGTGCAGATTGCCCGAGGAGTAGTCGACGTTCTTGGCCTGAAGAACGGCCTGTACGGAAACCTTATTTCCCTTTTCAAGGATGGGAACCCCTGAAATTTTCGCGAGAATCGCGGTGCGGTCGTCGGAGTAGGTGCAGTTGGTGCTCGCCAAGAAAACCGTGTCGCCTCCTCCGCTGGCCGGCAACTCGGCCCCAAAAACGGTGGCACCACTCACGCCCACGGAGGCGGGCCTTTTGCGCGCCAGAACGTCTCCCGCGCCGACATGTTGGAGAACTTTGCTCTCGCGAAAATCAATGGCGAGGGGGGCATCGAGGTCGTCGGGCGCGACGAACGGGCTCTTGAGGGTGGCGAAGAGAAATTCGACCTCGGCCTGCCGACCTGCCACGGGCAACCGGCCCCGCGCCAGCACAACACCCTCGTAGACGGGCGGATTTGCCTCGGCGCCGGCGAGGGCGTCTTCGTCTATTCCCTCAATGATTCCAGCGGCATGCAATGCCTCGCGGTAGTCTTCGCCGGAAGGCTCAAAGCCGTCTTGAACCTGGACCCACGCCTCCATGTGATCGTCGGTGACCGAAAGTCCGATGGCCCCGCGGCGTTCTTCCGGCGTGTGTTGGGTGGTCATGCGAGGGAGCGCCCGCACGGACCGGGAAAGCGATGAACCAATGTTGCGGGAAAGAGCGCGTGCACTGCCGAAAGGTGTACACGAGGCGAGTCTCTTGGCCAAATTGTCTCGTGTGTTTGTCGGGCGTCTCCGAGCCCATGCATCGCCCATGCATCGCCCGCGCATCGCCCGCGCATCGCCCAGGCATCGCCCAGGCATCGCCCAGGCATTCAGGGCGCGACGAGCTTCGCCTCACCTTCCAAGATGCGCGCGCGCACGGCCTCGTCGCGCACTTTTTGGCCGCGCATTTTCTCATGCGCCTCGACGTGTTGGCGAATGGACGCGCGCTCGGGTCCCGTGGCATTTACCTCGGAAACCCACGTGTCGGCCCCAAGCCAAGCGGCCAGTGCGTCGCCTTCGGGCAGTTTTTCGGCGACCATGGCCCGCAAGACGAGCACGCGCGTACGCATGCGCTGATCGCGCGAGCCGGTGAGGGCATCGGCCACATTAAGGGCCTGTTGGCACTCGCCCAAACGGCCGGCGGCAAAGTGAATTTCCGCCTGGCCAAGGTGCCCGAGCGCATTTTTTGGCTGCAGGACGGAAGCCTTCTGCAAAAGGCCCAGGGCTTCGTCGGGGCGGCGTTCGCGCTGCGCCGTTGCGGCCTTGGCGTACAGCTCCGCGAAGCGCGAAATGCCTCGCACTCCATCGGCGTCGTAACGCTCGGCCTCGTCGGCCGTTGCCCGCGAAGTAGGGGCAAGAACGAGAAGAATCGCGGCAAGGACGAAGAGCTGCGTGGTCATCGCGGAGGACTCTAGCCGGACCGGCCTCGAAAAGGATGAGCGTTCTTTATTTCAGCAAATCGACAGGGTTTACGAGGTGCCGCGAAGCGACGGACGGTGCTGGCGTCGCCATAAAAATGCGTCGAGCGCGTAGTGCGTCAGCTGGGGCAACACGAGAAGCGGCACGAGGGCTGGCGCGAGGTCGCGAAGCCACGGCGGAGGCCCTGAAAAGAGTCTCTCGCCCCACACGAGGTAGTCCCACGCGGTCTCTTCGAGGAGTCCAGCGAGGGCAAGAATTCCGAGAAAGACGGCGGCGGTCCGCGCGCCATCGAGGCTGCGTCGCGCAAGCGAACCGGGCACCGATCGGGTGGCGACCAAGTACACATACGGGGCTGCGTGGGCCGTCGTGTTGAACGCGGTAAAAACAAAATCGTTGTCGCTGCTTTCAATGGCCCAATGCCAACTGAGGCCCGTCGAGACGACCACGAGCAGCTTGCCGAGATGCAAGGTTCCGCCCCGGGCCCGGGCCGCCTCGCGCACGACAAAGAGAAGCCCCGCCGCGGCGAGGAGAACGCGAATAAGCAGTAAAATACCAGGTGAAAACGTGATGAAGTCGCCCGTCGTCATCCACCCAAAACTTCGCCCGTGCACATGCCAATAGGCCAGGGGTTCGAGGGCCAACAGCGCCGCCACCGCTGCGTCGAGGCGAGCTCCGAAGGCGTCGCATTCGCCGGCGCGGGAACGTGCAAGATGCACCCATCCGATCTGCTGCCTCACAAAGTGAAAGCACGCGATGTAGGCGACCGCGCGCCAAAAGCCCACCGCGCCCCAGGCGAAATACGTCGCCGCCGCGAGCCCGTAGAGACCGACGGCCAGCCCTAAAAAGCGAAGGCCGTGGGCCCGTAGCTGTTCACCGTGAAGGACCGATACCCACAGCGTCGACCACACGTGGGCGACGTCGATGCCGACGACGAAAAGGAGCCACGAGGCCAAGCCGACCTCGGGGCCCACACCGAGATGCCGCCCGATGACGACACACGCTTGGGCAAAAATGAGCGGACCCACAAAGACCATCGCGTCGGCTTTTCGTCCGAAGAGCGCGTGCAC